>JBHIFP010000001.1:0-55654 GCA_046761145.1 Hydrothermarchaeales archaeon (SeqCode)
TAAGTTGACGGTCCGAGGAGAGAAAAACTTATAATAAAGAAAGACAAAGTTCAAGAAAAAGATTCGAGAAGAGGGTAGGATTGTAAATATGGCGAGAGAGAAGACACCTGAAAAAGTTAAGGAATCCAAAATTCCTGCCGAAGATGAGTGGATAAAAATAGGGATACCTGGCCTCGACAGTCTGCTCGAAAAGGGAATCCCAAAAGGAACAGCCAATCTGATCGCTGGCGGACCCGGTAGCGGAAAAACCATCCTTTGCCTTCAAACCTTGAATTATGGAGCCACTCAAGGAGAGAAGTGTCTATACATGACCTTCGAAGAATCCCCAGAAAGATTGAGAAAGCACATGCACGATTTTGGGTGGAATCCCGAAGAGCTCGAGGAGAAAGGTCTGTTGGTCATCAGGCAATACGATCCATTTGAGATCACTAGGGTAGTCGAGGCATTGTTGGAAAAGGCAAAAAGGGAATTGTTGATAGAGGCCACGCCCATGGTACTCCCCGAAGGGTTCAAACCAGATAGGATCGCCGTGGATTCCTTATCCGCCATCGCTGCACCTTTCGTTGGGAGGGAAGAAAGCTACAGGATATATGTGGAGCACTTATTCAAATATTTCGAAAGTTTGGGCGCGACATCCTTTTTTATATCAGAAACAGAACCAGATCGTCCACGTAGATTGACTAGGAGCGGTATCGAGGAGTTTCTGGCAGACGGCGTGATATTGATGTACAATGTAAGAAAAGGAGGTATAAGGGAAAGCGCAGTAGAGATACTGAAGATGAGGGGGGCAAAATTCCAAAAGAAGGTGGTTTTTATGGAGATCAATAGTGGGGAAGGGATCGTGGTATATCCTACACAGAGGGTCTTCGAGGAGATCGGACAATAGCACTGTTGATATCTTGCTCCTTATATATCAAATCCCCCCAAGTCAAATCATAGATTCAGGAATCGTACTGATGCAAGGAGTGCGAGGGGAGTTCACCCCAAGACGGTTTTCATGGGCTGAGATTTAAGCCGGAGGTAACAGAAGAGGCCATCGACCTACAAGTCGGGGTATCCCCCGTTTCCATTTTGAAATGGATAGGAGAGTATGCAGAGTGCCCATAGGATCGACCGAAGACATGAAACCATGACGGGCTATAAACGGGTTTTTGGAAGAATGAACGTCCTCATGAGGGCTTAGAAAGATTCTCTAGGTCTTCAAGACGAATCCCTTTTCGGTCAACTCAAAGGCGATCCACTCTGCCTTGTAATCGATCCCTTTCAAGTGGTGCGCCCTCATCCGCCTCTTCAGGCCCCCCTCATCCAAGAACTCCATCTCCAAAAAACCATCTGTGATATATATGAGAGTGTTGACGATGGCTGGGTCGTGGACATCTTCCTGTAGTGTGCAGAGGATGAAGCCATAATCCATCTTCGCCCTGGTGTTCAACCCCTGGTAGAACTTTGTCATGACATTGGGGGGGTTGTACAGGAATAGGGGGGATAATGATTCGAAGACGATGCGCACGGGCTTCTTCAGGGTGTTGACCGCCTTCTCTAGAGTCACGTTTATCTCACTCAGGTTTGCCGGGCTACTTATGTTCAGGCCCTTCTCGTATCGAGCGCCGACCGACCAGGAATAGCAGTCGATGAAGAGGAGGGTCTCGTTCTCGTACTGGGCCAGATCGCACCCATAACCCATGGCCCTGTTTTTTATTTCCTCAGGGCTATGCTCGGTGGTTATGTATATCACCTTCTCCCCCTTCTGGAGATAGTAGCAAATCAAATCCAAGCAGTACTCGAACTTTCCCACTCCAGGGGGCCCATGGAGCAGGACGGTGTATTTCTGGGGGAATAACTCTTTCATCCTCCCACCTCTGCTTCTTTGGGGAAGTTCTTCAAGACCCATTCTACGGTACTCAAAAACTTCTCCCTAATTATGGGCTTTGTTATGTGGGCGTCGGCGCCGGATTCTTGAAAACTCTTCGATTTGTCCTGATCGGAACCCCTGACGGTGAACATCACCACCGGAATGGTCTTCAGTTCATCATCATCTTTGATCTTCCTGCAGACCTCCCAGCCATCGATGCCGGGCATCATTATATCGAGGAGGATGAGATCCGGCCTCTCCACTTTGAGCTTCTCCAGGGCCTCCTCACCGCTATCCGCTTCAGTGACCTCGTATCCCTCTTTCGTCAAGATCTTCCTGACCATGAACCTCATACCGGGGTCATCGTCGACAATCATCAACTCTACCATTGTCTATTCCGTCCTCCTTTTCTCGAGCAAATCTCAAATGATAGTCTCCAAATTTTTGATCATAGCTCGTTTCTCTTTCTTAAGTCAAGTATCAATTAATGTACATTCACATATAAAATAATTATGCCCAAGCAAATATGGCCAAATCACGAGATCTTGCCCTTGGTTAACATCTTTTAAAGAACAAGACACGAAAGGGGCACTCAGCTGGAGACTAGAGCGGATTATGCATTTATGTCAATAATCTGGGATTTCCAAATCCAACAATATTCGAAACTCTGAATATTCATCGCACCGCTTTGGGTAGAGTAAAGTAGAATATACTGCCCCCTTCCGGGTTATCCTCGACCCATATCTCGCCCTTGTGGAGTTCGACTATCCTCTTCGCTATCGCAAGGCCCAGACCCACTCCTTTCACCCCGCCCTTATCCACCCTTTCAAAGCGATGGAAGATATTCTTTTTATATTCATCTGGTATTCCCCCTCCAAAGTCCTTGACCATCGTCCTCCAGTTTTCGCCACCATCGTCGATACCGACGACCACCCTGCTATGTGAGGGGCTGTACTTTATCGCATTGGAGAGAAGATTTGCGAATACATCTTCGATGAGGGGATTGAGAGAGGCGAGAAATTCCCCCTCGACGTTATTTTCGATCTCTATCCCCTTTGCTTCTGCGTAACTCTGCAATCTATCGATGGCCTCCGCGATTATTCCGGATAAATCTCCCCTCTCCAGATCGAATTCGTCGATGCTCTCTAACCTCGCATATTTGGTAGCGTCGTGGACCATCCTCTGCATCTCCATCGCATTTCTCCTTATCATCTGTAATCCCCCTTCCACCTCCTCAGGAGAATCGGAGTCTATCATCAGCTCCGCCAGATTCTGGATAATGCAGAGAGGCGTTAAAAGGTCGTGCCTCAATATGTCTGTGAAGAGCTCTTTTAGTTTGTTGGAGTGCTCGAGTTGTTTAATGTGATCCTTCAATTCTCCTTCCAAATCTTTCCTTTCCGTGATATCGTAGAGGAGAGTTAGCACCTTCACCACATCGCCGTCTTGATCTTTGATCGGTATCAGTCGAGTATCGGTGTATACCTCCTTGTTACGATACTCTCTCCTCTCTATGGTGGAGGAGGGCTTCCCCGTTTCGAAGGCCTTCTCGTATTCTTCATCCCTCACGACATCTCTCAGCCAAGGGGATCCATCAAAGAGGGTCTTGCCCGCTATATCCTCCCTCTTTACCCCTCCGCTAAATTCCTCCATCGCCTTGTTCCACTCCACTACCCTAAAATCTCTGTCGATGACGTGAAGGGGTATGTCGATATCATCTATAATGCTACCAACACCTTTCAGATGCTCGATTTCCTCTCCCGTATCCATCCCACTTGCCTCGTTTAGTTGGAACCTTGATTCCCTTTATCTCCACAATATATTTTGTGCTTTTGTCTATAAAAATATTCGCTTAGAAGTCCTATACCGCTTCAGAGAAACGGGTCTACCTATTTGTGAAGTCCCGCCTCCCGGATTTGAACCGGGGACAAGCCGGTCTACAGCCGGCCACTCTAACCAGACTGAGTTAAGGCGGGTAGACAGGATTCTCACTCAAAAAATATAACTTTTGCGGTCGATCGTCGGTCTAGGTAGGCAGTCCTTGAGATTACCTAAACCTCCTCTTGGGTTTGGGCTCCTCCTTCTCGGCTGGAGGGGAAGTAAACAATTTGTACTTGCCCTTTCCCAGAGTTTTGCCGCCTTCGAGTTCCAAGATGATCCTCTTGACTATCACTTTCTTCGGATTGGGGAGTGCCTTTATCCTCTTGGCGATATCGGCGAAGCTCTCGAAGGGCTTCTTTTTCCTCTCGTTCAGGATTTCCCACATCAGTTTGTTGCCTATGCCGGGCAGAAGCTCTATCTGGTGTAGCCTCGTGCTTATGGGTTGGGACTCGTTGAAGAAGTCGACGAACCTCTTTTCGCTCCCCTCTACGATCTTTTCGACCACATAGGGTAGCTCCGACTTGGCCGCAGCCGTAAGATGATCGTAATCCACTCTCCTCTTTACGTAATCGATCTTGTCCCTCTCTTCCTTCCCGATGTACACCCTCTCATAGGGTTCGAGTTCTACTCCTTTTTTCGGAATGAGCTCCAAAAGCGAGAGATACTTCTCGCCGACTGCATAGACCAGTGGCTCCCTTTTGTAGATGGGCCTCTCATCCTCTGGATGTCCTGTCCGCAAATAATCCAAAATTAAAGCATATTCTTCCATCCCCATTCAAGATCACCGCCCTATGCGTACTTGGAAACGATCCCCAATATCCCTTTTATCTCGTCCTTGGGCAACGCAAATCTCTCTTTTGCAAATATGGCCTTGATATCGCCCTCGTCTTGGGGAAGTAAGTCGGCCAGTTTGACTGCATGCCTAATCTTGATCTTGTCGTTGCTCTCGATCAACTCTTCGACCAACTTTTTCGCGGATTTTAGGTCGAGCTTTCTGAACTTTCCAACGTGCTCCAATGTGAGCCTCTGTTCGTAGATCAATTCACCTTTCTCCTTCTCCCTCTTTGCGAGAATCTCCTTCACCTCAGCTTCGGTGATCGGTGTCTCTTCGACCAGTCTCTTGCCTATCATCCTTCTAACCTCTGTCGTTTAAGGTGCACCGGGTGTGAAATGAGGATCTTTTTGGCATTTTTGTCATGTATCTCGACCAAGTAAGAACGGCCCCTCTTCTCAACTACGCTACCCGTCTTTCCGTGGAACTTTGGGTGGGGTTGCCCCTTCTGCACGCCTGGATCGATCACGATATGTACCTTATCTCCTCTCTCAAATCCCTGGACGACCTTCGTTACGGGGAGCGCACCCCTCTTTCTAGCCCCCTTTTTGAGCTTCTTTCTCGTCCTACTTCTAGATCCTCTTGACCTTTCCATGAAATTCACCTTGAATGGATATATGCCTAGCCAAAACTAAACAGAGCACCTGCAAATTTTACCATATTCCGCAATTTCTGAAATGATATTGAGGCTCGAGCTTATAATCTTTTCTATCTCATCTGCCTCATCATCTTTGCAAAAACTCCTCGACCAAATCTACCTTTCCTGAGCCCTTTCAGGGCTTTCTTCATCGTCTTGTAGTAATTCATCAGTTCCTTTACTTCCTCTTGCTTGCTGCCGGATCCCTTTGCGACCCGGTGGAGACGGGAAGAGTCGAGGATCTTCGGGTTTTTCATCTCCTTCTCGGTCATAGAATCCATGATGGCGAGAAACCTCTTCATCTTCTGCTCGGTCATCTGGGACATCTCTTGGGGCATCGCTGCTCCTAGCCCCGGGATCATCTTAGTTATTGTGCTGATAGGCCCCATCTTCGTAATCGCCTCGATCTGTGAATATAGATCTTCTAACGTGAATTCCCCCCTCAGCACATCCATCGCTTTCTTCTCGTCGATCGTCTCTTTGGCCCTCTCCATCAAGCTCGCCAAATCCCCCATTCCCAGAAGGCGGGATACGAACCTATCCGAATCAAAGGCATCTATCTCGTCGATGCCCTCCCCCGTCCCGATGAAGACTATAGGAGACGAAGTCTCTGCCACAGCCGACAATGCGCCGCCGCCCTTTGCAGAACCATCCAACTTGGTCAATATTACCCCCGTCAATCCGATGGCTTCGTCGAAAGCCTTGGCTTGGGCACCTGCTTCTTGACCGAGACTTGAATCTATCACCAAGAAAGTCTCTTCTGGCCGGAAGATTTTCGATATGTTTTTCATCTCTTCGAATAACTCCATTTCCGACTTATGCCTCCCAGCGGTGTCGAGTATGATGACGTCGCTCTTCTTCGTTTCTACCAAACCATTTCGAACGATCTTTAGAGGGTCCTTATCCTTTGGATCGCCATAAACTTTTATGTTCATGGGTTCTGCCAACTGCCGCATCTGTTCATACGCTGCGGGTCTATGAGTATCGGCCGCTATCAAAAAGGGTTTTAGCCCCCTTTTGGCGTAAAATTTTGCCAACTTAACTCCGGTCGTCGTCTTCCCGCAGCCTTGGATACCTACCAACATAATCCTTGCCTTGGAGGGGATGCGTAGCTCGTGCTTCTTGCCGAGCATATTCACGAGTTCTTCGTAGACTATGGTAACGACGTGCTCCTTCTTCGACAACCCCGCCTTGGGCTTCTCCTTCAATGCCCGGTTCTCGATCTTCTTGGAGAGCTCCATCACCAACCTGACGTTGACATCGGCTGATAGCAAAGCCCTCTGTATGTCCCTCACCACATCTTTTACCAGCCTCTCATCTACCAGAGAAGCGAGGGTGATCTTTTTTACGACCTTTGTCAGGGATTCCCCGAGCCTTTCCAATACCATCTCGATTCCTCATGTTATGTTGCAACATTAACAAAAGTACGAATAAAAAGAGACGCTCTAATAAAAATAAAAAAAAGAAGGGGAGAAAGGAATTAGAGATCAATAGTATCCATCGCTTTGCTCCACTTGTTGCCTTCCATCTTCATGACCCAAACTTTCTTCACCTTTGGGTTCCTCCTCGCAGCCGAGATGACATCTCCTCTAGAAGGCATACTCTCGCTAGTACCGAGAGTTACAAATCTTTTGGCCTCTACATTCTTCTCCTCGCCCCTTATCACAACATTTCTTCCCAAATATTCCAGTCCTTTTATATAGTACGTCATTTCATCCCTCCAAGTTTCATTTTTATAAACTTTGCTACAGCATATTCCCTTCTCATTCATAAAGTTTTCGGAGCGATGAACGGAATAATGTATCTTGATGGAAATAAATTCGATGAAAAAATACCCTGGATTTAAAAAAATCGCCCAAAATCTAGAAGATTCTAGAAGATAGGGGTCAGCACGTCCGCGCCTTCATCGATGACTTTCAACATATTCTTAATATGTGCATCTATCGTGTATTCTGGCTCGAAATCATGCCCCGATACCAAAAGTTCATTTAAAGCCCTAGAGAAGCGCTCCATCTCAGCCTCCAGTTGGTCCCGTGACTTCTGTTTTGAGATGCGCTCTAGCTCCTCTACCGATGCAGAGTTGCCATAGCCAAATATCTCTTTTTTGAGCTTGTCTATGGCCTTTAATACCTCGGGGTTTGTGACCCTTCGATACTGGAAAGACCAATGATTTTTGAGCTTCACGAGCTCCCTGAAGGTCTCCTCTGATAGTTGGATCTGCCTCAACATCATCACCACTTATTTGCACCTAGATTTATTTTCTCTTACGCCTGTCAAGTTCTTTTGCCAAATCAACTCTTCAATAACTCGTTTACAAACCACTCTGGGTCGAATTCGATGAGGTCGTCATAACCTTGCCCCGTCCCCAAAAAGAAGATCGGTTTCTCGATTATGTAGGAGATGGATATCGCACTCCCCCCTTTTGCATCGGCATCGGCCTTCGTTAGGATGACACCGTCTATCGGAACTGAAGAGTCGAAGTTTCGGGCCTGATCGATGGCGGCATTTCCTGTCAGAGCATCCCCTATAAATAGCACCAAATCCGGGTTTGAGACCCTGACGATCTTCTTCATCTCATCCATCAAGTTTATGTTGGTCTCCATCCTCCCAGCGGTGTCGATCAGAACCACGTCTTTTCCTCTGGCCTTTGCGTGCTTAATCGCATCGAAGGCGACGGCAGCGGGGTCTGCGCCTTTTTCGTGTTTGATCATCTTTATCCCCAACTTTTTCGCGTGTTTCTCGAGTTGATCGATGGCTCCTGCCCTGTAGGTATCGCTCGCAGCAAGAACGCTGCTAAATCCGTGCCTTTCTAGATAACGAACGATCTTTGCAATGGTTGTGGTTTTCCCAGTGCCATTAACCCCGACAAAGGCTATAATAAAGGGTCTGGAACCCTTCTCCTCAATTAGGTCGATTAGGTTTTTTTCGACCGGAATCAGGATTCCTTTTAAGGAAGTTTTCAGCGCTCCTTCAACCACTTTATCGAGATCTTCACCCCTTTTGAACTTCTTGCCATAAAGCTCCTGCTTCAAGTCCGCTACGATCTTTTCCGATGCTTCGAGGGCAACATCCCCTTTGAGCAACGCGAGTTCAAAATCCCGGAAGAGTTCATCCAGTTTCTTCTCGTCGAGGACTATCTCGCCCTTAAGGGCGGCTTTGACCTTCTCCTTGGCTGTGGGTTCGACTTTCTCGACTTCTAGGCCTCTGTCCCCCACCTGGCTCTTGATCTTGGAGAACTTGTCCCGAAGTAAAGAGAACACGCCTAGCCCTCTTTTTGAATCTTGGAGATGATCTCTTGGACACGAGGAGTAAGCTCGTCGAACTTTTTCAAGGCGGTCTGGAGTTTTTCTTTGGTATCGTTCCTGATCTCCTCCAACCCCTTTATCCGTTTCTCTATGTCGGATTTTGCTTCGGCTATGCTTTTCTTGGTAGCCACGCCTGCGCCCAAACCTATGATGACATTCTGGGTATCTGTTACCTTGGCATTTATGAAGGAGTCCGCGCCCATCGGTACGAGAATCTCGCTTCCATCCTTCGTACTCCCTATGACCCCCAGCCCCTCGCTGACCTTCTGTAACTCGTTAATGGATATATCTATCAACTCCAGATTCTGCTTTAATGCCTCGATCTGCGCCTTGAAAAGCTCGAACTCCTCGAGGGTCCTTAAGTCCTCTGCCATTGTCATCTTACTCCTGACATCGCCCTGAGTGCGGGGTCTTCGGCTTCCTCGGGTTTTATCTCCTTCAATTCCTCGATCTTTATCTTACCCCTCTTCACTTTATGTTTGCTCCCCAAATCGGTATAGATTTTCTCCATCACGCTCTCTTCCGAGATAGCACGAAACTCCTTGGTAAATGCCTGCATCTCCTCTCCCATCAAGAACTTCCCTTTTACTCGGTATATCTTTATTCCCATGACCATTCCTCCACAACTTCCAAGTCTTAATGGCGCCCTTTGTAGAATACAATATTACCGGTATTTAATATATAGGCCGGCTCACTCCAAGAAACCCAACACATCTTCGATCCTTGCAATCTCTGGACCGGTCGTCTCTTCCCCCATTATAGCGCCGTTTGAATTTGCGACGATACCCGTCCTCACGAATCCCACTCCTCGATTGATGGTCCCGACATCTACATATACCCTCAATGTGCTTTCAACGAACTCCAACTCTTCTTCACTCACCGTCGGGTGGATAATGGCTCCTTTATTGGTCGCTATGCCTATGGATCCGATGGTTCTGAAACCGGCGATCATTCTGGCTTCTACTTCTATATCCAAAGTATCCTCGATCGTCTTGATACTTTCCCGTGTAAAGTTGGGGCTGACTACCCCTCCATTGTCATTTATCACCATTAGATTTCCCAAAGCCGTAAATTTGTCATCCAGAACCCCTACGCTCATATCCATATCCTTGAACCTCTCGACTTCCTCATGAAAGGCATTTCTGGGTAAAACTATCCCATTGTTGTTCATCGCGATCATTGCCCCTATAAGCGAAGTGCCACTTATGTTGGTCTTATGGACTTCGACTTCCAATGACTTTTCCAAGGCAGATGAAAATCTTTTTGGGCAACCCTTGGGCACTATTGCGACGCTGTCGTTTGCCTTGATGAAGACCCCGATGTTCGGATTTCTCCCGTAGTTGAGCCGCTTTATCATCCAATCCCTACTCAGCCAACGTCACCATAATGATGTCATCTTCCAACTCTTCCGCCTTTACCTTGATCTTAGATGGGATATTCTTGATGCCCTTCTCCCAAACTTTTTCGTTGACGGAGACATCCAAAATTATCTTCTCGCTCTTCATGTGTTTCTCTATGAATTTCCTTATGTACCTTACGGCCTTTACGGCCCGTTTTGTCCTAGGAGCTTTTTTGACTTCCCTTAATGGGATTGTATAGATCCTCTCCACTTCGATCACCTATCTCTTCAATTTACTCCTACGCCAGAATCTTCGTTTTGGATGTGTCCTCAAGCGGCCCATAGTCTTGGCCACGGCCCATATCGGCACCGGCCGGTTTTGCCTCAATGCCTTTCCAAGCCTGATCTTCTTTGCTATATGAACCTTTGACATCACATCACCTCAAACCTAGCTATATAGAGGAGTAACCTTTGAAATCATTATGATTAGCTCTGTTCGCCTTTTTTCCAGCCCAGCACTCGTGATTGTATGTGCGAAGGAAAGAACTTTCCAGGGTCTAAACATCTTTCCTTCAGTAGGGCCCTTATCTCGGCCTCATAATCCCCTTTCGGGATATCCTCGCTCTCCCCCTCTTCTATTTCAAAGAGGGCATGAGCGAGCGCATCAATGGTCTTGTATCCGATCCCCCTTAAAGGGGTCAAATATTGGCAGTTGGAACTGTCTTCAAGACTCCTTATCTCTCCTACATTAAGCCATGGAACTCTATCGTCTTTCCTAGTCCCATCGGCAATCAACTCGAAGTCCTCTGCAACGTTACTCAATACCCTTTTGTGGATGTAATTTATTCCATTATTCGGATATCCGTCTTTGACGATGATATCCATAGCCCTCTCCGCCACATCTTTCTCAAATCTTAGGATTCTGTGATCAAAACCCAGAGCATCTGCAGATTTTTTGGCGTATTTCCAAGAATCTAGGACCCCAAAATTTGCGGTTACCAGCTGAACGTCATAACCCATCTTTTCGAGGATGTAAGAAGCGAGGGAGCCATCTTTACCGCCGCTATATAGAATACAGACTTTTTGCATCAAACCCTCCTTATCTTGAACTCCTTCTTGCTCCCCTCCGCGATCTTCTGGAGTATCCCTTTCAACTGGGTATCCGTGATCTTATTCTTGAGTTGTCCGCTCTGGGCCAGTTGAATCAATAGCAACTCGACCTGTTTGGCGTATTCTGGCCTTGCCATCTTGACATTTGCAAGCCTCGCCCTCGCCTTGGGGGTCAAGATCTGGTGGATCGCCGCCCTTATCTGTTGTTCGACTCGTTCCATCTGCGCCTGCTTAGCTTTTTCCTCCAGTAACCTTTGTTGGAGCTCGGCCAACTTCCGTTTCTTCAGCTCTTCCAGCTCTTCGGACATAAGGTTTCCTCAGTACTTATCCAATCCAGGAATGTCTTTTCTTACTTTATGGGATACCTTGTCTAGGAAGGATTCCCCTTGGGGCGTGATCGCCCTGCCCCTCTTTGTCGTCTTTACAAATCCCAGAGCTTCTAACTGTCTAATTATGCTTTTGGTTATGGAGCCGCTGCCGCGCCTTCTAGCTTCTGGTTTGTGACCCCTATTCTTCTTGCCACTATACCTCTTGCTCAATCTCTTTATCCCGATGGGGCCATTTATATAAATCTTTCTCAACACTGAAGCTGCTCTAACATACCACCAATCCTTATTTTCGGGCCGATTCTCCTTGCCCGTGCCCGTCTTTATGAAGCGCGCCCAGTCAGGTGGCGAAACCTCTTTGAACTTCTTCAATTCCTTGGATGCTTGGTCTATCAATTTTGATGCCGAAACATCGTATACAGTCGTCATCGCAATCCTCCTTTTCTCACCTCTAATCCTCTTTTAACCTCGTCAACATTTTTACTCCTCCTCAATCTCCTTTCCGCAGTAAAGGGCATCCTCGCCACATTCCCGCATTCGAGGCACGTAACCACCATCTTCCCGTCCTTTGTCCTGACTCTGCAGTTATATCCGGGTTTCAGAAAGGCATGGCACTTTTTACAGATACGCCTCTTCCATCTTTTGGGCATTCTCGCGTTGTGCCGCATTGCGATTTTCCTAGCAAGTTCGGCATACCTATCTGCCCTTTCTCGGTCTTCATGGAACACGTCATCAGCTCTCTGCATCAGGATTTCGATCCTATCCAGCGCGATATCCTTTACCCATTGGGGTCTTTTAGCCAAGTTTTAACCTCTCAATACTTTGATGCGGCTGCCGGGATTCGAACCCGGGCAATTGGCTTGGAAGGCCAAGATCATAACCCCTAGATCACAGCCGCATTTCTCTTCGGATTATTATGCCTGAAATATAAATATTTGGGGAACGATCAAAATTTGGATTTTGGCTTTCTCTACCTCTTCGAAAGCTCTCTTGCCAACATAGGTAAGAAGATGCCGACATCGGTGACGACTCCCAAAGCTTGTGCGGTGCCCCTATCGGTCAGTTTCGTAACTGTGGCCGGATTTATATCGACACATACTGTCTTCACATGAGAGGGCAACAAATTTCCAACTGCGATGGAGTGCAACATCGTGGAGAGCATGAGCACGAGTTCGACACCTTTCAAATGCTTTCTCATCTCCCTCTGGGCTTCTACGACGTCGGTTATCACTTCCGGTAGAGGACCGTCGTCCCTTATCGAGCCAGCCAGAACAAAGGGTATATTGCCCTTTATACAGGCGTGCATCACCCCCTTCGTTATTTCCCTCGAGTCGATAAGTCCTTTGATGGAGCCGGCCTTCATCACCTCATTTATGGCATACAGATGGTGCCTATGCCCCCCCTCCGTCGGTCTGCCCGTCTTTAAGTTTACACCCAAAGAAGTTCCATATAGGGCATTCTCAATGTCGTGAACCGCCAACGCATTCCCGGCGAATAGAACGTCCACTATCCCATTTTGGATCATCTTAGCGAGGTGTTCATAAGCTCCCGTATGCACTACAGCGGGGCCGGCAACTACGAGGATTTTGCCACCCCTATCCTTTACTTCGAGGATCTCCTTCGCAATTTGACTGATTAAGGATTTCGATGGCTTCTCAGAGGAGACTGTGGATTTCATGAACTCGAAGATGCTGTACTCTCTAGGACGCTCTGGGGGTTCGATTCTGATTCCCTTCTTGCCCACGACGATCATGTCCCCTTTTTTCACGTCGCTTATGGGTTTGCATATCGCCTCTTTCCTATCCCTGTCGACGACGATAATGAGGTCCATCTCTATACCCTCGATCTTTATCCAGTCTTCGGCAATGCGTACATAAGTTGGATGATTCGTCGTCGAGTAAAAGTTGTCCGGCAAGGTTTTGTCCTTCGGTGCGGGCTCCAACTCCGCCTGCTCGATCTCCGGGATCGTCGCACCGGCCTTGAGCAACTCCCCCAAGATCTGATCCAGATGGGCCCTGTCCTTGCCTTTGACGAGGATCCGCGCGTAGGAGGGATCGGTCTTGTGCTTTCCTATCTCGAAGACCAATACCCTGAAGTCGCCGTCGAGATCCATTATAGTATCGAAGACCTTCGGCAAGATGAAGGAATCTATGATGTGCCCCTTGAGCTCGATCTCTTTTACCTCTACTATCCTCAACCCTCCTTGACCATCGTTCCTACTCCCTTGTCCGTTAGAAGCTCGAGCAGAATCGAGTGTTTCACCCTGCCATCGATTATATGAGCCCTATTTACACCGGCTCCAATCGCCTTGGCGCATGCTTCAACTTTGGGGATCATGGAACCCCGAACGATATTCTCTCTCAAGAGAGCATCGATCTCAGATAACGTCGTCTCCTTTATTAGGCTGTTTTTGTCATTTACGTCCCTCATTACTCCAGGTACATCCGTCAATATTATCAACTTCTTCGCCTTCAAGGCGGCGGCTATATCTCCGGCAACCGTATCCGAATTCAGATTTAAGCTGGTCCCTTCTTCTGTAATACCGATGGGAGAGATAACCGGAATGAAATCCTGACTCGTCAGGATATCGATGATCTCCGGATTGACCTTTACCGTTTCGCCTACCAAGCCGAGGTCTACTTCCCTCTCGACCCCTCCCCCCGATATCTTGTGCAACTTCTTCTTGGCCAAGATCAGCTTCCCGTCCTTGCCCGATAAACCGATGCCCTTTGCATTAAACTTGTTCAGCCTAGAAACTATATCTGTGTTGATCTTCCCCACCAGCACCATCTTCACTATATCCAACGTCTCTTCATCGGTCACCCTCAGCCCTTCCACAAACTCGGGCTTCTTGCCCATCTTCTCCATAGCTTCAGATATCTCGGGTCCACCACCATGGACGACGACGGGCTTCATACCTATATACCTCAAAAGAATGGTATCCTTTACCGTCCAGTCCTTCGCCTCTTCGTCGAGCATCGCATGGCCCCCGTACTTTATCACGACGTAAGAGCCATGGAACTCTTCGATATATGGCAAGGCCTCCGCCAAAATTTCGGCTCTGTTCATCTTCTTACCTCTAGCTTCTTAAAGGAGATGTCTTTTCGCTGTCTTTTATACCTTTTGTTCCGCAAAATATCGGTTCCATTTGATGAATATTCACCGGTTTTTAAGCCCTCCATAAGTCATTAAAATTTGGCAATCGATGAAGTTTAGGTCTCTTCAAAATCGTTTATTTCGGGCTCTTCTTCGGGGTACCAATTCCGCGTGATCCAATAACCCAACAAAAAACCAAATATCAATCCCACGAGATGCGCGAGAAAGCCGGTGGTGGCCGCCAAAATGAAGAAAATGAAACCGTAAAAAAGAGACGTCCAGACCCCACTGGAATATATGTTCCTCTGTGCGATCAAGCAAGCACCGAGGATACCAAAGATCGCACCCGATGCTCCGGCAGATACCGTACCAAGGGGATAAAAGAAAGATGCCAGCGAAGCAAACAGACCGCATGTGAGGTATAGCACGACGAGCTGCTTCCCACCATATATCTCTTCACCTTTGGCGCCAAAGATTGCCAAGAAGATCATATTATAGCCCAAGTGCGGGAAGTTAAAGTGTGCGAACATGTTCGTAATGATCTGCCAATACGCACCAGCTAAAAAGGCCCCAGTATCCAACCCAAACTTCAGCATCCAGTAATCGTCGATCTGTAGCCAACTGGAGCTGAGATAAGCCAAAACCCCATATGAAAGGATGTTTATCCCAAGCAAGAGGGAGGTCACTCTCATCCCATTTGACATGAGTTACCCATGGTTCTGTCTACTCATAAGTTTTATGTTGTTTTTTGAAAACCATTAAATAAGATTTCGTCGAGCATATTGCAAGGAGGTGAAATTTGTGGCAACAGATCCAGTCTGCAATATGGGGGTCGATGAAGCGACAGCAGAGCACAAAGCGGAATACGAAGGGGAGACATATTACTTCTGCGCCCCGGGATGCAAAACGGCCTTTGAGGAGGATCCGGAGAAATATCTAAAGGGCGAGAAAGAGGAGATGCGCGAAGCCCCTGAAAAGAAGTGGTGGCAGTTCTGGAAATAACAGTTATAGGCGCTTCCCGATTTCTCTGGAAAATAAGAAAAACATTTGAGATCAGGTCGTGTACTGAGCATTCATTCTTACATAATCCAACGTCAAATCGCACCCGAATGCGGTTGCCTCTTCATTTCCTATGCCTAAGTCGATGATGATCTCCAGCTCATCGGCCTCTAAGATCTCCTTCGCCATTCCCAACTCTTCTGTCCCTTGGAATGCCAAGACTCTCCCTCTATTTACTAAGCAAACTTCTTTACCCCCTCCATTCAGGAATAGGGAGATTTTATCGGGTTCGATCTCCGCTTCAGAATAACCGATGGCCGCGACGATCCTCCCCCAGTTGGGATCCTTTCCGAACAACGCGGTCTTGACCAAGTTCGACCCCGTGACTGCTTTGGCTACCCTTCTTGCATCCCCTCTAGTTAAAGCACCTTTGACGTCTACTTCGAAGTACTTCGTTGCGCCCTCGCCATCTTTGGCCATCATCTTCGCCAATTCTAAAGTTACAAAGTTCAACGCCTCTAGAAAATTCTCATCTACATCTTCGTTTTCAGCAAGCCCATTTGCAAGGAGCGCGACCATGTCATTCGTGCTCGTATCGCCATCGACGACGACCATGTTGAAGCTCCTCTCTATGGCCTCTTCCAAAATTTTATTGATTTTTCCCTTTGGTACATATGCATCTGTGGTCAGAAAACACAACATAGTGGCATGGGTTAAGTCGGGGGTGATCATCCCAGAACCCTTTGCTATACCCCCGATCTCGACCTCGTGGCCCGACTTCAATTTTGTTCTTACCGAGACAGTTTTTGGGAAGGTATCCGTGGTCATGATCCCCCTTGCAGCCGTCAATGAAGCCTTCTTGGAAGATTCTAGCTTCTCTGAGACTTCATCGATCATCTTCTCTATGATCTTTAGATTCAATCTCCGTCCAATAACACCTGTCGAAGCGGCGATGAAATCCTCGGCTCTCAAACCAAATCTCCTCGAGGCCATTTCACACATCTTCCTTGCATCTTGGAGACCTTCCCCACCTGTATATGCGTTGGCATTCCCGGAGTTCGCAACTATGCCCCAGGCCTTGCCATTCTTCACGTGCTCACGTGTGACGATCAACGGAGATGCTTTAATTTTGTTGCTCGTGATCATTATCGCGCAGTCCGCCTCTACCTCGCTCAATAGCATAGCAAGACCATATTCTTCCTCTTTTGCACCTCCGGCTTTGAAACCTTGGACACAAATACCCTTATCTATGATCTCCACGAAACCACCGAAAGATAATTATTGGAGGAGATATTAATCTTTTTCTCATAAGGCGGTGAAAGGTAAAGAGGCGGAGATGGGAAAAATTTTAATTTATAAATGCTTTATTTTAAATCTATAAAAAATAATGCGATATTCAATTTAATTTATTAAAGTTATGAATTGGATTTTATATTGTACAAATAAAATCAAAGAAGATCGATTATCATGGAAAAACTAGGCCTCGATGACAGGGACAGGGAGATAATATCTCTGCTCGAAGATGATCCGAGGACGTCTCAGAGGGAGATTGCGGAGCAGCTGGGCATTTCGCAGCCCTCTGTCGGCATAAGGCTCCATAAACTGAGGGAAAAAGGGGCCATTTCCCTCCTTGCAGGGATAAACTTCAGGAAGATCGGTCTCTACCTAGCAAAGGTAGAGGTAACGGCGAAAGACACTGCCGAAGTGTTGAACTTCTTCAAGGAGTGTCCTTACTTCCTCAATGGATTGGCCATGTCAGGAAAGAACAACCTCTGCTTATTTCTGATGGGCGAGGACCTGGCTTCCATAGAGGCCATAGTCAATACTCATCTCAGATCAAATCCAAAGATAGACAACGTCGACTTCGATGTGGTCATATCTTCGACCGCTGATCTCATCTTCCCAGTCAAGATGAAATTGGAGAAGCGGGACAAACAGCCTTGTGGTTATGAAGTCGAGTGTAAAGATTGCTCTTATTTTAAGGTAGACCGCTGCTTGGGGTGCCCCATTACCGGACAGTATAAGGGGAGTTTTTGGTGAATTTCTCGTTCATCTGCTCCTTCTCAACGGAAGTGTCTCTTTGAGATATAGGATTGCACCTACGATGAAAAGGAAGATACCTACGTAGACGTAGGAGTAGCAAGTTATCCGGGCTTTGTATTCGATCCTTGTAGAGCCAGAATTGGGATTGGAGATCTTCAGAGACCACACCTCGCCCCTATAGGCCTCTTTGACCGTATGGATGTCTCTTCCATTATATTCAAATACTAGGGTGCCCTCCGGCGTATCTTTTCCGGTGAGGATTGCTTTAACTTCTCTTTCTCCTTCGATGTCCACGAAGATCTTGTGTACTATGGGGTCGATCTTGGAGAACCGATAATCGAAGGCCGTAACCTCATTTCTTAATTGGACTTCTCCTCCAAAATAATCGGTTGCGGCGAAATAAAAGAAGACCCCGGTTATTACCAAGATAATGCCCAAAAACTCTTTAAGATCATCCAATTTTACCCCTCCCTCATGTAGTAGCCCCCAAGAAGAACTGCCGTAAGGAAAGTCAGTAAGAACCCCAATTTCACGCTCTTCAATAATGCGCTCAACAGGATCCCTCCGCATACAAATACTATAACAAAAATGGTGATTCCAAGAGCCGCTTTTTGTGACTTTTGAGACATGTCATCTCCTCCTCCAACGCACCCCCCTTGGGGTATCCTCGAGAATTATCCCTTCTTTGAGGACTTGCTCTCTAATCTTATCAGCGGTGTCCCAATCTTTTCTCTTCCTGGCTTCCTCCCTCTTCTCGATCAATTGCTCGATTTCGGGTTCCAACTCCTCTCTTTCATGCTTTAAAACGCCGAGGACTCCGTCGAAGTCCATCATCAAATCATAAACTTCGCTGAGATTCTTCTCCGATGCTTCATCCTCCTCGATAGCTTTGTTAGTTTCTCGAACGAGATCGAAGATGGCTGCTAAGGCCGAAGATATATCTAGGTCATCGTCCATGGCATCTTCAAATCTCCTTTTTGTCTCCAAAACTCTTTTATGTAACCTTCCGTTCCACTTGGCCTCGGTCTTTGTTTCTTGAATTTTGTCTAGAAAGTCGATTAACCTATGGACGGTACCCGCAGCGGCTTCTAATCCCTTGATAGTGAAATTCAATTTCTTCCTGTAGTGGGCCGATAAAAGGAGATATCTGATAGCTCGTGGATCATGACCTTCTTTTAATAAATCCCTCAGGGTGTAGAAATTTCCCAAGGACTTGGACATTTTCTTACCCTCTACCATCAAGTGCTCGTTGTGAATCCAGTAATTCACGAACTTCTTGCCGGTAGCCCCTTCTGATTGAGCTATCTCGTTCTCGTGGTGGGGAAAGATCAAATCGACGCCCCCTGCATGGATGTCGAAGGTATCGCCGAGATATTTCATGCTCATGGCCGAACACTCTATGTGCCAACCGGGTCTACCCCTCCCGAGCTCGGTCTCCCAGAATACGTCTCCATCCTCTTTGCTATAGGCCTTCCATAGGGCGAAGTCCTGTAGTTCTTCTTTCGCGTACTCATCGGCCTTTACTCTAGTTCCCGCTTTGAGCCACTCCACTTTTATATGGGCTAACTTGCCATATCTCTCAAACTTGGAGATGTCGTAATAATAGGAGCCGTCTTCCCCCTTGTAAGCCGCCTCCTTCTCGACCAACCTCTTTACCAAGGAGATCATCTCTCCTATGTGCTCAGTCGCTTTGGGGTACACCTCCACTGGTTCCATATTCAGCGCCTCTATGTCCTCGAAGAAGGCCTTCGAATAGCGCTCTGTAAACTCCCTTAACGGGATGCCCTCCCTTCGAGAACCTCGGATCGTCTTGTCATCGACATCTGTCAAGTTCATAACCTGTGTCACTTGGAAGCCCTTGTACTTTAGGTACCTCCTCAGGATATCCTCGAATACATAGGCCCTGAAATTCCCTATATGAGCATAATCGTAGACGGTAGGGCCGCAGGTGTACATCTTGACCCTCCCTTTCTCTATTGGGATGAATTCCTCTTTTCTTCTCGTCAGGGTATTGTACAGTCTCAACATAATCATACCTCAATTCTCGACCAGAAGCCGAGGAGGGGAGTCGAACCCCTCTAAATCGGTCTGCAGCCGATTACATAAACCGCTCTGTCACCTCGGCATATGGAGTTTTGATTAAAAATAGCGTTCGAGATAATAAAGATAATTGTGCGTTTTCAAATCCCTTGGCTACAATGGCGTGCTCCATCCTCTGAGCATTTGAACATAGAGCTACATATAGCTACTGTCTCTTTTGCCGTAAATATCGAGACTTTGCAACTCGGTTGAAGAAGTTTCAGTGCCTTGGCCAACTTCATCCACCACCTTAACAAACTCATGTTCGAATCCCATTATAAAATATTATTATAAAATAGAATTCATTTATTTTAAATTATAAATTAAATCAATCTAATTTTTATCATTTATTGTTGTTAACTTTATAAATTATCAAAAGAAGTGGATCAAGATGGTAGAGAAAATCTACCTGTGGGACTTCCCGGAATTCATGAGGCTCGAGGTCACGAATGATTTTAGGGAAGAGATATTCGTGGAGGCCATGGAGAGGGTAGGCACCCTCTATGTAGACAAAGCTGAGTTGATCGATGTTTCTGAAGGCTCTGGTCAACCCATATACGAGTTTATTTTTGGTGAAATGGAGGGCAAGATCATAGAGGTTCTGGAGGGAGGGCCCCGATCCAGCGTCGAGTTGATCCAGGAGACCGGACTGGCCGAGGGCACCTTTTATCACAAGATCTCGGATATGAAGAAGAGGGGTATTATCGAGAGGGAAGATCGAAGATACGGATTGAAGAATCCGCTCCAGGTAAGATTTTCAGAGCTGAAGGGAAATAGGAGCCTCGCGCCCAAGCTTAGGAGGAAGAACAGTGTCTCCAAAGATGAGGTCATTCTCGCTCTGTATCTCTGGCCAAAGTACAGGGATGCATGCGCTAAGGAGGGCGTCGACTTACAAAACCCCAAGTATGCAACGACATATAGAGATATCTTCAGCCTTGCCCATGCCATAAAGATGTGGAGAGGAGGGAGAAGTAACATCCCAAAATGGGCACTTATAGCCATAGCTGGGTTGGCGGGGAAAGGCCATAGATTGAACGGGGAGGCCGTTATAGAGAGTTATACCCTCCCCCCGGGCATAAAAGTGGTGCCCTTCTATGATGGAATTTATAAGATCCCAATCGAAGTCGATGTAAAGCTAGACAAGATCGCCATCCAATTATGGGCAAAAGGTTCGAACGATGGAAGGGCCTACAATCACAAGAACAGGGGTGAATTTTTTGAAAGCCTATACAGGGTTTTTGGAACCTTCAAGGCTAAGGGTGGTAGGGTGCCTTTGCCTTTGGTGGAGATAATGAAGAAACACTACAGTATCGGGCATTTTGACAAATATGGAGCTAAGGTACCCCGAAGGATAATCGATAAAATAAAGGCCCTAAAAGACCCCGAAAGGGTGAATTATGAAGTTGCCCTCTTGGAAGGTATACTTGAGTTGGGTAGCTACCACAGAGAGGATCGAGAATTGACTTCTAGATCGGAGGAATTTCTATCCAATACCTCCAAGTTATTGGAGAACTTGGGAATCGGCAAAGTGACGGTGCGGAAGAAGAAAGGCAGACCCCATTATAGATGCACCATCTCTTCATCAAAATCGGCTTTGATGAGGAGAAGAAAGAGGGATCTGGAAGAGCTTTATGCGGGTATAGGAGAGACATATCCCGACTTTGAAGTCTGGAACAGAATCCCCCTAAACAACATAAGCGAGAAAGTCAGGAAGAGGGATCTATCGAGGCCGCTCAAAGCATTGCAAGAGATCTGCAAGGAGGAGCTCTTCAACTACTTGGGTTCGATCTTGAAGAGCATCGAACGCAATATGCCCGAGTACGGACGGGATTATTTTGAAAGGGAAGATCAGTTGAGATTGACAGAGCATTTCTGGAACTTGAAGAAGATCCCGAACCTGAGGAATGTCAAGGAGTACCTCTCGGAGTTAGAGAAGTCTTGGTTCGTACAGAAGTCGACTATATCTGCCCTGTCGGAGTAATAAGGCCATTACTGCAATGGACAAATCTTCCCTATTTATAACTGATTTTCTTAAATAAACTATTATTATAAACTTAAATATATAAAAATTTTCTAATAAATAATATTATTTATAAATGTATTCAAAATACTTTTTAAATTAAATATTAATAACTTCAAATCAATTCGAAGCTAAAGTAAGGCTTAAATACTCAAAAATAGAAAAATAAGGCAGAGGTGAACAGAATGAAGAGAGTTACACTTTTGCTAATACTCCTATTGGTCCTTTCAGTGGGGTGTATCGAGAGGATTACGACGCGTCCTGCCGGGGTAGACGTTGTCCCCCTCGCCGGAGAGAGGTTTGAAAAGATGATGGAAGCGCCAAGACCAGAACCCGCGGGAGAGGGGCTGATCACGGAGAGAAAGACCATCGTGACCACAAATCTAAGATTGGAAGTAAAAGATGTCAAGGTTGCGGTAGATCGGATAACGGACGTTGCGCACAAGTTTGATGGCTATGTATCTTACTCGTCCATAAATGCAGAGAACAAATTTAAGACTGGCAGTATCACCATCAGGGTGCCAAAAGAGAAGCACGACGCTGCTGTTGAGGAAATAACTGAATTGGGTGAGGTGAAGTCGGAGGGAACTTCTGGCAGGGATGTGACCGAGGAGTATATAGACCTCGAGGCCAGGCTCAATAATCTGAAGAAACAAGAAGAGAGGCTCTTGGCGCTACTGGATAAAGCTGAGAGCGTTGAAGATCTATTGAAGGTCGAGAAAGAGTTGGCCAGGGTTAGAGGGGAGATTGAGAGCTTAACCGGAAGGAAAAAATACCTCGACAATCGTATAGAGTTCTCTACCATCTCGGTCCAACTGAGAGAACCTGAACCAGTCACTTATACATGGGGCATAAGGGGCACCCTAAGGAAAGCCATTCAAGCGTTCTTCTCGGTGATAACTGCTCTGGTAATACTTGTCGGATATTTGCTTCCAATAGCAATTTTGATCGGTTTCGTTCTCTTGGCGAGGAGATTATGGAGTGCTGGAAAAGGGGGCTAGCAGGATAGCTACGAGCGAAGAGAAACTATTGATATTGCCATTGAACGATGATACATCGAGGAAGATATCTCAAGTTCTGGCCAACGAGACCTCGAGGAAGATCTTAGAGGCGCTGTGTGACGAGCCCCTCTCAACCAAACAGATTTCGGAAAAGCTGAACCTCCCCTTGACCACTCTGCATTATAATATTGAGAATCTTCTAGATGCCGGTTTAATAAAGGTAGAAGAGGCCAAGTACAGCAGAAAGGGGAGGGAGGTCAAGGTATATGCTCCAACTCGAAAATTTATCGTAATTGCCCCCGAGAATATGGGTAGAGAAGAGGCAAAGAACATCCTACGCAAGGCCTTGTTTGGCATTTATTTCCTACTGGTAGCTGTGGGCTCTGGTTATCTATTTCAAAGGCTATATTATAGGTACTTAGGAATAACTGAGGGAGAGCTATTGGTATCTGCACCGATGGAAATGGCAAGAGAAGGCCTGCCTACCAAAGCTCTAGAGGCTGTTCCAAAGGCACCGACAATGCTCGAACCCAACCTTCATCTATGGTTCTTATTTGGAGCGATATTTGCCTTGGTTTTGATCTTTGTCTGGAGGAACTTGGAAAAGAAGGTAAGATGAAGACAGAACTTTATAGTATTACCCGAATCGGGCCGTCAATACCAAAAAATAAATACCTCTTTGAAATATAGATAATGGGGAAAATGAGAAAGAGGATTTTCCTTGACATTTTGGTGATCGGGATCCTCCTGATCAGCGGTTGTATTGAGGGGGAGAGGAAAGTAACCGCCCCTCAGGAGTCGGCAAAAGATCGAGCGATCTCTGCCTGTAAACAAGAATGCAATGCGAGATTAATCGCCGGGGAAGACTTTACCAAAGGGCCTTGTTTATCCAACGAGATCATAGAAGATTGGGTCTGCGATGTCGCACACGATCCTCGTCAGGATGTGGACAATATGCCAGAGAATCAGTGCAGCGCTTTCCGCGAAAGAAAGGCCCACCACTTCGTAGAACTGGATACCGAGTGTAACCTCATCAAGGCTTGGTGAGATCGCTTCTCCCTTTGATCAAACCAAGGTCCCTATCACATCCCCTCTCGTCACTATACCTACCAATTTCCCCTCTTTATCTACAACTGGAAGCCTGTTGATCATTTCGATCCCCATGATCTTTGTGGCCTCGGCGACTGTAGCATCTGGGGAGATGGTTATAACTCTTTTCGTCATTATCTCCTCTACCGCCGTTGCCGCTGTCTTCTTGATCACCTCCATTATCTCGTCTATCTCGTGCTTCATCCTCAAAGGGAGTTCGACGACATCAAAGGGGCTGGGCAAAATCAAGTTGAGGTTGATATCGTGCTCTTCAATGAGCTTCATGATGTCCCGCTCGCTCACTATACCGACGACCTTCTTTTCCTCCACGACCGGTGCCCCACTTATCCTCCTCTGTCTCAATGACCAAGCAACGTAATGGATAGGATCCGAAGGCTTGAAAGAGACCACATCTCTTACCATGATATCCTCGACTTTCCTCATCTTTTGTCACCCATCAGTAGACTCATGGATGTATTCCCACCTCTCCTAAACCCGCCGTTTCTTCGAAGCCCATCATTATGTTCATATTCTGTATCGCTTGTCCCGAAGCGCCTTTTACCAAGTTGTCGATAGCTGAGATCACGACTGCCCTATTTCGCTCTGCATCGACTTCAAAGCCCCCTATGTCTATGTAATTCGAACCCCTGACGGCGCTCATCCTCGGTACCTCACCAACTCCAAGGATGCGCACGAAGGGCTCTCCCCTGTAAAACTCGTCGTATATATTCTTGATCTCATCGCTAGAGAGCTCAGATTCGAGATAGCAGTGCATAGTTGTGGACAACCCCCTTATCAGAGGGACTATATGGGGCACGAAGGCCACTTTTACCTTTTCATCTAAACGTCTCAACTCTTGCTCGATCTCCGGCATATGCCTGTGGGCAACTACGCTATAAGCCAAGACGCTCTCGTCCGCAATAGAGAAATGGGTCTTCAAACTCGGCGAGGCTCCAGCCCCAGATATCCCACTCTTTGCATCGACGACGATCTTGTCCACTTCGATTGCCCCCTCTTTCACGAGGGGTGCGAGACCCAAAGTGGCACCCGTTGGGTAGCATCCAGGATTTGCGACCAAATTTGCGTCTTTGATCTCTACTCTACGCAATTCGGGAAGGCCATACACCGCCTTTATCTCGGGATGTTCGTGTTCACGCCCATAATATCTCTCGTAAGTTGCTACATCATAGAACCTGAAGTCCCCACTCAAGTCTACGACCTTTACCCCATTCTCCAAAACTTTGGGAACGATATCCATCGAGGTGCCATGGGGGGTCGCTGTGAAGACAAAGTCAGACTCGGAAGCAACATCTTCTGGGCTGAGGGCTTCGAACTTCAGATCTAGGATATCTTTCAGATTTGGATGTATTTTTGATATTTCAATGCCATCATACTTCCTAGAAGTTGCACAAGCCACTTCACAGTCAGGGTGCCTTGCCAAAATCCTCAGAAGTTCTCCACCTGTGTAACCAGAGGCACCTATAACGCTGACCTTCATCCTTCCGACTCCTTGACCTTATTCAAAATGCCTTTTACGCTCCTTAATGACCTCGTTGTTACAAATACCTTACTCCCAAAATGCTTCTCCAACAGATCTTCAAAGATCTTCCCAACTGCGGCATAATGTATACCTTCCTTCGCAAATATAACATTATCCGATTTGTAGCCACCGAGAATCTTTAGATTTTTGGATTCTGCATCCTTTAGAATTTCGAATATCTCTTCCTTTCTTATCCTTCTTATTGAGTAAAAATTTATGCCCCTGATAAAGGCTATGCCGATCTCCATCTTACCACAGGATCGTATTGGCTTTTGCCAATATAAATCTACATACTCCTCAATGGACATTTGCCGTAATTATCTAGAAATCGAGCATCACATCCCAAGTTAAGGGAAATTCCACCCCCCGCTTTTCGGAACGTCGTATATGCTGGGAACGTTATACGCAATTTGCACATTAAGCATCGAAGGTTTTAAGTAACAGGAAGTTATAACATGTAACAAAACATAATAGGTGATCACAATGGTGAAGGCTATGATAAACCTGACTGAGTATGAAAATAGGGTTCTGAACATCATAAAGGCCAAGTTTGGTTTTAGGAATAAATCCGAAGCGATCAAATGGATAATACAAAAGTACGAGAGTGAGTTTTTAGAGCCCGAGCTCAGACCTGAGTTCATAGAAAAGATGAGAAAGAGAGAGAAGGAACCAATTGTGCAGGTGAAGGATTTCAGGAAGCATTTTGAGTTGGAAGAGAGTGTATAACTACGCCCTGAGAAAAACAGTGGAAAAGACCTTCTTTAAACTCGCCAAAAAGAACCCTAAACAGCTGGAAATCATCTATGATAAAATCGAAGAAATAAGACGGGATCCGCATCGTTACAAAAACCTGAAGAGTCCGCTCCAACATTTGAAACGTGTGCATATAGGCAAAAGCTATGTACTGGTGTTTTCCGTTGACGATGCCAATAACTTAGTAATCATAGAGGATTATGACCACCACGATAAGATTTACAAGCGGTGATAACTGCTCTGTCAGGGCATTCTTCGCCTTGCGGTCATCACACCAAGACTCTTCATTGATCTCCTCATATTTTAAATACACCAGTCGGCCAGAAGGTATTCGATGTTGGTGAAGCACATCGTGCTTATTCCCCTCCTTCGATTGAATGGGGCTCCCCGTAGTGGGGAAATCCCTCATCTTCAACCTCTGGCAAGTTTGTCCTTCTCCATATCCTTTGCTATGAGGAAACCCCTGGCGCGCTCGGCGTATTTATACTGGTTGACGGCCTTCCAGAAGGCCTTCGAATGATTGGGATAGATGAGGTGGGCCAACTCGTGGACTATCACATAGTCCCTGACCCAAGGCGGCATCTCTGCCAACCGATATGATATGCGGATGGTGCCCTTCTTGTGGTCGCAACTGCCATGGCGCCTATTCTGGTTGGTGACGTACTCCACGGAGCTTATCTTTAGCTTTCCGCCGAAGTACCTGTGGTTCAACTCCTGTGCTCTCTCTTTAAGGCCCTCGTCGGCGTTGAGCTCGCGCCTCAATTTCCGTCTCTCCATGCTCTTGATCACCTTGTCGATCCACTCCTCCTCTTCTGCCTTTGTGAGTCCAGCCGGGAGGTATACTCTGAGCTCCTCGCCGAAGAGCTTTGCGCTTATCGTCTTCTTCCTTCGAGGGCTCCTTATGATCTCAATCTTCATTGCCACACCTGTGCTTCTACCCAAAGATTAATTTAAGGCTTGCAATTAAAACCTTTGCCATGCTAGAGAGACTGAAGGGGATAGTAGGAGACGAAAACTTCTCTGATGACAAGGCGGAGTTGATAGCCTACTCCCGAGACTCTTCGATCTTCAAAGAAAGGCCTTTATGCGTCGTTACCCCCGGAAGTAGAAGAGAGATCGTAGAGATCGTCAATTTCGCAAACGAGCACAAGGTTCCGATCATTCCCAGAGGAGCAGGCACAAATCCTTGTGGAGAGGTTGTCGGTAAGGCCATTATTTTGGACCTGACCAAAATGGATAGGATCATAGAAGTCGATGTCGATGACATGTACGTCATCGTACAGCCCGGCGTCGTTCTAGACGATTTAAATTTGCAATTGAAGAAGGAAGGCTTCTTCTTCCCGCCTGACCCAGCGAGCTCGAGGGTCTGTACAATAGGGGGGATGGTCGCCAACAATTCAAGTGGGCTCCACGCTGTAAAGTATGGTACGACAAAGGATTACGTCTTGGCCTTAGAAGTCGTAATGGCCGATGGTAGCGTTATCGAAACCGGTAGTAGGGCTTTAAAGTCGGCTTCCGGCTATGATATAACGAGCCTCCTCGTCGGCTCAGAAGGCACGTTGGGTATCTTTACCGAGATCACATTGAAGATCTTGCCCATGCCCGAATACACCGAAACTCTCGTTTTTGGCCTCAAAGATCTCAAAGGACTGGAAGATGTCGGCCCAAAATTGTTGAAGCTTCGTCCTTCAGCATTTGAGATTATGGATGATATCTGTATCGAGGCGTTGACAAATCGTTACAATCTGGACTTTAAGGGGAGTAGGATAGTAGTTATCATAGAATTCGACGGGACCCATGAGGGTGTAAAGAACAACATAAAAAGAACAAAGGAGCTCCTGGACGGAAATATCCTCGCTATAGACGACATCTGGGACTACAGAAAAAAGTTAGTCCCCTCCCTTATAGGATACAAAGATACCGTGCCCATCCCCATCACCGAAGATATTGGAGTGCCAGTTGCTAAGGTTTTGGAGGCTATCAAAAAGATAAAAGAGATATATGGCGAGCACGGCTTTAAAGTGGCGATCTACGGTCATGGCGGAGATGGAAATCTACACATGCGCGTATTTGTGGAAGGCGCCAAAGCCGAAGAGGTGACGAAAGCCGCCGACTCCGTCTATGAGTATGTGTTGAGCATCGAGGGCACGATTACGAGCGAGCACGGCATCGGACTTTTGAGGGCCAAATATATGGGGGGAGAGCACGGCGGCGCATTTGAGATCATGGCGGGTATCAAAAAGGCCTTCGATAAGAACAACATAATGAATCCTGGAAAGATGGGCTTTACATATTGAGAAGATATTTATCCTACGAGATCTTATTTTGTAAGTAAGAAGGATAGGCGAGGACTCAATATGGACTGGGAGCTTATTGAGATGCTTGCATGGATACTGAATATAGGTATATGTATAGCCTTACTCATCTTTGTTTATAAGCAAAAGGTGAGAGAATATCCATTCCTAAAAAAGCAGTTTTATCTATTTTACTCGGCGATGGCTGTATTTTTTTCGTCCCATATCGTTCGACATCTCTTTGAGGGGGTTCTAAAATTCACGTGGTCACTTGAGGCGTTTGGATTGATTTTAGCCGCAACCGCTTTTGGGGGCATAGTCCCGGTTATAGTATATCCTCGCGCAACGACGCTCAAGGAGTTGATAAAAGAGGATCTTGCCAATCCTCCGTATCTACATATCGTTTACGCTCTTGTAATGGGTCTCGGTATTCTTTTTACCTTCTTCGGCGATCCATATGTCAGCGTTACACAACTTAGTCCCACCTACAAATCGTGGTATTTGGGTTACATGGCCGTTATCTTGATGTTGGCGACCCTCTTCCCCCCAATCTACATACTCCAGTACGTCGATAAGTTGAAAAAAGAAGGCCTCAGCACCAAGTATTTGGAGCGCCTAAAGTTGATCGTTTATTCTTACCTATTTCTTATGATTCTGATAAATTCATCCCATCTGATTATATATTATCTTAAAATCGAAGCTGTTGAAGTAGTTGGGTACGTCATCGCTATAGTACCCCTCTCTTTAATGGCCTATGCCCTCAAGGAACCGGGGCTGTTGGTGAAGTTCGTCTTTACAAAACCGGAATTGAAAGTAAAGGAGGAGTTCGCCCCGCTACACGATAGTATCGGCCGTTCTGCTTTAATAGAATATAGCCCCACTTCCAAGTACGAGGATGTGGCGATATCGATGGTCTTGAGTTATTTAAGTGTGGGCAAGAATGTAGTTCTCGTCTCGACCCATCCAAAGACGGATGTATATCATGCAAAGCTCAAAGAATTCATCCAACAGGACATGACAAAACTCGTCAATGTTTCTACCGGGGCTGATGTAAGTACACAAGTAGCTGGGGCATTGACAGAAGACAAAACGACGAAGACGCTGAACATTCTCATAAACAATTTAGAGTACTTCGTAGAAGTAACTGAAAAGATACCGCCCCAAGGCGTGCTGCTCTTCACGCCCTTATCAGAGATCATCTTATATGGCGGGGATGAGAGTGCGTATAGATTTATCTCCAACCTAACGGCTGACGTCGCTAGCGAAGGCCGCACCTTGATCGCCTTTTTGAATCGCGATGCTCATGATGAAAAGACTAGGGGGGCCTTTGAGGGATTGTTCGCCAATATCCTTCAGACGATAGACGATAGATTGGTGACCTTGAAAGGAGAAAAAAAGGAATTGATGATTGGAACGTTCGAGAGACCTATCGTGGAAGAGTTGCTCAAAGAAAAAGAGGAATAGATGCGTATCGATCGACTATAATTGCTCCTTTATTCGCGCAAAGTACTATGCCCTTTTGAACCTCCTCATCTCCATCCCCGCAACAAAGAATGGGCCACTGATATGGCCCAAGGGCTCTGCCTTCTCAACGTTCACGACCTTGTCGAAGAACTCATCTCTGATCTCCGCTTCCAAGACCCTCCCGGCTATCAAGATATGGTCCCCAACTTCAAGGGAACTTTCCATTTTGCATTCGAACCAAGCGTAGGCCTCTTTGATTCTAGGCGGCTTTACCTTCTTTGATTCCTCCTCGGTCAAACCGGCCTCTTTGATCTCGCTGACCCCATAGGGGAAGTCCTGCTCCAATATATGCATCAGAGGTCCAAAATCTTGGCCTACTATGTTCACAACGAACTCGCCATTTTCTCTTATATTCCGCCACGTATCGTGAGTCGGCTGGCAAGAGATGCCGAAGATGGGGGGATTTATGCTTATGGGGGAGTTGAAGCTAAAAGGCGCTGCATTCGAGATTCCGTTTTCGGAGATGGTCGACACCACTACTACCGACCTCGGTAGGAGTTTATAGTAACCTGGGCCTTTGATCTTCATCCTATCACCTCCTCCCTCCAGCTGACGACCATATGGGTCTTCACGATCTCAAAATATGGCGCGAGGATCAGTCCTACTAGAAGGGAGAACAGATTTCTGGAAGACTCTACGATAAATTTCCCCATAACACTACCACCAACGATGAAGTTCAGTGGCACGAATATTCCTACCGTAACGATCCCAACGACGATGAGTATGATCATCACCACTACCCCATATACCAAGACCTCTAGGATATTCTTTCTGACGAAAGCATAACTCCCCTTGATCCCCCCATATATGCCCGTATCTTCTAGGACTATACATTGGGGTGTGAACAAAGTAACGACGAAGATCAGTAGAAAGAGGATCATAGCCGAGAGGAGGCCCAGTATCACCGAAGCGATCATCAAGAATCTGCTCGCTCCTGCTATAGCCACCAAAATCAGAGGAAGAAAACCGGGTAAGATCGCGATTATCAGTAAGAAGAACAACAATATCATAAATCCAAATACTTTCAAGGCATGCTTTTTGACACTACTCCATCCCCTCATAAGGTCCGTTTTTCTCATATCAATACCTTCCTCCGCCATCCCGATTATTGCCACTCGGGCAGAGGCGTTTAAAAACGTCGTTACCAGCACCAAAAGTAAAAATCCCAAGAGCAAAATGAAGATAACAAAAAATCCAGATGCGCCGAGATGGCTTATCAAGGCCTTTGGATCGTAGAGAGATGCGAATGCTATTCGAGAGATGCCCAGACCTATCACGAGCAAAGCCAAGAATCCAAATACGAGGAGTAATCCTATATCAATGACATATTTGACCAGGTGTGGCAACAGAAATATCAGATTATCTTTGTAGATATGAAATGAATCCTTGAATGACCTTACTACATCCATGGCATCATCTACTTGAGCTTCTTTGCCTCAGAAACGTATCTCTCCAGAATTTTTGTCGAAATTCCGGTCTCTTCGGCAACCTTGGCCAGATCAGCCTTTATCAAATCATTCGCCGATTTTACTCCAGTCTCGTGCAACTTCTTAGCTCTTTTTGGCCCCAAACCTTTGATATCTGTTAGAGGGATGATCTTTTCTTTCTCTTTCGCCGCTTTCTTTTTGGCCACCTTCTTTCTAAGTGCCTTTTTCACTTTCTCCGCCTTTTTTGGTTTCCTCCTCTTTTTCGCTACCTCTTTGCGTTTGGTTATCTTTCTGGCTCTTGCTTTTTTCTCCATCTCCTCCTCTATCTCTTTGCTCTTCCTCCTCAAGAGTTCGACATTTTTGGGATAGACGGTTCTCCTCCTCTTGTCAACCGCAAAGCCCATTTTCTTTGCTTTAATGGTGGGCAAGCCCGCTTCATTGAGTTCCCCAATGCTGAATCCCCTGCCCTCTCTATCCCGTTTAACCTTTCCCCTGATCATTACATCACCTTAATTCATAAGTCCAATTTTGCCAATTCCTTCTTTAATACCTCTACGGACTTCAAGAACATGGCTTCTTCATCAGAGTCGATAGAAACCTTGGCCGCCTTTACTCCGTTCTTACTAACAACAGATGGAATTCCTGTATATACATCTAGATCTTCGATATAAGTAGATACAGGTATGACGCGCTTTTGATCCTCCACTATGCTCTCGACAATATCGGCTATAGCAACGGCTGGGGCGAACCACGTGCCCCCTTTCATTCTGATGACTTCTCCTCCTCCCACCACCACGTTCCTGAATATCCCTTCCAATTTCTCTCTATCAAATTTTCCCGGATCTAGCCTGCTAAAAACCGGGACCATGGCATCGCCATGTTCCCCGATGACAAATGCATCTACATCGCCAGCGTCGACGCCATACTCTTCTGAGAGGAGGGACCTCAATCTGATGGTATCGAGGGCGGTGCCAAGACCAAAGACTTTGCCTTTCGGGAATCCAGAGATCTTTTGTGCTACGTAGGTCATCACGTCGACGGGATTTGAGACGACCAATAAAATGCAATCTTCGTTGAATTTTGTCACGTTTTCGATGATGTCCTTCATTATCTCGGCATTCCTCTTGGTCAAGTCGAGTCTACTATCGCCGGGCTTTCTAGAGACGCCTGCTGCGATGATCACTATATCAGAGCCTTTGCTCAACGAGTAGTCACTTGTTCCAACCACATCGATTTTGGCTCTCATGCCGGATAAACTATGCCGTAAATCCAGGGCCTCTCCTCCGGCCCTTTCTCCCGCAATATCGATCAATATCAGCTCGTCGCACAATCCTCGTTCCATTAAGACAAAGGCAGCGGTGGCACCAACTCTGCCAGCACCTATGATGCTAATCTTCATACCACTTCCTCTATATTACCTCAAAAGGAGGGATAGCAATGCCTTCTGTACATGTAGCCTATTTTCGGCCTGATCGAAGACTATGGAATTCGGGGAGTTCAAGACATCGTCCGTGATCTCGAGACCCCGTTTCGCGGGTAAGCAGTGCATTATCAAGGGGTTGTTGGCTTTTTTGAGGAGTTCTGTATCCACTTGATAACCTTGAAAGTCTCTCAGCCTCTTCTTCTCCTCCTCTTCTTGTCCCATGCTGACCCAGACATCGGTGTAAATTATATCGGCGCCTTTGACAGCTATTTTGGGATCCCTCATTAGTTCGAGTTTGGAGCCCTTTTCAACTGCAATTTTTTTGGCATCCTCGAAGATTTCTTTATCGGGCTCATACCCTCTCGGGCATGCCATTGAGATATCGACTCCGGTCATTGCACAGCCCAACATCAAGGAATTGCAGGTGTTGTTCCCATCGCCGATATATGCGAGTTTCACTCCGTCAAAACCACCCTTCTTCTCCCTAATTGTGAATAAATCCGATATGATCTGACAAGGGTGCTCCAAGTCCGACAATCCGTTGATGACCGGTACCTCGGCATGGGCCCCCAATTCAATAACGTCCGCGTGCCTATTTGCCCGAATCACTATCCCATCGACGTACTTGCTCAAGGTTATGGCGGTGTCCGACAGACTCTCGCCCCTTCCGAGTTGCATCTCGCCCCATCCCAAGTGTATAGCATGGCCCCCCAGTTGGGTCATGGCTGCCTCGAATGATACCCTCGTCCTCGTGGAAGGTTTTTCGAAGATCATGGCGAGGCTCTTGTCCTTCAGGTACTCTCTGAATATCCCTTTTTTCGCTTCTTTTTTCATCTCCTCCGATCCCTGAAAGATCGTATCCAATTTATCAGTGACATCCACCACGGAAATTAGATCCATTTGGATTCCTCGTTGTCAATGGTCCTCTTTCTTCCATCATATTGCATTGGAGCCATATAGGTTTACGAACCCCTCAGTCTCTTCATATTCTCTATACTCTTTTCTATGTGTTCTTGCGATCCAATATCCCACCTGTTCCATAGCGACCCGTCGATGGCCACGATGCCTTCTAGCGAGATTTTCCTCGCACTCCGGATATCATCCCCCACGCCTACACAGCACACAGCTCTCGAGCCTAAGGCATAGGTTTTTCCATCTTCTCTCAATTCCATAGAACCCGGATAGATCTTGAGCATGTCTTTGTAAGTTCCGCTCACATTATAAACCCCGCTCAAATCGACTTGAACATCGCCTGAAAATTTCTTTCTATATCCGCCATAGGTCATGGGCACGGCATAGGTCACAACCGTTGAGTATGGCTCAAATTCAACCTTTGTCAATCTTTCGTCGATCATATCGAGGCATGTATCCACAAAATCTCCCTTCACGATCGGCAGTAAATTCTGTATCTCCGGATCGCCGGGTCTACTGTTGATTTCAAAGACCTTTACACCATCTTCCGCGCACGTATATGCCATGTACAAAGGGATACCGCGCAATCCCGGATTGGTTCCATCACCTCTCAACTCTTTGAAGATCTTTCTGCCGATCTCGAGCCCGTCTTCCCAGTCCTTCTGATCCATAAAAGGCAATTTATCCCCCACATCTTTATAGGAGCCCATACCTCCGGTGTTTGGACCCCGATCGCCGTCAAAGGCCCTTTTATAATCCCTGACAGCAGGCGTTTCTACGAGGTGTTTTCCATCCGAAAAAAACTGCAGACTGAACTCCTCTCCAGCTATCTTTTCTTCTATTATCACTTTGCCATGTTCGTAGTTTGATAGGAAGTGATCGAAGAGCTCTTCTCTGCTATTAAAGTGATCTCCCCAAACACCGACTCCTTTACCGGTGGCCGGCTTATCTGGCTTTACTGCGACTCGATTATCGAGCTCATCTAACCACGCCCAGAGTTCTTTTCTCAGCTCGTCTTTGCTACCGTGGTCTTTTGGATCGAATACCTTAAACCTAGGATTGGCCTCGGGGCAACATCTTCCCAATAGGTGGCGCTGGGCAACTTTGCTCCCTTCGATGGCATATTCCTTTGTAGGACAGATCACAGGTATCTCGGTCTCTTCTTCAACCCTATCCCTAACTCCCTCTATTATCGGACCTTCGGGACCTACTATCCCGAAATCGATCTCATCTTTGTGCCTTTTGGCAAATTCGGATATCTCCTCCACATCGAGGCCGAGCACAAAATCGGCGGATCTCTCGAGGATGAACGGGTTTTTCTGTTTATCTGCATCGAAGATTTTTACTTCGTAATTCTCACTGCGATAGAGGGCATCAGCGATGGCGGCCGCCCTCGACCCATAGCTGACGAGCAGAACGCCGACCTTCTCCATCCAATCACCTTCCTTATCTTCCAACCTATAACCGCGCTCTTATTCGTAATAAAAGAGATTTGCTTCGATGACCAAAAGGGCAACTCCGATCCCCAGTATAAGCAGGTGTACGACGATGATATATGCGATAAGGGCATAAGCTATTGCCTTTATGCTCGAGGCCATATCTACAATTAATTGAAAGCTCTCCAATGCGTCGTTCAGAGGGGTGGAGATATCGGAGATGACACCGCCGATGGCCGAGTTCAATAGTTGGACGTTGCTACTCGCCTCATCCAGATCCTCCCCCAGTTTCTGAAGTCCAGTGGAATTCAACTCGACTCCAGATGCCTCCGCGGACTTCGATGACTCTTTCAAACTCAAGGCGGTTTTGTTGATGGCGTTCTCTATCCTTCCTCTATCCTTCTCCAACTTCTTTTGGATAGCGGAGATATCGGAAATGGCCTCGCTTACATCTCCCGAAGGGGATCTTAGATTGTACTCATACACCACCTTCAGGACATAGACCCCCACAAAAATTCCGCTGATGCCCAGGACGATTAAAACGACGCCCAATACTCGCAGTAAAATAGGCGGAAAATCTCGCATTTTGGCACCCAAAAGTGAATTTCTCTGGACATTTATAAATCTTTCATAGTAACCAACGATACCAACGCTATATTAAGCTTTTTAAGATTCTCAGAAGCCCCCTCCAGTCTATCGACTACGGCTATCACTTTATCGCATATACCTCCCTCCCTTCTGATGACGTTGACTGCTGATGCGACGGATGCGCCCGTCGTCGTCACATCCTCCACTATAACTACCTTCTCTCCTGGATTCAATTCCCCCTCTACCCTTCTCCCGGTGCCGTGCATCCTCACTCCCTTCCTTATCATCACAAAGGGTATTCCGGACTCCAAACTCAACGCTGCGGCTAGAGGCACCGCCCCAACTTCTACCCCGGCCACTCTATCTATCTCTTCGTCCCCTATAGCTTCATTCATCCCCTCCGCAATCATCTTCAGGACCTTTGGATCCGTGTATGCCTTCTTGACATCTATGTAATATGGGCTCTTCTTCCCGGATGCCAAAGTAAACTCCCCTCTTTCCAAAGCTCGCTCTCTCAAGATTTCGACGAGTCTTGGCTTGGAATACATCACCACGGCACCTCTTTCATCTTGAGGCTGAATCCGATGACATTGACCGCGAGGTGCCCCACGGGCGTCAATAACACCAAGATCATGATCCACTCGAGAGATATGGCTACGACGAGGCTCGCGAGGAACAATCCCCCAAAGACGAAGTCCAACTGATCCAGCAATGGCGCGGATTCTCCCTTCTCCATTCCCAGTCTCCGTTTGGCAAAACTCCCTACAGCGTCGCCGAGGATCGCGCCGAGGGACAACAAGAAGGCGATGTAAACGCCCTCCGTGAACGGAGAACTCGTCAGCAAATTTAGCACCACGATAAACCCTACACCACAGAAGATGCCGAGAATGGAGCCTTTTATTGTTACGCCATCTCCCAAAATCCTGTGCCCATCCAAAAAGGATTTGCCAAAATCGAGGGGCGTGCCAGAACCAAATCCGGCAAAGAAATTAGCAACGTATGCGGGCAAAAAGAAATATAAAGCCTCAAAAATGCTTTTGATGGTGATCATGATTTTTACACCAAGTAACTAGAATCCCATATGCTAAATAAGTTTATCGCATCGCTATGGATCAAATTTCGATTTATAATATAAAGCACTTCATCTCTGATTGGGCGAGATATTTGGCAGCTGTTCCCAAGAAATACTCAATCTGTGATATCTTTCGGTATTTCGCTTCTTTTCTCTTCACACATTTCTCCTTGCCTTTGAGTATCCTAAATTCGCAAGGTAATTTTGAATTCGAATTTATTCCTCCCTTTCTATGCCCAAAAATTCATAAAGCTTGATCGAGATAATCTTGAGCGATACCATGAAACTCCTCTACAAGGGCAAGGCCAAGAGCATGTACGAGAAGGGCAAAGACGAGGTAATAATGGAATTCAGGGACGACCTTACGGCGGGAGACGGGGCGAAGAAAGCCACGAAGGAGGGCAAAGGAGCTCTGAACGCGGAGATCTCCGCTAGGCTTTTGAAGTTGATGGAGGATAGCGGTGTCAAGACGCATTTCATAGAGTTTCAAAGGCCGGATAAGTTCCTTGTGAAGAGGGTCGAGATAATACCTCTAGAGGTCATATGCAGGAATGTAGCCACTGGAAGCTTGGTGAGGCGATACCCCTTTGAGGAGGGCCAAGAGCTGAGCCCACCCATAATCGAGTTCGGTTACAAGAGCGACGAGTACCACGATCCCATGTTGAACGATGACATTGCCATAGCCTTGGGTGTAAGTACCAAAGAGGAGTTGGATCAAATAAAGGGGATAACCCTAAAAGTGAATGAGATCTTGAAAGGCTTTTTGAATCCAAGGGGCATCATCTTGGTCGACTTCAAGCTCGAGTTCGGAAGAGATTCGAAGGGCAACCTCCTTTTAGCCGACGAGATCTCCCCGGATACATGCAGATTCTGGGATGCGGAGACGAAGGAGATCATGGACAAGGACAGGTTCAGAAAGGATCTGGGAGACGTATTGGAGTACTACAGAGAGGTCAGGAGAAGGGTCTTGGGGGGTTAGAAGGTAGGTCAATCCTTTTTTGGTCCACATATGGGTTTCAGAATGTCAGAAATAGCATCGTAATCTATGTCCTCTTTCTTCAAAGTCGTTATTTTATTTGATATGAATGAGACGAAGACGGCGTTGCCTTCCCTATCAATTCTTATTGTGCCTCTCCCATCTTCGGATATGAGGAAGATATAGTCCCCCAACTTCAGCTCGTTACAAAATGGCGCCGTTCTGAAGTCGGTCAAGACGGTCTCTATCTCGTACAACGTGCGCATCTGGTCGATGGAGTTTAAAAGCGACACCTATCTCCTCTCTTATAACCTCTAATTCTTCTGGATAACAGTTAGTAATATTTAAAGATTATCACCATTAAGAGTATATTCGTGGTTAAAATGAAGTTCATCGCCGATACGATGCTCGGGAGACTGACGAGGTGGTTGAGGCTCAGCGGCTATGATGTAATATATGTCAACGACATGGAAGATGGCAGAATACTGAGAATCGCTAGGGAGGAGGGGAGGATGATCCTTACAAGGGACAAGGGGCTATACGACAAGGCCTTGAGGGCTAATGCACCGGTGATCCTGCTCAAGAGCAATGATTTTGCCGAGAGGATCAGGCAACTTCAAAAAGAGGTGGGGGTCGTGATCCAAGACACGCCAAGGTTTGCGAGGTGCCCCATCTGCAATGGCGAGGTGATCAAGGTAGACAAAGGTGAAGTCGAATTGAAGACCCCAAAAAAGGTCTTTGAGCGATTGGAGGAATTCTGGAAGTGTGAAAGCTGTGGAAAGGTTTACTGGCAAGGAGGGCACTGGAAGAATATCTCGGATTTTGTAGAGAACCTTTGATGAGCCATATATTTAAGTGATGATGGGAAAATCTACTTTGGATTGGAGGTCTTGTAACGTACAAAATTCCCGAGGACGAGGAAGTAAGAAGATCGATTTTGAGGGTATTGAATAGACACAAAGAGGTCAATTCCCAAGGGGCATTTCTCGGGTTCATCCTAAAAGAGCTGAAAAAATTGGACGAAGATTACGTCGTCTCCAGCTATAGGGTCAAGAGGTTGGCCTCCAGGTTAGATGGGGTCGGGATATTCGTCGAAAAGAGGAGGTCCAATAGAGAAGCGAGAAGATGCTTCGTCTGCGGAGGGGAGCTAGACCCCATAAAGACGAGGGATCTTCGAGGGAGCTATACCCTCGTGGGCAAGAGATGTAGAGATTGTGGATTCGAACTGGATAGGAAAAAATTGGGTCCGAAGAAGTACATATTTTATATGCGTTGAAGGTAGCGTTATGTACTCCATCGAGGAAGGCGAGTATCTGGTCAAATTGGCAAGAGAAACCATCGAGGGATATTTGAGCGATGGAAAGGTCCTCGAGACCCCCGAAGATATGCCCGAGAAGTTGATGGAGAGGGCAGGGGTATTCGTCACACTGAAGAGCTATCCCGAAGACGACTTGCGGGGTTGCATAGGCTATCCAGAGCCCATCATGCCCCTGGGTGAAGCTACGATAAAGGCGGCCATATCTTCTGCCACCAAAGACCCTCGGTTCAAGCCGGTTTCCTCTGCTGAGTTCGACCACATCACGGTCGAGATCAGTATCCTGACCCCTCCAGAGTTAATCGAGGTCGAGAAACCCACAGGGTATCTCACCGAGATCGAGATCGGGAGGGACGGGCTGATAGTAGAAAAGGGAATGTTCCGGGGATTACTCCTCCCACAAGTACCGGTTGAGCAGGGATGGAACAAAGAGGAGTTTTTGTCCGGAACCTGTATGAAGGCGGGGCTTATGCCGGATTCTTGGTACGACCTGGAGACGAGGGTATATAAGTTCTCAGGGAAGGTCTTTTCTGAAATAGAACCCAAAGGAGAGGTGATAGAGAGGAGTCTCAATGTTTGTGATTAACTCTCTCGAATTCGGCGTTTCTTGAGAATAGATATATAAAGCGTGAGGGAGAGGTTGGGTGATAATTATTGGATTGAAGATCTCCAAGAGAAAGGTCCTCTATATCGGTGGGGGGTTACTGGTAGCACTTCTATTAAAGAGATTCTATTACCCAGTAAAGTATTTCTTATTCAGACCCGAGGCAGAGCCAGTTTTGGTTCGTCGCCCGCCTAAATTTTCCACAAAAGATAAGAAAAACTTGGTCGGAGTCGTGAAGGGGAGCAACATCCAAGAGATGGTCGAGGAGAGCCTAGAATTGATCGGTGGTATAGAACAGTTTGGAGTGAATGGGAAGGAAGTCCTCGTCAAGCCAAATGTAAACAGCGATGATCCCCACCCAGCAACCACCAATCCCGAGGTAATCAAGGCCGTTGTCAACTTACTTTACAAGTCCGGTGCAGAGAAAGTGAAAGTAGGGGATATGTCCAATCCTTCCTATATCCCGACCATCAAGACTATGGAGAAGCTCGGCATAAAAGAGGCAGCGGAAGAAGCTGGTGCCGAGGTGATATCCTTTGACGACGACGAATGGCTAGCCGTCAGTCCAGATAGAGCAGATTATCTGCTCGAATTTTTGATCTCAAGGACGGTTTACGAAGCCGAAAAGATAGTGAGCGTGCCGGTGATAAAGACCCACAGCATCGCTACTTATACCATGAGCCTAAAAAACTTCGTGGGGGTGATACACCCGAATAGCAGGGCGAGGCTGCATAGATCCGACGACATCGAAGAGATGATCGCCGAGATAAATCTGGCTGTTCATCCAGATTTTATAATTATGGACGGGACAAAGAGCATGATTGCGGGAGGGCCGATGAAGGGCTCGGTCAGAGATACGAACCTGATATTAGCTAGCGCAGACAGAGTAGCGATGGACCTCGTCGGCCTCGGCATTGTCAAGAGTTTCGGCGAATGGCCAAGGGTCTCCGATATAGGGGTGTGGGATCAAAGGCAGATAAGGAGGGCTGTTGAGTTGAATTTGGGGGCAACATCTAGCGATGATTTTGAGTTGGTATGGAAGACATTGAATCCAAGAGATAGCGATGACTTGGATCGATTGATGGAGACGGTATCCGATTATATTTACGAGGTATAGCCCAAGAATTCTGGAGGTTGGAGATATATGATCGTCTTAGGCGAGGAGATATTGCAGCAATTAGAAGAGCACGCTAGAAGGGAAGAGCCAAAAGAGGCGTGCGGTATTTTGGTTGGGATTAAGGGCGAGGACAAAATAGTGAAGAAGGCTTACCAATGCAAAAATGTAGATGAGCACCCAGAAACGAATTATAGGATAGATGCCGGCGATCAGATCCGAATCTTTGAAGAGATCGAGGAAGGCGAATTCGAGCTCATAGGCTTTTACCACTCCCACCCCATGGGTCTCCATGCCCCCTCTTCGATCGATACCGGTAGGGCGACATGGCCGGGCTATTCTTATGTCATCGTGTCTTTATCAGACGGAGTTACTTTCAGCTCTTGGGTGTGGAGCGAAGACGAAGGGAAGTTCATAGAGGAATCGTTGAAGGAATCTACCGAATAAGTTAATTCTGAGGAGGGAAAAATACTTATCTCTACACAATGGATAAATGGACATGATACGTCGAGATTTCAGGGGACGAGCTGAAGAAGGTGGAACAAGATGCAAAGAGGGTTACCAGTAGCTTTGACGATAGCAGGCTCCGATTCTGGCGGCGGTGCTGGAATCCAAGCAGACCTGAAGACCTTTGCGGCTCACGAGGTTCACGGTGTGTGTGTAATAACCTCTCTAACGGCTCAGAATACGTTGAGTGTCGAAGATGTTTTTGATATCCCCCCCAAATTTATCGAGGCCCAGTTCAGAGCGATACACGACGATTTCGATGTCAAGGCAGCCAAAACTGGGATGCTCAGCAATGGAGAGATCATCAAGACCGTTGCCGAAATGGTCGGGGATTACCCCTTGGTCGTCGACCCCGTCATGATAGCCGAATCTGGGGGAGAGCTCCTCCAGAAGGATGCCCTCGAAATCTTGAAAAAAGAACTCTTCCCAAAGGCCACGCTCTTGACCCCAAATATCCATGAAGCCGAGATCTTGAGCGGATTGAAAATTGAGGACGCGGGGGATATGAAAAAAGCTTGTGAGATCATTGCAGATTATGGCCCTAGCGTGATAGTGAAGGGGGGGCATCTCGACGCAACAGACATCCTGTATCACAAAGGAAAATTCTATGAATTTAAGGCCGAGAAGATCGGGGAAGCCGTCCATGGTTCGGGCTGTACCTTTGCAGCGGCCATAGTTTCCAACATCGCGAAGGGCGGCGATCTCATCGTGGCCATAGAAGAGGCAAAGGGGTTCATAATCTCGGCTATTCGAAATGCGCATAGGCCCGGTACTGGGCTCAAAGTAGCGGATCAGTTTGCGGGGATAATAGGGGGTTATGAAAGACATCGAGTCGTTGAGGAGTTGAGGAATGTTTTGGAGGAGATCAAAGAACTCGACCATTTTTCTGAGTTGATCCCCGAGGTTGGGGTCAATCTAGTCTATGCCCTATCAAACGCGAGCACTATAGAAGATGTCGCGGGGGTAAAGGGCAGGATAGTGAAGATCGGGGACAGAGTAAAGGTTGTCGGCGGCGTAGAGTTCGGCGCGTCGAGGCATATAGCAAGGGCCGTTTTGACGGCGATGGGCAGTGAACCCATGGTGAGATCCGGGATGAATATTCGGTATTCCAGAGAGCTGATAGATGCATGCAAAGGGCTCTTCTCCGTTTCGACGTTTTCTAGAGAGGACGAGCCCGAAGGCGTAGAGACTATGGAGTGGGGTACTGCGGAGGCCATAAATGTAGCGGGAAAAGTTCCGGATATCATATATGATTTGGGAGCTATAGGCAAAGAGCCGATGATCAGGGTTCTTGGAAGGGATCCGCAAGATGTTCTCGGCAAATTAAAGAAACTTTTGCTCGCCTTGAAGTAATTTTTGGGAAATTTCTCATAAAAAGACACAGCGTAACACATTTAATACATAGGTGTAAACTGAGAATCCAAATATGGGGAGGGGCTATATCAAATATCGCATTGGAGACAGCCCCACCAACACCTCCATCCAGGGTCTGAGGGCGTTGTGGATGCCGAGTCATTTTCTTCCGGCACCCTCAGGCCCATGTTCTCCCATAAGGCGTGACTTAACGAGGCGAGAGAATTGGATAGGCCCTATGAATTCGAGGAGATAGGAAGATTAGAGAAGAGATTTGCCCAAGTCGATTCAACCATCTTCAGGATTTTGAGCCGAAAGGTTAGGAAACCCAGGAGGATGAACCATAACAATTAGGTGGTCAGGATGAAGATCAGATTCAATATTAAGGACCTCATAGACATATTGGTCTTCGGCGAATATGGCGAAAATATGGAGAGATACAATATCGGCCACAACGAGTTAAAACAGATAAAACGAGCCCTCAGGAGGGGCACGTGGAAGGTAGTGTAGTAGTATATATAAAGGCGGTTTACATAGATAATTTTTTAGTGGACACTCCACAAACTAGAGGTTATTCGCTATTTTTGTGCTCTCTAATAACCCCCTTGCGAAACCGTAGCCAAATTTTGCAGACGCCCTTCCAACGAAATCTTCGAGGAAAGTAACTCGCTTGTATTCGACAATGGCTGGTTTGCCTTCTATGCCCCCCATGTGACCCGCCACCTTTATCGCATCTTCTTTTGTTCCGACCTCATCGGCCAATTTTAGATCAACAGCCTTTCTGCCGGTATAGAGCTTGCCTTCGGCGATTCCCTTAACATACCCAACGCTAAGATTCCGATTTTTGGCTACTACCGATATAAAGTCTTCGTAGATCTCATCGTTCCATTCTTGGATCATTGACCTCTCTTCTTCCGTCATATTCCGATAAGGAGATCCTATATCTTTGTACTCGCCGGATTTGATAACCCTCATTTCGATTCCGAGTTTATCCAAAAATCTGGAGTACTGGGGGAGTACGGACAAGACGCCTATGCTACCGGTAATGGTGCCCTTATCCGCAACGATGTAATCACAAGCTGAGGCGACGTAGTATCCTCCAGAAGTAGCGACTTCGCCGAGCCAAGCGACTGTGGGTTTCTCCGTATCCTTTATCGCCTTTGCGATGGCCTCCGAGGCCACTATGGTACCGCCGGGGCTGTTTATCTCGAAGATAATGGCCTTGACCGAATTGTCGTTCTCGGCCTTGGTTATCTGTTTTACGATCCTCTCGGGGGTCGCACCTGCCTCGGCGAGAAAGCCGGTATGATCGGACATTGTAATGGTGCCTTCCACCTTTATCAGGGCAACCCTGTCTCCAAATTTAAGACCTCCATCCATGGGACGCGTTATGATATATGCCCCCAACATCGAAATACCGATGAGGACAAATATCATCACCGCCAAGATCGCGATAGTAGTCTTTTTCAAAGAGATACCTCCACGGGAAAATATAAGTATATTAACGTGTATTAAAGGTTTCGGAGGCAATGTGATGGGAAGAGTTAGACCCCAGATAGTGAAGAGAACCGCCCTTGAGGCGGTGAAAACTCACGGAGATAGATTCACGACGGACTTTAAAGAGAATAAGAGAATATTGAGCGAAGCCCTCGATCTCGAAAGTAAGGTTATGAAGAACAGAATCGCTGGATATATAACAAGTTTAAGGAAGAAGGGGTGAGAATGGAATTTAGGGGCAACATACCTGCGTTGGTAACCCCATTTGATGAAGACGACAAGGTAAGTAGAGCGGGTTTCGAAGAGAATATCGAGTTCCTGATAGACCATATAGATGGAGTACTGCCTTGTGGAACAACCGGAGAGTCGCCTACCCTTTCATACGAGGAACATAAGCACGTAATCGAGATGGTCATCGATATAGTCAACGGAAGAGTACCTGTTTTGGCTGGTACCGGTTCTAACTCTACAAGAGAGGCCATAGAACTCACAAAGCACGCCGAAGACGTTGGCGCAGACGCCGCTCTGCTCATCGCTCCATACTATAATAAACCAACTCAGAGGGGCATATACCAACACTATAAGAGCATTGCGGCTGAGGTCGACCTGCCCTTGATCATATACAATATCCCAAGCAGAACGGGCATAAATATCGAACCAGATACCTTGAAAGAGTTGGCCGAGATAGATAATATAGTGGGGGTAAAGGAGGCGAGCGGTAATTTAGGACAGATGATCAAGATCCTTGCATTATGCGATCTCACGTTGCTCTCAGGCGATGACAATTTAACCTTGCCCGTTTTGGCCATCGGTGGGAAAGGGGTCATCTCCGTTGCGTCGAACATAATCCCGAAGGAGATATCCGAGATGATTGGGGCGTTTGAAAGGGGGGATTTGCAAAAGGCGAGGGAGATAAATTATCGTTACTCCAAGCTGTTCAGTTCCCTCTTTCTGGAGACCAATCCAGGACCGATAAAAGAGGCGATGAATATGATGGGACTGGCCGCTGGACATGTGAGGCCTCCGTTGGTCAAGTTGGAAGGGAAGAATAGGGAAAAGTTGAGGCAGGTTTTGGTCGATTTAGATTTGATCGGTGAGTGAGGTGAAGGTAGGAGTTGCTGGCGCCTGTGGAAGGATGGGTAGCGGCATCGTTAGGAAGGTACACGAGCAGAAAGACATGGAGATAGTGTGCGCAATAGAGGCATCCAATAATCAAAAGATCGGCGAAGATATTGGGGAGGTTTTGGGCATAGGAAAGATCGGCGTTGATATAACTTCGAGCGAGGCTTTAAGCGAAACCTTAAGGAAAGCAAAACCGGATGTTTTGGTCGACTTTACGATTGCTCATGCCGCTGTCGAAACGGTCAAAACCGCAGCAGAAAATGGCGTCGACCTCGTCGTAGGGACGACGGGCTTTACGGATGAGCAGATGGAGGAGATATCAAGGGCCATAAAAAAGAATGGGGTCTCTGCTGTTATATCCCCGAATATGGCGACGGGCGTCAATGTCTTCTTCAAGGTCGTAAAGGAAATTGCGGGGGTTTTGAGGGATTATGATATCGAAGTCATTGAGGCCCATCATAGGCATAAAAAGGACGCGCCATCGGGGACTGCCATGAGAGCCGGGAAACTCATCGTCGAAGCTTTGGATAGAGATCTGGAAAGGGCAGGGATCTTTGGGAGGGGAAGAGGAGCGATTGGAGAAAGGAGTAGAGATGAGATCGGGTTCCACGCAATAAGGGCAGGGGACATCGTTGGTGAGCATACGGTCCTTTTTGCTGGGAATGGAGAGAGGCTGGAGATAACCCACAGGGCCCATAGCAGAGACGCCTTCGTTAACGGCGCTATTAAGGCCATGAGATTTGTCAATCGAAATAAAGCTAAAGGTAGGATATACTCTACTTGGGACGTTTTGGATATAAAGTAAGGCAATAACAAGAAAATGTCTTATTACATCCTCCTTATGATGTCCTCATACTCTGCCCTTTTTTCATCTAATCTTTGCTGGATTTCTTGTTGTAAAATATCTAGCTCTCTTGTGCTCATTTCCAGTATTCTGGTGATCTCCTCACTCAATGTTTTGCTCGGAGTGAAGTCCCCTTTAACGAGACCCCTAAATTCTCTTCTCTTAACCTCAATCCTTTGTCGGACCTCCTGTTGTAATACATCCAATGCGTCGCTATCGAGATCTTGGACATCCTCCACCCATAATTCCGTTGTGTCTCGTAGCATACTCGACTCAGCCTCTTCAAAAATATGTGTTGACGATAAATCACCCTCGGATAACCCCTTCATATCTATCTTTTCAAATTCATTTTCCAAAGCCATCTATTCATCCTCCTTTATTCGTATATCATCGTAAAGCGGTTTCGTGCCCTTTTGAGCGCAACTCTATCCTTTCCTTCATACTCTTGTGGCCTTTTCATCGATGTAGTGGTTGTGAACTATTCTCGTCGTCGTAATTCCCTCCCCAAAAACCTTTCGATTCGACCAGTATCTCCGAATGGAGCGTTCAAAACATCGTCAGAAAAGCCCAACCCAGAGCTCCACGGGAGAGACCACGCCAGCACAGATTTTCTCTCCATCGCCGCCTCTTTACATCTCTCCCCCGATATCGAGAATCGAAGATGCCTATCGTACTGCCATTGCGTTCTTCAGCACCCTCTCCTCAACATCCTCGAGCCTGAGCTTCCGCAACCCCGTTACCTCCCTCACTGCCCTGACCACCAGCTCTATGATAAGTTCGATGAAGTGCACCATGACGAAGGCGGCGAAGCTTATGCCTATATAAACTTTGTTATTGAGCGACATTTTTAAATACAATTAAAGCAATGTTATTTACAACATTGTTGAATGATGTCTTGGGGGAAGAACATGGAACTCAAAGAAAAGATCGCAGATATATTAGAAAATCATCCAGAAGGCTTGACAATAACAAACCTCACCAAATTGACCGGCGTCTCGAGGTACAGAGTCTCCTTGGCGTTGGCAGAGTTAAATGGCGCTGGTCGGATAAAAGTCAGGAGGGTAGGGATGGCAAAATTGCACTATTTTAAAAAGAGGTGATCTAAGATGGATATAATGGTGATATATAAACGCATGGATATAGGTCTAAGGTTGGCCTCCGCATTTGCGGCAGGCATAATCAGTGTACTTATAATTGGAATGATAGGTTATTGGGGCATCAGGACCGGGAACCCAAAACTTGCTCTTCCGTTGTTTTTGTTTACTATAATTGGCGTGGTGTTAGGGATTATCAACTCGATCATAATTGCCCCTAGCATAACAAGGCCTTTGAGAGAATTAGTGGAGGAAGCAAATATAATTGCAACTGGAGATTTGAGCCGTAAACTCGAGATAGAGACATACGACGACGAGGTGGGTGAACTGATGAACGCCATCAAGCAGATGGTCGACAACACCGCAGGGCCAGTTAGCGAACTCGGCATCATAGCTGAGGCCGTTGCTGAGGGCGACCTGACGAAGGATGTGGACATAGAGGCTCGAGGCGATATAGCAAATTTTGTCGAGTCTTTCAAAAATATGGACGAAAATTTGATCAATGTGGTGAGGCAGATACAGGAGGCCTCTATGCAGTTGAACACGTCAGCAGAGCAACTATCGAATACTGCAGCCGATGTAAGCTCTACGACACAACAGGTTTCGACGACGATCCAAGAGATAAGCAAGGGAGCGGAATCTCAATCCAAGAATCTGGGTGATACATCAAGGGTGATGAGGGACATAGCAGTAACTATTCAGGGGGTGGCATCTACCACAAAGCAAGCCGCGGAAAGCGCGCAAATAGTCAGTCAAACCGCCATTGCGGGGAGCGATGCAGCAAGTAAGGCCGCCAAATCTTTGGAAGAGATCGAGGAAGGCGTTACCGCTTCTGCAGAATCTGTCAGAAGCCTCGGCGAGAAGTCCAAGGAGATAGGAGAGATAACGAAGTTGATCACCAATATTGCAGAACAGACGAATCTGCTGGCACTCAACGCCGCTATAGAGGCAGCCCGTGCCGGTGAGGCGGGCAGAGGTTTTGCGGTCGTGGCGGATGAGATAAGGAAGTTGGCCGAGCAGTCTGCAAAAGCCAGCGAGAACATAGCCAAGCTAATATTGGATGCTCAATCCGGAACTACCATAGCTGTCAAGTCAATGGACGAAGGGACAAAAAAACTGCGAGAGGGAGCTGATGTTGTAACTCAGGCTCTGTCTTCCCTCCAAGAGATAGCCACGGGCGTCCAAGATATAGCGAGTAGGATACAAGAGGTTTCGGTCGCTGCGCACCAAGAGTCTACAAGCGTCGAACAAATCCTCAAAAATATAGATGAAGTGGCATCTGTTGCCGAAGAGTCTGCAGCTGGGACAGAGGAAGTGGCAGCCGCCTCTGAAGAGCAGACCGCCGCCATGGAAGAGGTTGCGGCTTCAGCCGAGCAGTTATCGCGTCTAGCAAAAGAGTTGCAAAAAACGATATCTAGATTTAAATTACAGTGAGAAAAGAATCCTGGTAGGGAAAAACCATGTCCGAAGAGCAGACCGAATCTAAACCTGAAGAAACGATCCAGTTGGTCGTATTTGGACTTGCTTCAGAAGAGTATGCATTTGACATCAGCAAAGTGCGGGAAATCGTCAGGGTTAAAGAGATAACCAGGATCCCAAACGCCCCCAGTTACGTCAGGGGAGTTATCAACCTTAGAGGCAAAATAATAGTGGTCATCGACTTAGGGAAGAAACTCGGGCTGGAAAGTGAGTTAACTGAGAGTGCACGGATAATAGTACTGGAGATCGCAGATAGGACTGCAGGCGTCATTGTCGATTCGGTCTCAGAGGTGCTACGTCTCAACAAAGAGGGGATACAAGAACCACCTTCAGAGATAGCTGACAAGATAAACATGAAATTCCTTAAAGGGGTCTGCGTTTTGGACGAACGCCTCTTGATCATGCTCGAGCCAGATGAGATACTGAAGGAAGAAGAGTTGGAAGACCTGAAGAAGATAAAATGAACAAGACAAAAATATAGGAGGCGTTTAATATCGTAAAAATATTGACCATTGACGACTCAGCTTTTATGAGACAGGTGCTCAGAAACATCTTGGAAAAAGGCGGGTACAGGGACATAATAGAAGCGGATGATGGGGACACGGGAGTAGCGGCATACAGAAAATTAAAACCAGATCTGGTTTTGCTGGACATAATCATGGCCCGAGTAACGGGCATTGATGCCCTGAAACAGATAAAAGAGATCAACCCCAATGCAAAAGTAGTTATGATCACCGCTGTTGGTCAGGAGGCGATGATGAAGGAGGCTATCGCTGCAGGCGCAGACGACTATATCACCAAGCCATTTGAAGAGGAGAAGGTACTAGAGGCCATAAAGGCCGTCCTCAGTACACCATAGCCACGCGAGTATAGGGGTTGTTATAATGATAAGAGTACTTGTGGCAGATGACTCTACTTTTATGCGCGAGGTTATATCCGATACGCTGAACTCTGAGCCGGGTATTGAGGTAATTGGCACCGCCAAAAATGGTTTTGATGCCGTAAGAAAAACAAGGGAATTGAAGCCAGACGTTGTCACGCTGGATGTGCAGATGCCCCTCATGGATGGGTTGGAAGCACTTACTGATATTATGGTGGGGTGTCCAACGCCAGTAGTCATGTTGAGCGCCTTCACGAAAAAGGACGCTGATGTAGTCATTGAGTGTCTGAGGAGGGGTGCTGTCGATTTTGTTGCCAAGCCATCCGGGACGGTATCCCCTGACATAGGAGAAGTTAAGGCCGAGTTAATCGAGAAAGTAAAAATTGCCTCAAAGGCCAAGGTTCATAGGGTCGATGTTACCCCCAGAAAAATCCAAATCAAGAAATCCATACCGATTCCCATAAAAAAAGTGGTCTGCATCGGTGTCAGTACAGGGGGCCCTCCGGCCTTAGAAGAGGTCCTCACTAAGATCCCACAATACTTCCCCGCCTGCATCCTCATCGTTCAGCATATACCGAGCTTCTTCACAGCCTTCTTGGCGAAAAGACTGGATGCCCGTAGCGCAATTATGGTAAAAGAAGCCAAAGACGGCGAATCGTTGCGTACTGGCGAGGCGTTGATAGCCCCGGGAGATTATCACATGACACTTAAGAAGAGGGGAATTAGAAAAGTGGTGTCCTTGAAAAAAAGTCCGCGGATAGATGGTCATAGGCCGAACATCAATTTGATGATGGAATCCGCAAGTGAGATCTACGGCCCAGATACAATCGGCGTTATTTTGACAGGGATGGGCAACGATGGAGTCAGGGGTATGGAGTACATAAAGATGAGGGGGGGCAGAACAATCTGTCAAGACGAATCCACATCAGTTGTCTTTGGAATGCCAGGTGCGGTTATCAAGCAGGGCAATGTCGACAAAGTCCTACCGATAGGGGAGATTGCCCAAGAGATAATAAAGATGGTGTACGAATAATGGATATAAAAAGATATATGGACAATTTCGTGAGCGAAGCAGAAGAACATCTGCAAACCCTTAATCAATCATTGTTGGAATTGGAAAAAGATCCCAGCAATGCAGATGTAATAAATCAACTGTTTAGGTCCGCTCATACAATCAAAGGTACCTCTGCCACAATGGGGTTTAACAGGGTATCAGACCTAGCTCATGAGATGGAAGATGTCCTAGACAAACTCCGTAGCGGAGAGACAGAGGCAACCCCTGAGTTGATCGACATGCTGTTGAAGTGTGTCGATGTCCTAGAGGCTTCCATTAAAAATCTTTCTGCCGGTGGAGAGGAATTGGATACCTCTGCTACATCGAGGAAGCTCAAAGAAATCCTGTTGGGGGCTGAACCCAAAATAGAAAAGGGCCCCAACACCTTCTTGATAAAGGTCGTTTTGGACAGGGAGTGCCAGACGAAATCCGTCAGGAAGGATTTAATTTTGAGGAATCTGTCTCGGATAGGCAGGGTAATAAAGACCGTACATGAGTCAGAAGAGGAGTTCAGTATTGGCCTTTCAACTGAGGAAAGCATGGAGAAAGTCGAAGGCGTTGTCAGATCTGTTTCAGAAATAGAGAGAGTAGAAGTCTCGGCTGTCGCTGAGGAAGGCCTAGAGGATTTGTTGCAGAAAGCTGAAGAAGTAAAAGGGGAAGAAGAGGCGAAGGAGGAGATCGGTGTCGTGGAATTGGCCAGAAAGGCCACCATTAAAAGCATCCAGAGTATCAAGGTCCCTGTGGAGCGATTGGACACTCTGGTGAACCTGACTGGGGAATTGATAACTATAAAAAATAGGTTGAGGCAGTTGCAGGCAATGCACGATCTGGAGGCGATGAGAGGCCCCATTGATACGTTGGATAGGCTGACTAGCGATATTCAAAACGGGGTAATGCAGGCGAGGATGATCCCGGTGGAGCACATATTCAATAGGTTCCCAAGGATGGTCAGGGATTTGGCGAGGGAGGAGAGAAAGAAGGTAAACTTCATAGTCGAGGGTAGTGAGATCGAACTCGATAGGACCGTCTTGGACAGAATAGGGGAACCCTTGGTTCATCTGTTGAGAAATGCGGTAGACCACGGTGTAGAACCTCCGAAGGATAGAAGAGAGATGAAGAAGCCGGAGACAGGGACCATAAAATTGACGGCTCGTAGGGAAAGAGATTATGCTGTTATAGAGATATCTGACGACGGCGCAGGAATAGATGTGCAACAGATCAAAAAAGTTGCGATTGAGAAAGGCATTATCAGTAAAGAAGATGGGTCAAAGTTGGAAGATAAGGACGCCATATGGTTGATGTTCGAGCCGGGTTTCAGTACTTCTGAAAAGGTCACTGGCGCTTCGGGTAGGGGTGTTGGATTGGATACAGTAAAGATGACCGTGGAATCACTAGGGGGCGTGGTCGACGTTGAGACAGAGGTGGGCAAAGGTTCTAAATTTACTTTGCAGCTCCCGCTTTCTCTCGCCATTATTCAGTCTTTGCTGGTCAGGGTAGGGGAGGAGACTTATGCCTTGCCGTTATCTAATGTCGGGAGGGTTGTCCATATCGGGGTTGAGGAGATAAAAACCATCCAGAATCAGAAGACCATGCTCTTGGCCGGTGAGATCATCCCTTTGGTGGTTTTACATGAGTTATTCGATATACCCTCCAAGGGCAAAAGAGACCTCACCGTTTTGATAGTGGAAAGGGGGAGAAAGCGGATGGGATTGATCGTGGATTCTATCGTGGGGGAACAGGAGATAATCATCAAGCCATTAGACACAATGGTAAGAAAAGCCTCGTGGTTCTCCGGCACTTCGATCCTTCCGAACGGGAGGATAGTTTTGATACTCGACGCCTCTACTCTGATTTGAAGATATGATTAATATCAAGTGAATACAATGGAAGTCCATAAGTTTTCTGGGATGGAATTCGACACCCTAAGGGAGTTGGGGAACATAGGCGCCAACGGCGCTTGTAATTCCCTTTCTAAGATGCTTGGTGAGAGGGTGGATATACAAGTCACTAATGCACAGATAGTCGACATCGTACAGGTCCCTCGACTTGTGGGCGGTCCCGAGACCATCGTCGGGGCAATTTATGTACGTATATTGAGCAACATCCCAGGAGCTATGTTACTGATCTTCTCAAGAGACTCTACCCTGTCTCTAGTGGACATGTTGCTCGGCAGAGATGTAGGTACTACAAAGACTTTGCGGGAGTTGGATGAGTCGGCATTTAGAGAACTTGGAAACATCTTGATCGGTTCTTATCTTTCGGCTGTGGCAGATTTCCTCCACATCAAGATAGATCAATCCATCCCTCACATGAGCTTCGATATGGTGGGAGCTATAACGGACTTTGTAGCGATAGAGATCGCCAAATTTTCTGAGCGCGCAGTATTGATCCAAACGGAATTCAGATTTGAGAAGATCGAGGGGGATATCTTCATGATAATAGACCCAACGTCGGCCGAAGAACTCTTGAAATCCGCCCAAAAGCTACTCGGTGGTTCGATTGGCTGAAAAGATCTTTGTAAATATGGCCGAATATAAAGTGACAAAGAGCCCAAACATCCTAGTCGGCTCCGGTATAGGTTCGTGCATCCTGATATGTCTGTATGATCCCGAGTCCAAGATCGGGGGCATGGCCCATTCGATGCTGCCCAATGGGCAAGATTATGCGGGTGGCAATTCGGCCAAATTTGTAAATGTTGGTATCGACTTACTACTAAAGGGGATGATACGGGGGGGCGCGAAAAAATCCAAGATAGAGGCAAAGATGGTTGGAGGCGCAAAGATGTTTCCCTCCATCAGCAATCCCCAGGGAGGGGATATAGGCCGAAGAAATGCCCAATCTGCTAGAGAGAAACTCGAGAGAGAGGGGATCACCCTCGTGACAGAAGATACTGGTGGCAATCATGGGCGATCCGTTGAATTTGATGTCAGTAATGGAATTGTAACTGTCAAGATAAAATTGTAAAACTGTTATTGAAAACGATATCAATGATGAAGTGGAGAGGCCAAAGATATAGGTTGTTTGGTACCGGTCGCTAAACAAAATTACGAAGATTATTGAGTGGGCGAAGCCCTTTTTCTGTATACACGATTCTCGAGACTTATAGTTTCGAATAGTCCCGTTGTTCCATCCACGAGGGTTTCACTACCACCCAAAATGAGGTATCCCCCGAAGTTTAAGGCATCATAAAACCGTTTGAGTAAGTCCTTCTGTTTCTCTCTATCGAGATATATCAACACATTTCTGCAGAATATGGCATCGAAATGGGATAATCTCTCGTCCGACATCAAATCGTGTTGCCTGAATTTAACAAATTTCTTGATAATGTCCTTCACTCTTGCTTCCCCACCACTTTCGTAAACAAAATATTTATCTATATACTCTTTTTTCATATCAATGAACTTACTAGAGGCGAATACGCCAGATTTCGCCTTCTTTATAGCCTCCCCATCCACATCTGTTCCGTATATTGAGAGTATAAAATCCCTCATGTCGCTACCCAGATATTCATAAAATAGTATCGCAATTGAGTATGCCTCTTCACCCGTCGAGCAACCCGCGCTCCATACGCGGATCATTTTCGACCCCAATTCTCTCTTCCTTAAGATCAACTCTGGCAAGACTTCCTCTGCAAAAAAATTAAAGACTTCACCATCTCTAAAAAATCGGGTGACATTTACAGCAAGGGTGTCCAAAAGTTTGTTATACTCTTGGGGGGTTTTACTCAAGACCCTCATATACTCTCCATAGCTTTGGGCGCCGGTTGCCCTCAAGCGGATCTCAACTCTACGTCTTAAAAAACTCTCTTTATAAGTAGAGCAATCAAATCCTCTATCCTTGAGTATCTTCTTTTTGAGCAGTTTGAGTCCCAAGTCGGATCTTCCATCTGCCATAGCTCCACCTAGCTGATATAGGATAATAGTTGTAAAAGTCTATTGGCGTTGCTACATTATCTATAGAACTTCGCATTTTTAGTTAGACTCTGGCGCATACCCATACTTATCAATTTCGGTGAACTACCGCTCTTTGAAAAGGGTGGCTTCCTGCTTCAACGGCGTTCCCAACGGAAGGCCTACGGCAGGCATCAAATCGGGCAGTCCCTGCCCTACACGTTTTAGGATATTGATCGAGGAGTTGACGTCCCTGTCCATGACGAGGCCGCAGTGGGGGCACCTGTGCACCCTCTCTGAAAGCCCCTTCTCTACTATTACCTCGCAGTTGCTGCACTCCTGAGAGGTTCCGTTCGGTGCTACGAAGACCACGTGCTTGCCAGCCTCCTCCGCTTTGTAAGACGTGAAGCTTTGCAGCATGAACCAAGAGGCATCGCTTATACCCTTGGCGAGATGATGATTCCGGAGCATGTTCTTGATACGCAGGTCCTCGAAGGCTATGAGGTCGAAGCGGTTTACCAAGCTCCTCGAGAGCTTGTGCACGAAGTCCAAGCGCTGATCCCTCACCTTTCTGTGGACCCTTGCAACCTTAAGCCTCTGCCTCTTCCGGTTGCTGGAGTGTTTCTCCTTCTCGGAAAGCCTTCTCTGCTCCCTGGCGAGCTTCTCCTCGGACTTTCTGAGGAATTTTGGAGGCTCGATCTTCTCGCCGGTGCTCAGGGCAACGATGTTGGTTATCCCGACGTCCACGCCGGCAGCGATCTTGACTTCCTTTTTCATCGCAATATCGGGTAGCTCAACGGAGAAGCAGGCGTACCATCTGTCAACATCCCTCCTAATCGTGCAGGTCTTTATCGTGCCTTCTATGGACCTGTGGAGCTTGATGTTGACTTCACCTATCTTGGAGAGGCAGAGCTTCTTGCCCACGATGGCAAATCCAAATTGCGGGTAGGTGAAGCTGTCGTACCTACCCTTGCCCTTGAATCTCGGGTAGCCGGGCTTCTCTCCATTCTTGACCCTGCGGAAGAAGTTTCGGAAGGCCTTGTCGACTCTCCTCAACACATCCTGCAACACCTGGGAGTGGACCTCTTGCAGGCGTGGGTCGGATTCCTTCTGCGAGGGCAGGGCCACTGCCTGTTGGTGATAGTTTATGGAACGCTTCTCCTTTTTCCAAGCTACCCTGCGCTCGGCGAGGGCGTTGTTGTAGAGGATGCGGCAGGTCTCAAGGGTCTGCACCAATTTGGCTCTCTGCTCCCTATTCGGATACAGGCGGAATTTGAAGGCCTTTCTCATGCTATTAACTCTCTTCTCAAGGAGGACATATGTATTGTCCTAGAGCGTTGGAAAAGTATT
>JBHIFP010000002.1:0-42368 GCA_046761145.1 Hydrothermarchaeales archaeon (SeqCode)
TTGTATTGGATTGTTGCCAATTGCAAAGAATATGGGAAATAGTTTCCCGATAGATTTGAAAGGAAACTCTAAAAAGCATGATAACGGAACAGGGGAAAACCACAACATTAATATACCTCTTTCTCAAAAATGATTAGCTACCAAAAAATGAGTTGATTTTTCAAGATAGTTGGAGTGTCCAACATGGATCTAGTCACGCTGATCACCCTCGCGAAGATAGGCGCCTACGAAAAGATGGTGGAGATATCCTCCAGCAAACTTGCATCGAAACTCGGAACCTCGCAACAAACCGCCTCGAGGAAGGTGAAGGAACTCGAAGAAGAGGGTTACATAGAGCGCGAGATTTTGCCCAGAGGTCAGAGGGTCAAAATCACTCAGAAGGGAAACGATGCCTTGATGCAGATATACAACGACTTGGACTGCGCCTTCGGAGAGAAGAGGGCCCAGACATACACGATCCAAGGCGTCCTCACCTCTGGTATAGAGGAGGGCAGGTACTACATGGAGAGAGAGGGCTACAGAAGGCAATTTATAGAGAAGCTCGGCTTCGACCCTTATCCCGGGACTTTGAATTTGAGGTTAAAGAGGGAGGACGATATCAGGGCCAGGCGGAAACTCCAAACCTTGGAAGGCATAACCATAGAGGGCTTCACCCAAGACCACAGAACCTTCGGCTCAGCAAAATGTTTCAAAGCAAAGATTGAGGACGTTAACGGCGCCGTAATAATCCCGAAGAGGACCCACCATGGCTTCAACACCTTGGAGGTCATCGCCCCTGAAAAGATCAGGGATAAGATAAACGCCAAAGACGGAGACATCGTTACCGTAAGGGTCTCGATAGGTGAATGATATGAACAGAGTAGAACGAGCAATGGAGGCATTGAGAGGAGGAGAGATCATCCTAATCTACGATGGGGAAGGCAGGGAAGAGGAGACCGACCTAGTTGTGGCAGGAGAATTTGCAACCCCCGAGCACATAAGGACTATGAGGAGGGATGGTGGAGGCCTCATCTGCACGGCGATACACCCAAAGATAGCCAAAGGGCTCAAGATACCCTTCTTGGTAGACGTCTGGAGGTATGCCACCCCGCATTACGACGTATTCGAAGGGTTGAAACCGAACGATATCCCCTACGATGAAAAGTCAGCATTCTCGATAACCATCAACCACAGGAAGACCTTCACCGGTATAACGGACAATGATCGCTCCTTGACGATTAGAGAGTTCGCGAGGGTATCAGAGAACTCCTTGAACGGTTATGACCCCGAGGAGTTCGGGAGGAATTTTAGGTCCCCCGGACACGTGGTGTTGCTCAGAGCTGCGGATGGTCTGTTGGATAGCAGGAAGGGCCATACCGAGCTCAGCGTAGCCATGGTGGAGATGGCGGGCCTGACGCCCGTGGCGGCGATCTGCGAGATGCTCGGCGATGATGGCAACTCCCTCAAAAAAGCGGATGCAGAGAGGTATGCCAGAGAGCGCGGCTTGGTCGCCCTCGAGGGCAAAGAGGTAATAGAAGAGTTTCTGAACGGGAAGAACGGGATAAGCGAAATGCGCCGATATTGATCATTTGATTGGCCCTATTTTTCTTCCACGAAGATCGGGCTTTCGCTCAGAACGAGAATCACCTTTCCATCCTCTGCCTTCTTCGTTGTCTGGCTACCCGAGATGTCAGTGATCGAGACCTCGGTTGTGCTCACTCCCAACTCCATTGTTTCTCCGATATCGCCCCATAAAACGAAGACCGTTTTTCCGTCCACTATGAATCTGTATCGACCTTCTGCGATCTTCTCGACCGAGGTGAAGTGGTCTATCTTCTCGACCATCGTTTTAAAAGCGTAGAAGGTCGCCTGCTTTTCGTACTCGATGACCTCTGGCAGGAACTCCTTCGATTTGAACCCTCCCTTTGGGATGAGGAGCCAAGATTCGGGGTCGCCGGGGCTCATATCCAGCCCCACATAGAACAGCTTATCCACCCCTTCACCGAAGGCATAGACGAAAGCCCTCACTATGACCTCGGACCACTCCTCCGGAGAGAGGCTATCCCTTCCGAGCCCCCACGCCTTGAACTCCACCTCTGGTATCCAGATCGGCTTCTCTATCTTGTTCCTCGTTAGGAAGGATTTCATCGAGGGTACTTGCAACTCCTCTCTACCGCTGATGGAGTGGTGGTTCATCACGTCTATATAAGATGCCCCTCCCATGTCCATGACCTTCTGCCAAAATGCCTCCGCCTCGGGATCGAACCCAGCTATGCCTCCGTTCAATACCCTCGCCTCCGAATCGGCCTCCTTCACGGCCTCGTAGGTCGCCCTGAGCACATCAAAGTACTCCTCCGGGGTGCCATAGAAGAAGACGAGCTCCTTCATCGCCGGCTCATTTATGACCTCCCAATATTTTACGGGATACTTCAATCCGGGCATGTCGTCCACGCCATCGCCGTCGTACCTCTCCACTATGCCTATAACGAAGTTTTTGTACGCCTCCATGTCGCAGGGTTTTTGTCTGTAATCCCCAAGCTCCCTGAAATCCTGGACCTTCGAGTACTCGAGCCTCGAATGGCATGCGCCCTGATCCCAATCGACGTAGGGCCATATCGTGGCCACCATGGTGATGTCGTAATCCTGCAAGAGCTTTACCTCATCATCGGCCTCCTTGAAATCCAGCATTCCTTTCTCGGGCTCGATCCTGGACCAGATGAAGGGGCCCGGATGGGGCCTCGCCCAGTGGACGTTGAGCTCCATCGCCTCTTTCAAGGCCTTCTCGGGATGCATGAAACCGAAGTGCGACCCCTCGAATTCCGATGCCTTGACGTTTAGGTAAACCTTCTCCCTATTATCCACATGCGCCTGCTTCGTTTGATCCCTGTCCGAACCGGCTATGATGGAGACCCTCTGCCCCGACAGTAGCCCCCATGGATCTATTTTTACGTACATCATCCTGTTGCCTTCAACTCTGAGATATTCCTGCTCCTCGAGCGAAAGGAGCTGTTGCACTATCTCGCCGACGCCTTCATACGCATCTGGTCCACCGAGTATCACGATGAACTTCTCGTTCTTGTATTGCTCGAAATCAGCTGCTGTAACATGTATAGTTTCCATGCCCTTATTCTTCAAAAATTCAAAAAAATCCGGGGCCAGATCGTGGTCGATGGAATTTGCGAGAACCGCTATCCTGGGTTTATTCTGTAGCGCTGTTACAGCGCTAGGCGCGTTCAACAATATCAAGGCCAATAGAACAAGATATTTTATACCTCTCATTTTACCTCCTTCTTAATAATGAGATGCCTAAATATTTAATATTGTCCTTCTTGTGGATCCCATGCCCTCTGGAAAAACTTTATATTTGAGCATCTTTAGAGTAGAACTAAATTTATTTAGGGTGGTCATATGCCGATTGAGAAGGTCGACAAAATCTGGATGAATGGAGGGCTCATCGATTGGGACGACGCCAAGATACACATCTTGACCCATGCCTTGCATTATGGTTCGGGCGTTTTTGAGGGTATCAGGTGCTATAAGACCAAAGATGGACCTGCCGTTTTTAGGCACAAAGAGCACATGCAGCGCCTCCACAACAGCGCCAAGATATACTACATGGAGATCCCATACTCCGTGGACGAGTTACGCGACGCTACGAAAGATTTGATCCGGGCCAATAAATTGGAGGAATGCTACATAAGGCCCATAGTCTATAGGGGTTATGGCGAGATGGGCCTCAACCCACTGAACGCCCCCATCGACGTCGCCATAGCCGTCTGGCCATGGGGCGCCTATCTGGGAGAAGAGGGGATAAGGAAGGGCATAAGGGCCAAGATCTCTTCCTTCCAGAGGATAACTCCGAACACCTTTCCCCCTCTAGCAAAGTGCACAGGACAGTACGTGAATTCCATCCTCGCGAAGTTGGAATCCCTGCAGGCGGGCTTTGACGAGGCCATAGTGCTGGATTATCGGGGCTTCATCTCCGAAGGTCCGGGGGAGAACATCTTCATGGTGAAGGACGGGAAGATCTTTACCACGCCCGAGCACGCCAGCATCCTCGTGGGTATCACCAGGGATACCGTCATAAAGATAGCGACGGACTTGGGTTATGAGGTTAAGGAAACCGACATAACGAGGGGGCAACTTTACTTGGCGGACGAGGTCTTCTTCACCGGCACGGCTGCCGAGATCACCCCGATAAGGGAGATAGATGGGATAGAGATAGGGAAGCCAGGGCCCATAACCAGGGCCATCCAGGATAAGTTCTATACCATAATAAAGGGCGATGACGATAACTACAAAGATTGGTTGGATTACGTGTAGTCTCGCTTTGGATCCTTACCCCCGCTCCAACACCCCGGATTTGATCAAGATAATAGAAGCGGCTATCGACAACACTACTACGAGAATCAAGGTCCGAGGGGCTTTCCACAACGATTCGGGTTGAGCCTCTGTTACTGGGGGGGTTGTCGTGGCGGGAGGGGTGGTTGTTGAGGGAGGAGCTGTAGGAGCTATAGCCGTCGTCGTAGGTGGAGAAGTGGCCGCCATTAGTGGAGGAGGAGTGGTCGTCGGAGCGCTGGTCGCCGGAGGAGCTGTCGAGGGCTGGCTCGCCTTACTTGGCTCTACGAACAACGTTATGAAGGCCTTTCCATAACCTCCCGCGGCTATGCTCTTGTTGTAGTCGAATACCACGCTGTTCTCCTTGATCTCCTTGGGCTCGATGATGTCGTTCCCCAACGCAACCAGAGTTAGATCGTCGAAGCTCGACCGGAACCTCACCTCCACGTCATAAACTCCGGATATATTGTAGGGATTGTTGTTCCCAAAGGAGACGATGTATTGGTCCGAGTTCGGCCATGAGAGGAACATCGTGACGTTGTTCGGTAGCTCTTTCCTACAGATGTTGAAATTCTCCTTGCATATGTCGAAGAAAGATACGAATGTCGGTGGCAGCCCTTGAGTCGAGAATGCATCGATCGGTTGGACATTCAGAATTCCCAGACAAAGGATAACCAATAGAAAAGCCATTCCCTTCATTTGCTCTCTCTCCTGCGCATCGATTAAAATGAGGTCGAAAGGGCAACCTCCTATGCCCTATGATCTCCTCAGAGGACTTGGTCCGAGTTTCTTGACGGTATCCGTCAGCTCTCTCACAGTATTTGCAAAATCCTCGCCTTCAGAAGCGGAGATCCACGTCAAGAGTAGCCTCTCCTTCTCTATACCGAGGTCTTCCAGCACTTCCTTTATCAACTTGACCCTTCGCTCTGCTTTGTAATTCCCCGTCGCGTAGTGGCAATCCCCGGGATGGCACCCAGCCACGAGCACGCCATCTGCACCCTCTGCAAAGGCCTTGAGGATGAAGGCCGGGCTTATCCTGCCCGTACACATGAGCCTTATGATGCGTATGCCAGGGGGGTACTGCATCCTGCTCGTCCCTGCCATATCCGCCCCTGCGTAAGAACACCAGTTGCACAAAAATCCAATGATCTTTGGTTCGAAATCCGCCAAGAACTTCACTCCTCCAACTCTTCGACAAATGCCGCGCGTATCTGGGGGTATATCTGATCGTCTTTGAAATGCCTTATCTGAATCGCCCCGGTCGGGCAACCGCCGGCACAAGAACCGCAACCTTTACATAAGGCCTCATTCACCCTGGCTATACGATCTTTGATCTCTATTGCGCCGAAATCGCACACCCGCTCGCAGATCCTACATCCGATGCAGATATCTTCATCCACAGTCGCCACGATGGGTTCTATCTCGATCTCCCTCCGGCTCAGGGGTATACTCGCCCTAGAGGCGGCGGCGCTGCCTTGGGCAACTACGTCTGGGATATCCTTGGGGCCTTGTGCGGTGCCTGCCAGATAGACGCCATCGATCAGAGTATCCACGGGTCTCAATTTCGGATGGGCCTCCAAGAAAAAGCCATCTGCGCTCCTGGAAAGCCCCAGCAATTTCTGGGTAACATCGACGTCGCGAGGAGGCTCCATTCCCACCGAGAGCACGACCAGATCGAGGTTCACCTCTATGACCTTGCCGAGCAAGCTGTCCTCGACCACCATCCTGAGGTTCTTCGTCTCTTGGTCTTCCAAGATTTCTGCAGGCCTGCCCCTGACGAACTTGATGCCGTATTCCTCTTGGGCGGCCTTATAAAACTCCTCGTAACCCTTTCCGAAGGTGCGGATATCCATGTAGAAGATGTAAATCTCGGCATCTGGATGCTTCTCTTTATAGAGGCGGGCGTTCTTTATGGCGTACATACAGCATACGCGAGAGCAGTACCTATTCGTCTTCTCATCCCTAGAACCAACGCACTGGATAAAGCCCATGCTCTTCGGTTCTTTGCCATCCGATGGCCTCAGGAGTTTGCCGCCTGTCGGACCGGAGGCGCTGATGAACCTCTCGAATTCCAGACCATCGATGATGTTGTCGTAAATGCCATAACCGTACTCTTCCTTTCTCGCGGCATCGAAGACCCCATAACCGGTGGCCACGATTATCGTCCCGACTTCCAAATCCACCTCTTCCGGCTCTTGATCGAAGTCTATCGCCTCGAGCTCGCATACCGCAGTACACATCCCGCACCCTATACAACGATCCTTGTCTATAGTATAAGTCAAGGGAACGGCCTGGGGAAATGGAACGTAGATCGCCTTTCTTATACCCAACCCTAGATCGAATTCATTTGGGGCCTCGATGGGACAAGGAGATACGCATAGTTCACATGCGGTGCATTTCTCCTCTATGACGAATCTCGGCTTCTTCTCAACCTTGACCTTGAAATTTCCTATGTATCCCTCGACGGATTTGACCTCGGAATAGGTGAGCAGCTCGATATTCGGGTGCCTCGAGACATCCACCATCTTCGGAGTTAGAATACATGACGAACAGTCCATGGTGGGGAAGGTCTTGTCGAGGCGCGCCATATTCCCCCCGATGGAGAGATCCTTCTCCACCAGATAGACCTTGAAGCCCATATCCGCGAGGTCCAATGCCGCCTGGATTCCGGCTATCCCTGCGCCTATAACAAGGGCGTTGGTGATGACCCTCGCCTTGGCCTTCTCCTGAGGTTCCAAACCCCTAGCCCTAGCTACCGCCATCCTTATGAGATCTTTTGACTTTTTCGCCGCTTTCTTCGGCTCTTTCATGTGGACCCAAGTGCAGTGCTCCCTGATATTCGCCATATCGCAGAGGTACGGATTTAGATCAGCTTCCCTACAAGCCTTCCTGAATGTGGGCTCGTGCAACCTCGGCGAACAGGCGGCCACCACGATTCTATTCAAGCCGTGCTCCTCAATGGCCTCCTTTATCATGCTTTGTCCGGGTTCGGAGCAGACATAGCGATAATCCGTGGCAAAGACCACGTTCTTCAATCTCTTGGAATACTCGGTGACCTCCTTGACATCTATCACGCCGGCGATGTTGGTGCCACAATGACAGACGAATACGCCGATTCTGGGCTCTTCTTCTCGGTGCACTTCCTCCTCGACCATTATGTATCCTCCACAACTAGATGACAAAGTTGGCAAACTATTTTAAGTTTTTCTATTATCTCTATAAATTTGCCATGAAGAACCAAACCTTAAAAATGCACCAAAGTTTTTATTCAGAAAATTTTAAATACCAGAAAAGAACAATAGCGGTCGGGAAAGTGGGATATAGAGTCAGGAGAGAGAAAGGTGGTAGTCCCACGTAGCAAAGAGGGCCTCATAATAGGATTAGTGATAGGGCTGTTGTTTCTGATATTGGCGTCGAGGTTCACATAGATCCGTATCCCACTGAATATCTGGCTTCTATCCATGCTATCTTACTTTACCGGCCCTCTCGATATTGGGCTCTCACGATCTCTTTGGGCGCTTTACGGAAAATCGTCCGTGTTTTGGGTTGTTGCACTTTCATAGCGACGCCGCAAAATTATTAGTAAAGTAAAGGTCATACCAGTAATGAACGTAGAAGAATGTGAAGGAGGGATAGTATGTCCTTTTCCTCGCGCCTAAATAGAGTCGGGCAGTTGTGGTTTGCGACCATGAAGATGGCAACAGAACTGAAAAGAGAAGGCATCGAAACGGACCTTTCTAAGTTGAAAATGTCGAAGATGATCTTGAACCAGTGTAAGAGCGATCGCCACCCCCACATGGATGCATTGATGGATGCCGACGAGATGATAACCGATGTCCAAAAAGATCTATTCATCGCCGCAGAGCCCCTCGGTCGCGATTTTATATCCAAGTGGGAGGAAGAGTTCAAGGAGGTCAGGGAGGGGAGGAGCTCATATATATTTCCGACCCCGAGTAGCAGGTTCATTCCAGGACTGCCGCGGGATAAGAATTGGGTGAGGGTAGATATATCCGGTATCCTTGAACCAGATGAGATGGAGGATATCGCCAGATCGTGTGGAACAAAGATCCAAAGACGAGATGGAGGATATGTACTCATTACAGGATCAAGAGCGGCGATGAAGAAGACCTTGGATGCGATTTCTGAAAAGTTGAAGGAGTAATGGAAAAGATCATCAGTATTTCCTCCTGACCAAAAACATCGCGAGTTCTGTAAGTTTGTCCATGGCCTCATTTTTTATCCCGACGTTGGACAACTCCTTCAAGGCTTCATCCTCGTATCTTTTTGCCATATCTTGGGAATATTCGTACGATCCCACACCGTGAAGAATGTCGAGCACGGCCTTGACATCGTCGTCGTCCAATCCCTCTTTTTTGTATATCCCTTGCATGACCTTGCATTGTTCTTTTGAGGATTTTTCAAAGGCGTAAATTACCGGAAGGGTCTTCTTTTTATTCCTGATATCGCTCGCCTTCGGCTTGCCCGTGCTCTCGGATTTCTCCCAGACGCCTATGATATCATCTCTGATCTGAAATGCTATACCTATCCTTCTCCCAAAGTTTTTGAAGTGCTTTATGACCCCTTCATCCTCGGTTGCGAGGAGCGCGCCGATATGAGTCGATGCCTCGATCAAAGTAGCGGTCTTTCTGGAGATCATGTCGAGGTACATGTCCGTGGTTACGTCCATCGCGTCTTCGAAACTCATGTCCAGGTGTTGCCCCTCGCACAGCGCCATAACGGTCTCATTCAGGATCTTGAGTACATCGACTATCCTAGAATCGCTTACGTTTCTGTCCCTTAGGCGGAGAGCCGCCAGATTTGCAAGGACGTGCATCCCGTCCCCGGTATTGATCCCCTGTGCCTCCCCCCATAGCTTCCAAACGGCGGGTTTATGCCTCCTGGTGGTATCCCTATCCTCTATATCGTCGTGGATTAGAGAGAAGTTGTGTATCAGTTCTATCGCCGCAGCAGCCGGCAGGGCTTTGTCATATACGCCGCTCAATGCATTATAAGTCAGAAGACAGAGGGTGGGCCTAAAGCGCTTCCCCCCATACTGCCTTGTTCGTTTAAAATCTTCATCTAGCCAACCAAGGTGATACTGCATCATATTATAGAGTTGTGATGGAAATTGGTAACCCTTGAAGAGTTCCTTGATCTCCCCATCGATCATCTCTAAATGCTCATTTAGAATCTCTTCAACCTTCATAGCTATACCGCTAAAATTTCCTACTTATGATATAATCGGCGATCTTCTCCAAGGCCTCTTTGGCTTCAGACTCCTTCAAGGGCTTCAACTCTTTTTTGGCCCTTTCAACAAAGGATTTCGCTCTCTCCAAGGCATAATCGATGGATTTCGTCTTTTCGATTATCTCTAGGACAGTTTGGATCTCTTCTTCACTATTCCCGCCCTTTCGTACGATCTCCTCCAATCGCCTTCTATTATCGTCACTGGAATTCTTGAGGGCGTGGAGGGTAGGGAGGGTTACCTTTCCCAAGCTAATGTCCATGCCTACCCGCTTTCCCAACTTCTTCTCATCGGCAACTACGTCGAGCACATCATCCGTAATCTGAAACCCTATTCCAAGGAGGTATCCAAATCTCGAGAGGGCGTCTATTTCCCCTTTCGATCCATTGCCCAGTATTGCGCCGCATTTGGTACACGCTCCAAAAAGGGAGGCGGTCTTCCTTTCGATTATCTCGAGATAGACCTCTTCGGTCATGGTCGTGTCGTTGATATGGATCGCCTCCAGTAGTTCTCCCTCTGAAAGCTTCATACAGGTATCAAATATAATCCTGCTCATCTCCCGATTCTCATGGGTACCTACCAACCCAAAGGCCTTTGAGAAGATGAGATCCCCTGCCAATATTGCCGTGTCGTCCCCCCACTTCGCGTTGACGGTCTTGACCCCCCTCCTGATGGAACTCTTATCGATGATATCGTCGTGTATCATCGTTGCGGTGTGTATCAATTCCACGGCGATTGCAATGGGGGCTACATATCCGATGTCCCCACTGTTGTGATCCGTTGCGGCGAAAGAGAGGGCGACGAGGGTGGGTCTGATGCGCTTTCCTCCCGTCTTTGTGAGGTGTCTGGATGCATCGTACAAAGATGTGGGATGGGATCTAGGGATGCTTGAAGCCAGCTCCTTGTTGAGAAGATCAATATCCTTTTTAAAACCTCCAAGGAACTCCCAGAATTTTTCCATGATCTTGCCCCTAAGGCTCTCTGATATTTTCGCTCATATATGCCATACCATATTTAAATATTCCTTGTCTCGGTAAGACTTAAGTACCATCAAAACACGATAAGATGTCCCCAGGAGACGAGAGATGGCAGAGCGCGAGATAAGCATCGTCGGGATATTGGACGCATTGAAGAAGAAATTCAAAAAGATAGCGATCATCCTTGTAATCGGTTTTGGGGTCTCGTGGTTCATCGCGGAGTACATAATAAGGCAGGTCAAAAATGACCTATTGGGTGGTTTAGAAGGCGCGGAGTTGATCGCAACAAGTCCCATAGAGTACGTTTTGGTCCAGATAGAGATAGCATTGGTCCTAGCGATATTCTTTGCCTTGCCCGTAATGGTCTACTGGGTATTGAAGAGATACAGGAGGAGGATCCATGGAAAAACCTTATCGATTCTCATATGGTGTGCCGCGGCGGTCGTCTTATTCCTCATAGGGTTTGGATTCACATATTTCCTAATCCTTCCCAAAGCAATTTGGATACTTACCGTCCTCGTGACAAATGCGGACATCGCGCCTTATTATTCCGTCAGTTCTTTCATGACTTTCACGTTGTTATCGATCGTAGTCTTCAGCATAGTCTTCGAGTTGCCCCTCGTCGTTACGTGGCTTTCCATCAATGGCCTCGTATCTGTGGATACGCTCAAAGCAAGGAGGAAACACGTGATCGTCGCCATCTTTATCATCACCGGTATAATAACGCCGGACCCCACGCCATTCAGCCAACTCCTGTTGTCCGTCCCATTGATACTCTTGTATGAGGCCAGCATCATATCCGCAAAGATGTTCACGAAGTGAACTACCACCCTTTGAAAAGGGTGGCTTCCTGTTTCAACGGCGTTCCCAACGGAAGGCCTCCGACAGGCATCAAATCGGGCCGTTCCAGCCCTACAGACTTAAGCCCACGCAGCAAGATGTTCACGGCGGCGTTAACGTCCCTGTCGAGGACGAGCCCGCAGCCGCACCTGTGGACCCTCGTGGATAATGACTTTGGCACACGGGCACCGCAGCGACAGCAGAGCTGAGAGGTGCCGTTGCAGTCGACGATGGATACCCAAGTCCCAGCCTCCTCCGCTTTGAACCTGGTGAAGGTTATGAGGGCAGACCAGCCTGCATCCTGGATGGATTTGGCCAGGCGGCTTTGCATCATCCCCCCGATGTTGAGGTCCTCGAAGGCTATGAGGTCGTAGCTATCGACGAGCTTTCTGGAGAGCTTGTGCAGGAAGTCCGAACGCTGGTTTCTTACCTTTCTGTAGACCCTGGCGATCTTCAATTTTTGCCTCCTTCGGTTGTTGGAGCCCTTCTTCTTTTTTGACAACCTCCTCTGCTCCTTGGCGAGTTTCTCCTCAGATTTCCTGAGGTACTTGGGCGGGGCGATGGCCTCTCCTGTGCTCAGGGTAACGAGTTCTTTCAGGCCTAGGTCAACGCCGATGGCAGAGGCTATTTCCTCCTTGGCCTTCCTGGGCACGTCGGGAAGCTCAACGGAGAAGCAGGCGTACCAGTGGTCGGCATCCCTGCGAAGGGTGCAGGTCCTCACCTCGCCCTCTATGGGTCTGTGGAGCTTGATGTTGACTTCGCCTATCTTGGAGAGGCGGAGTTTTTTGCCCACGATGGCAAATCCAAATTGCGGGTAGGTGAAGCTATCATACCTACCTCGGCCCCTGAATCTCGGGTGGCCGGGCTTCCCTCCATTCTTGACCCTGCGGAAGAAGTTTTGGAAGGCCTTGTCGACCCTCCTTAAGACATCCTGCAACACCTGGGAGTGGACCTCTTGCAGGCGTGGGTCGGATTCCTTCTGCGAGGGCAGGACCACCGCCTGTTCGTGATAGCTCACAGAACGCCTCTCCTCCTTCCAGGCTGCTCTGCGCTCGGCCAGGGAGTTGTTGTAGAGGATGCGGCAGGTCTCAAGGGTCTGCTCCAATTTAGCTCTCTGCCCCCTATTCGGATACAGGCGGAATTTGAAGGCCTTTCTCATGTTACTATTTCTCTTCTCAGGGGGACATATGTATTGTCCTAGAGCGCAGGAAAAGTATTGCGGCTGTATCCCCTTCCATGAAGGGAGGGGTTTTGACCGTGAGCCGATTAATAAAGGACGAAAAATATATAAGAGACAAATCAAAATGTGTTCCAAAAAATGGAGGTGTAGAAGAAGATGATTTCGTTGATGGTACTGGGTCAACCAGAGCTCTTGATTATCCTTTTCATAATCCTGATACTCTTCGGAAGTTCGAAGTTACCAGAGCTCGCTAGATCGATGGGCAGGGCAAAGAGCGAATTCAAGAAAGGTATGGAGGAGGACACAGAAGAAGAGAAGAAGAAGCTGGAAGCGCAGAAGGTCGAGGCCGCGCCAGAAGCTCCAGCACCAGCTCCCGAAGCGCCCACCACACCACCTGAAGAACCACCCGCTACACCGAAGGAAGAATAGGTGAGGATATGGCACTCGGTGGGCCCGAGGTGGCGGTCATCGTCATTATCGGGCTTTTGCTTTTTGGACCAAAGAAATTACCAGAGTTGGCGAGGGCAGTAGGCCGAGCAGTAGGGGAATATCAGAAGGCGGTAAGGGAATTCGAGAACGAAGCCGATAAGGTCAGGAAGGACGTCCTTGAAGAGAAACCCCAACCATCCGCGATCACGCCATCGAGAACGAAGACTTCGGGGCCCTCCCCACAGTTGAAGAAGATCGCCAAAAATTTGGGGATTGATCCAGCAGGTAAATCCGAGGCCCAACTCTTGGCCGAGATCAATCGGAAAACCAAGCTGGCAGAGAAGAAATTGGCGGAGAAAGAGTCCGCCAAAACTCCCAGTAAAGAGAAAGAAACCGGATCGAAGACGGAAGCAATGGAATCGGCTTCTAAGACCTGAGCTCTCTATGTATCCTCCACTCCCTCAATGCCCGATATGTGTCCGTCTTATGAAGGTCCGCAAACAAGATCTTTTTCAACCCGATCTTTATCAATATGGGGGGCATTATCTCGTTGGGGATATTCAAGAGGAATAGAGCAGATAAGAGCAGATAAGACCAAGTCGGAGCCCCATATGCAAAGGCCATAATCCCCGTCGCCAACAGAACCGATGTAGACACTATAGGCCCGATGGCATGCATCATGGCCCTTGATCTTGGGGAAGACTTTAGATACGACGCATAGTCCGTCTTCAATGTGGGTTCTATCATCGCTGGCCCGTCGGGGAAATAGAAAGTAAATCCGATGCCGAAATATCTGCCAACGATGTAATGAGATAGGGGGTGGAGGGTGGTCATGAGTACGAAGGCACTCAAGACGAAAGATACGCCCATAACGGTTCCGGGATTTTGCAGACCATAGAATATTAGGGCTACGCCGAAGATCGTCCCGATCAACTCCACAACGTGCCCCAATCTTGCATCGACCGCCAGCCATGCACTCTCCCTGAAGACCTTCTGATCGATCCTCCCGATTTGATCCCCAAACTTCTCTATAAGTGAAGGATCTCTTTTGACACTTGAGACGATCTTCCAAAATCCCAACTCTCTGAGCGCGTAATTTTCTTTAGAAACCTCCCCTTCTATGCGGTCAAGTATCTCTTGGATCTCACCGGCTTCGGGCATTTTTATCCCGGTTAAGGGGGTACTATCTATTCATTTAAAAAGATTTCTAATGCGTTCAATGATGGTGCTCCATTATGTGTCCTCCGGCAAGCACATAGTGGCTCACTTCATCGGCATCGTTCTCCAGGTAAAATACATCTTCTTCATGGAGGTGTATGGCCTCGCCTTCCTCCATGGAAAATGTTTCATGGCCGGAGTTGGCCCTCAATTTTCCTTTGGCGATGCACAAGATCTCTTCATGGCCCCTTCCGGGATGGACTTTCCTACCCTTTTCCCCGGGGTGCAATACCCCGTAAATCAGGTATACTGCGTGGGTATGGAGTTCCTCTAAGCCGAGGATATATTCCCCTGCCTCAGAACTCTTGGCCGCTCCTTTCAATTGAAAAACCCTCATATCGAATCCTCCTTCTACCTGAAATCGTTAAAAGATAGAAGAACATATCCCTAATCGACTTAAAATCTTTCGGGGAATGGATGAGATGAACGCTCAGAAGCGCGTCAATGAAACCCTGCTAGATCTCATCAGGGGAGAGTCCATAAGGGATATGTGCCTCTTGGATGTGGGTTGTGGTTCTGGCGCCCTAACCTTTGCCATAGCCCCAGAGGCAAGATATGTGGTAGGGATAGACATCTCGAAGGAGCGGGTGGAGGAGGCCAAGAGGCATGCGATGATGGATAAGGTTGGGAACGTGAGCTTCCATGTGAGAGATGCCTACACCACCGATTATAGAAGCTTAGGGGATATAGATATGGTCATCTCCAATCTCTGTATGTCCGATGAGATAATAACACGATCTTATGAGGCCTTGAGGGAGGGTTCCCCTCTTGCCTTCGCCTGTTTCCACTCGGAAAACCTAAAAGAACTCGGCCGAAGATCGAGGTTTTCGTACACCAAGTCCGAGATGAAAAAGGTCCTTGAAAGGACGGGTTTTGTGACGGAGTACCTAGAAGTGGAGAAAGAGAAAGTGGAGTTCGATTCTAAAGATGAGGCATTGGATTACTTCTCTGATTCGATCAGATGTAAGTGGCAAAGAAACGGGCGCTGGGACAATTTTCTTTCCTATCTTGAGGGGGGAGGTAGGAGCATCACAAAGAGCATACTCGTCGTCAAAGCAAGGAGATGAGTGATATCGAAAACTATATGGCCTCGAAGGCCTTGGCCAAGTCTGGCTAGGAGGGGTACTATATATAAAAAAGTGAGTAGGGTGATGCAGAAATATCGCGTGTTCTCATAAAATCGTTAAAATCGGTTATTTTTAAAGGTTATATTTTTCTGTATTTATTATTTAATTGCGTTTCATCGCCTATTTTATTCAAAACTGTCCATATCTTGCGATTTTATTAAAATCCTACGATGATAAACGTCCGGCTATTGTCGATTTTTCCTCCATATTTTCGGCTACACACAAATTTTCTACATGACCCGGTGAAATTTAGAAAGTATGTGGTAAAGCATTGCTCAACTCATCGTATCTTTTTTTGACCAAATCCCATAGTAGTCTTTGCGCCTCGGTGGGACCAAAAGACCCCTCTTTCAATCCCCTAACTTCGTCTGCCAATTTGCCATCGCCGATCGTAAAACGGATCCAGTTCTCGAAGTGATCGCTCATGAGGTGAAATTTGATGGCCTTTGGAGAGACCAGGGGGATCGTCTCTTTGAATTCCCCCAAGCTGTGCGCAGAAATTCCTATATAATCGCCGTCTTCGTGGTAGTGCATCGCCCTCTCTGGCGGTAAGACTCTGAGGAGAAGAGCCGATGTCTTTTCCGGTGCAGGGAGTTGCTCCGAGACGCGTTCTTGAAAGTCCGACAAGATCGCGGTAAAGGCATGGAATACCTCGATGGGCGTCTGTTGGCTAAAATAACCATGAACGATACCCGGGCCCCCGCCCGCGATAAACATATAGTAAAGGTGATCGCTTATCTGCAAATTGCGCCAGATCTTCAAAGTTGTTTCATCGTTGGTCTCTTTGACAAAGGGCTCCAACCTTCTTATGGCATCATAGCAAGTGCGCTGCATATCGTTGCTCAGCCATGCGCCGGTGTCGCGCTCGATGTCCGCCCAAGAGATCGTATCGAAATCGTCGACATCGATCTCGTCCTTGGGTCCATAACGATCAACCAATTCGGATGGAGTTGCGAAATTCAAGTGCTCGTACTTCAAGACCTCACCGGGCAACCAAGAGAAGAACTCGAAGATCCCGGTCTCTGCCCACTGGTGCTCCCCTATCGTCTCGTAGTCCAAGAAAATGTTTATGCAGTCCCCTTGCATCGCGGCGAGCCAAGAGGAGTATTTCTCCGCAGTCAGAGGAAATTCGCTCCACCACCTAGCCGAGAATCGAAATCCGACGTCGTCAGTCATTCTGTAATTTCTCAGAAGGATTCTCAGATCGCCATCCTTGCTTCTATACACATAATTTGGGGACCTCCACCCGAGCACGCGCTCGATACCCTCGGTGAAGATCGCCTTGTAGCCCAGAGATTCCACCACCTTTGCGATGGAATTGTTGAAGATGAATTCCGTGTTTTCGAAAGCCATAGGGCTATAACCCAGGAGGTCTTTCATAGCTCGCCTGTGCATCTCTATCTGGTCGATGAATTCACCTCGGTCTGGAAATAGGCTGACGAGGGAATGATAATACGTCTGATCCAAGAATTCCACCCTTCCAGTCTCCGCGAGTTGTTTGAAGGACTCGAGCAGATCCGGGAACCATGCCTCGAACTGATCGATCAAAAGGCCTGAGATGCTGTAGGAAACCTTGAACTCTTTTTTACCTCCCTTGTGACGATCGATATTCTCCAACATGAGATCGTTGGCCGGAAAGTAGCACTTCTCGGCCACTCGTTTCAAAATCGTGCGGTTCCAAGTGTTGTTGAAATAGACATCGAAGAGTTCGTCCATAGACTTCCCTTCCGCGAAATCCCTGTTGAACCCCCTGCTCAGCCTCATGGGCTGATGCGCCTCAAATCCCAAACAGATATCCGTCACCTTCAGCACCCTACCCTCCTCTACCTACCCACGAATAAAAAAGTTTCCATAAAATTATATAATGCAACATACTGCACTATACCGATAAACATGAAAGCCCTCAAGATCAGCCAATTCTCATGGGAATCCATCTACTCGGTTCGAACTGGTGGCTTGGCCCAAGCAGTGACCGAACTCGCGGAGACCCTCGCGAGGAAGGGGCACGAGGTTCACATTTTTACTAGGATGGGGGAAGGGCAAAGGGATCGCGACGAGGTAAATGGGGTCCATTACCACCGTTGTGCCTTTGATCCCGGTACCAACATCATGGAGTACGCCGAAAATATGTGCAGGGCGATGGTACATAGTTTTTCCCAAATCGAAGAAGATGAGGGCAGATTCGACGTAATCCATGGACACGACTGGCACGTAGTAAATGCATTGAACGAGATCAAAGACTCTTACGGTTATCCGATTTTTTTATCTTATCACTCTACAGAATACGGCAGAAATGGTGGTTTCTTTGGGGATTGGTGGGAGTATCGCGAGATCTCCGGGAGGGAATGGTACGGGGGTCTAATTTCCGATCGAATAATCACGGTCTCGCATACCATGAAAGATGAGTTGATGTGGCTGTACGATATCCCGGATTGGAAGATAGATGTGATACCCAACGGGATCCACGCCGAGAGATATCGAAGGAACGTCGATCCAGGAAGGGTAAAGGAGAGGTATGGGATACATCCTCTGGCTCCCGTCATATTATTCATCGGCAGATTGGTTCAACAGAAAGGCCCGGATCTGCTCATCGAGGCGATTCCCCACGTACTCGCGCATAGATGGGACGCCAAATTCGTGATCGCGGGGGAGGGGGGGCTGAGAGGTCAGCTTGAGCATAGGGCCAGTGAATTGGGAGTTTCCCATGCAGTAAGGTTTTTGGGTTATATACCCGACGAGGAATATCTCGATATCCTCAACGCTTGCGATATCGTTTGCATCCCAAGTCGGAATGAACCCTTCGGCATAGTGTTGCTCGAGGCATGGGGGGCCGGGAAACCGGTCATTGCTACCGATATAGGCGGCCCGAGCGAGAACATAACCAACTTCAAGGATGGGATAAAGGTCAATCATCGACCCGAATCCATCGCTTGGGGTATAAACTACATAATAGATGACGCGGAGGGCGTCAAGATGATGGGAAAGGAGGGACGAAAGGTCGCTCAAACACTCTTCAACTGGAATTACATCGCCAGAAAAACCATCGAGAGTTATGAGAGACTTTAGTCAGCCTCCATGAGTATAGTATCTCCCCAAATATTCGCGAAGCCTAGTGCACCTTTTATCGGTCTCTTGAATGAGGGCCTCTCTCAAAATTTCCCCTCTGAGATTCCTATCCCCGATCAATCTGTATTGACTCATGAGTATCGAGTCCCGGATTACCAATTTTACCCAAGCCTCGAAATCGTTTATCGCCCCTTCTATGTGGTGCTCCAAGGATTCGACTTCGACGCTCCTCAAAACGCTCAAGAACTGGTCGAGATTTTTGGCAACCATGCCAGTGAATACCACATCATTTCCCATCTGTTTATTGAAGTAGAACGCCTCTTCGTCGCTTACGGTCCTTAAGATAAAAGACGGACCGCATTTATCTCCTTCGTGGTACTCCCCCCCATGAGAGATAAATCTCCTGAGCTCGCCTCTTACTATGGAATTGGAGATCAAGGTGGTATTGGGCCAGATCCTCGAATTATCGCCTATCTCGACTCCACGTCCAAATCTACACGAACCCCCAATGACCGAACCCATTATCTTTGCGTTGTCTCTTATAACGACGTTTTCCCCGATTATGCTCGATGATATGTGCGAATCTCCACCCAAACTCGAATTCTCAAAGATGGTCGTTTTCGTAATCCTCGCACCCTCGTGGATGATGGAGTTATCGCCGATGACCGAATAAGGACCTATCTCCGCCCCATCCTCTATCATACATACATCTCCTATCAAAGAGGGGGGTTGAACTTCTACATCATCCCCTATAAACGTCGTTTCGCTGAATTGGACGTCATTGAGGTTATCCAACATCCACTCGTTTGCCGCATAATATCCGGCTGGAGAGCCAATGTCGGTCCAGAATCCCTCTGCGCAGTAACCATGAATATCGACGCCCTCTCTGAGCAAATGTGGAAATAGGTCCTTTGCAAAATCGTAAGGTTCATTTTCAGGGATGTAACCAAGGACCTCGGGTTCGAGTACATAGATACCAGAATTGACGAGGTTGCTCGGCTCCTCTCCTTGCTCTGGCTTCTCGACGAAATCTTTGATTCTCTGATCTCTCAATTCCGCAACGCCAAACTCCCATGGTTCATCCACTTCCACGAGGGTTATCGTACAGATCAAACCCTCCTTTTTATGAGACCTGTATACATCGCTCAAATCGATGTCAGTAATGTTATCTCCTTGGATCACAACAAAAGTGCCGTCTATCAGCTCTTCGGTATTCTTCACAGAGCCAGCAGTGTCTAGTGGTATATCCTCCAAAGGATAATCGATCTCGACGCCGAACCCTTCGCCATCTCCGAAATGCCCTTGAATCACATCCTTGAGATAGTTCGTCGTGATCAAGATTTTTCCAAAGCCCTGCCCCTTCAAATACTCTATGATGTGGTGGAGGATGGGTTTGTTAGCCAGAGAGATCATGGGTTTTGGCTTTGTCAACGATAAGGGCCAAAGCCTCGTTCCTTGCCCCCCAGCAAGTACCACAGCTTGCACTTCCTCCGCCTCCTTTATTTTATTGTCTCTTCTATTATATAAATTGATGCGTTATAGCAAAACTATGATAGTGAATTTATGGGAAAAATCACGAAAAAATCCTCGACACGTCCCAACCTCCGTCAAACTTAAATACTATGTCAAAATCATTTGAATTCGTGAAGCCTCCTACAACAAATAGCGGTGTCAGTTGTGGTAGATAAAACCGATGACGATGGACGTTTAAAGGACCAGTGTGGGGTTGTGGGGCTCTATTCTCACGATAAGAAGGACGTCTCTCCTTACATGTTCTATGCCTTGTTTTCTCTACAACATCGGGGCCAAGAATCCTGTGGGATGACCACCCGGGATGAGAAATTCCACACCGAGAAGGACATGGGGCTGGTACCGGAGGTATTCGATCTAGACAAATTGGAGAAATTGCAGGGATACATGGGCATAGGGCATGTGAGGTACTCGACCACAGGCGAGTCAAAACTCGAGAATGCACAACCCTTTGTCGTCGCTCATTCGAAGTGCACGATGGCCATAGGGCATAATGGCAATATCATAAATTCGTTCGAGTTGAGAAAAAAGCTAGAGGCGAGTGGCCAAGCGTTTGTATCGACGACGGATACGGAGGTAATTGCCCAGTTGATAATAAGGGAATTTTTGAAGAACAACGACATCGTCGCATCCATAGCAGAGGTGATGAAAACCCTCGTCGGTTCGTACTCCTTGACCATCTTGACTGACAATACCCTGATCGGAGTTAGAGATCCTTTGGGTATAAGGCCGTTATGCTTGGGAAGGGTAGACGATACCTACATTCTTGCATCCGAATCCGTGGCCCTAGATGCGATAAGCGCTGAATATATAAAAGACATAGCACCTGGGGAGATCGTGGTAATAGATGATCGAGGCGTCAAGAGTTATAAACCCTTCAAGCTCAATAGGAAGGCCCACTGCATGTTCGAGTACGTCTACTTCGCTAGACCGGATTCCGCCTTGAATAAAGTCCAAGTTTATAATGTAAGAGAAAGGATAGGGCAGATCCTAGGAGAGTCGGATGGCATTGAGGCGGATTTCGTTACTGCAATTCCGGACTCTGCGATCCCTTTTGCTCTGGGCTACTCGAGAAGCTCGGGAATTCCTTACCGCGAAGGTCTGATAAAGAATAGGTATGTGGGCAGAACTTTCATATTACCAAGTCAAAAAGCGAGGGAACTGGCGGTAAGATTCAAGCTCAATCCCATGAGCTCCGAAGTCAAAGGGAAAAGAATTGTACTGTTCGACGATAGTATAGTAAGGGGGACGACGTCCAGTAGAGTGATCGGGATACTCAAGGCTTCTGGAGCGAAAGAGGTGCATATGAGGGTTGGATGTCCTCCAATAAAATCCCCCTGCCAACTGGGCATAGACATGCCAACTCCAGAGGAGTTAATAGCCTCCGATAAAAGCGTCGAAGAAATAAGGAGATATATAGGAGCGGATTCGCTGAGATATTCGTCCATCGAAGAACTGGAGGAGGCCATTGGGATGGACGAAGATGAACTTTGTCTTGGGTGTCTGACCGGCGATTATCCAGTTGATATGTCGAAGTACGAGCAGGTTTTATTGTCGTCCTTTATCAGTCGTTAAAATTCATCGAACAACAAAATGAGGGCTCGTAGCTCAGCTTGGAAGAGCGCTGCCTTGGCATGGCGGAGGCCCCGGGTTCAAATCCCGGCGAGTCCATTTTATTTCTCTGTTCCGATCTTCTTTTATGTGAATCTCATTTAAACAGTTTTTATTTACTTGATAAACACCTTGGGATTTCAAGGCGAGTGAACTTCCCTTAGAAATGCGAAAAGGCGAAAGATTAAATAAGTGGAGAGAAGATTTGCTTTGGTGTAGATCGATAGCATGTCACAACTCCTGTGAAGCCACAAAAGGCCTTAGCAGACCCTAAGTATTATATATGGGCGGAAAAAATAATTAATAAAATACGGGTTTAGAAAAAACCCAAAGGTAGGAGAGCCATGAAAAGGATATCGGCATATTTGATGATTTTGATGCTACTTTTGGTGTTCACCCCCTCTCCAGCAACTTCGGAAGAGAGCGCATATGTCGATATTCTGCATTACGACCTAAACGTACAAGTATCCCCCGAGGGACACGAACTATATGTTGTAGCCTCTCTCCACTTAAAGGCATTGAAGGATGGGGTATCGAGTGTCTCTTTCTTGCTGAACAATGGTTTGGAACTGAGTAGCGTAAAAGATGGAAAAGGGGAGTCTTTGAGTTTCGACCGGGACGGGAACGACGTTATCGTGTTTTTGAATGATCCCTTAAACGAAGGTGAGGAGAGAGTAATAAAGTTCGAGTACTCTGGCATTTTGAAGATCGAAGAAAAAATTGGTCGCTACGGTTTTTGGGGGTATATAGGTCCAGAAGGCAGTTATATGATATACGAGTCCGTATGGTACCCGATGATCTGGGGGGAAAGGTCGACGGCCGAGATCTCCATCAGAGTTCCAAAAGGCCAGACCGCAATATCTGTCGGCGAATTGAGGGAGATAAAAGACGATGGCGAATACTCCACCTTTGTATGGCAGGCGTATATACCCACAAGGGGGATCTCTTTCACGGCGGCGGAGTATAAACTGAAGTCGACACAGTATAAGCATACCGACGTAAAATGTTATATCTTTTCAAAGGCGCCCTACATAGCAAATAAATGCCTACAGATATCGATCGATATCCTGGACTTTTACTCTTCGAAATTTGGCGAATACCCCTATTCAAAATTTGCAGTGACCGAGATACCGGAATTCTTCTCCGGAGGGCACGGAGATCAAGGATTTATCATGATGGACTCGAACTTATTCAGATCATCTTTACCGCCGGAATTTTTGGCTCATGAGATTGCACACAATTGGTGGGGGGCATTGGTCTTTGCTGAGGGGGAGAACAGTCTGCGCTCGGTCAAAGGATTTTGGAATTTCCCAGAGGCGCAATCGAGAACAGAGGGCGAAGAGTACAATTATTGGTTACTGGAGGGTTTTGCGACGTACTCCGGCTTGTTGTACATCGAGCACGAAGACGGGAGGAAAAAGATGATCGATTCGCTGGAAGACAAGAGGAAGGAGTACCTCGATAAAATTAAAGAATATTCAGACGAACCCATATTGGGGGTAGAGGAGGAGTACGGAGAAGGCAGATACCACGCCATCGTTTACAGCAAAGGTGCTTGGGTCCTCCACATGTTGAGGTACGTGGTGGGCGACCAAATCTACTTCGATATAATGAGGAATTACGCCCGACAATTCGAGGGGAAGAGCGCGAACATCGAGGACTTTCAGGAGATAAGCGAGGGGGTATACGGCCGAGATATGGATTGGTTCTTCGATCAGTGGATAAGAGGAACTGCCTTGCCTGATTACGCAATAGGCGACGTGGCGGTTACGGAGAATTCGGGTAGATACTCCATCAAGGCCAGTATCTTACAGAGAGGGGATATGACCCAAATGCCCGTAGATATAACCTTACACACCAAGGGATTGGAGGTAACCAAAAGGGTTTGGATCGACGAACCCGTAGAGTCCGTTACCTTCACTGCGTATGCACAACCGGGTTATCTCGAGATCGACCAAGATTATTGGATATTGGAATCCAACAAATTCAATAACATATACTTCTTTGAGTACTCCCCAACTTTGAAGACGTTAAAGTCGATCATCTTGCGATTAAAGAGGATACTCTATCTATTCTAACCTCCTTCTTCAGGTCCGAAAGATGGGAGCACTACGGGTGATGGCAGCCCCATATGTTTTGAGATGTCGAATATCATCGCTAAGATGTTTCTGAAGATAGTATTGACGACCTGCTTCTGAATTTTCTTCTTTTCGTTCCAGTTTTCGTCGATATCTTTGAGCTTTTTTAAGGTGTCGGAATAATATATCTCTCCATCGACTCTGATGTGACCTATCCCCTCCAGGTAGGATATGGTAAATGAATAAGGTATTTCCAATACCCTCTCTTTCTCATTTATCTTTCTCTCACCCAATTGAATATTGTAATCCAAGCGATACTCTTCGATTTTGTCCGGAGGGATATTTCTCTTGCATTCGACGCTATCTACTCGGTACCTTGTTATCATATAACCGCCCTTGGCTTACGGTGAACTGCCATTCTTACCCTACACGGGGCTACCTTATATAAAATCTTTGCTGAAATTGTTGGAACTAGGTACCGGATATATGTGAATCTTTTACCTTTATACTGCCAGTATCTCCACATCAACGCCGTGGATGATATCGTTAAATTCGTCGAAGTCGCATTTGGCGTCATTCCCCACACGGGTGACTATCGTCCATCCATACTGCTCTTCCACACCAATAGTCAATCTTCTATCCCTATTTCGCCGATAGTATATGAGGTATACGATCGCCCCGAGGAAGATGTAAAGAAAACCCGAAAGAAAGATGAACCAGTTGAACTTCCTCCGCTTCATAAAGGATACCCTCGTCTCAAACTCCAAAGTTTTATCGTATTTATCTTTATAATATTCCACCGCCTTCTCTATTACCTCTCTTTGGGGGAGTTTTGTCTTGCGTCTAATCAACATGATATCCACATTTCAGGGGATACAAAGGAATATAAAGGTTATGCCAGATTAAAGGTACTGCGCTCGGTGATTGGATGGATTTGGTCTTTCTGGGTTCTGGTGGCGGTAGATGGGTGACTTTGACTCAAAGGATGAGAACAGGGGGATTTAGGATCCACGATAACGAGAATATCCACGTAGACCCGGGCCCCGGTGCATTGATAGCTATGCATGAGGAGAGGATCGACCCTCTAAAGACTGATGCCGTTTTCGTAACGCACTGCCATCCGGATCACTACAACGATGCGGAGATATTGATAGAAGCGATGACTGGGGGAGCGACGAGGAAGAGGGGGGCCTTGGCCGGAAGCGGAAGTGTCCTCGTTGGTAGCGATACTTTGGGGCCCGCAATCTCCAAATATCACCAGTCGAAGGTCCTAGAGAGATGTGTATTGAAGCTAGGTCAAAAGGTCGAGGTTGGCGATGTAACCATCGAAGCCCTCCCCACCAAGCACTCCGATCCGAGCACGGTAGGTCTCAAATTTTATACCGATGCCGGCACTATAACGTACTCCTCGGATACCGAATATTTTGACGGTTTGTTGGAGGAGTACAGAGATTCGCAGATATTGGTCCTGAATACGATGCGGCCAGCTAGCAATAGGATACCCTGGCACCTATGTACGGATGATGCAATAACCATATTGAAGGAGGTTAGACCAAAACTGGCGATCTTGAACCACTTTGGGATGAAGATGCTGGGCATTAGATATAAGGAGACCAAAAGGGTTGAAGAGGAAAGCGGAGTAAAAACCTTGCCGGCCGATGACGGAATGCGGTTGAATATCTCAGATATCTTGGAAGGGGTTAGCAGGGAAAAAGGTTTCAGAAAACTTTGAATACGTTTTAGTTATAGTAGCCCTACCGTAAATTCGATATTTGGTTGATGCTCTGAAACCACCGTCAGATTTTTAAATAATTTTGACGGATGATACCATGACTACTCGTCATGAGTCTAAAACAACAGTGAAAGTATGATGCCAAGAGATTATGACCCGAAAATATCAGAGCCGAAGTGGCAGAAGTTTTGGGAAGATAGAGGAGTGTATAGATTCGATCCCAATAGCGATAAGCCCATCTACAGCGTAGATACCCCGCCCCCCACCGTCTCCGGTGGTATGCATCTCGGGCACGCCTTCTCGTATTCCCACGCTGACTTTATAATCAGATTCTGGAGGATGATGGGCTACAACGTCTTCTATCCCTTCGGTTTTGACGACAACGGCTTGGCAACGGAGAGGTTCGTCGAAAATAAGTGCAACGTCAGGGCGGTAGATATGCCCAGAAAAGAGTTCGTGGAGCTCTGTTTGAAGGAGACCGAAGAGTTGGAGGAGGAGATGAAGAAGTCGTGGTCTTCATTGGGCATTTCACCGGACTGGAGCATAAACTATAGAACCATAGACGATTGGGTACAGAAGACGAGCCAAAGATCCTTCATCGAACTCTACAAGATGGGTAGGGAATACAGGAAGAAGGCCCCGACCATATGGTGCCCGACGTGTAGGACCGCCATCGCCCAAGTTGAGCTAGAGGATAGAAGGCTGAGTTCCTATTTCAGCGACATCTATTTTGAACTGGAGGATGGGAAGAAGATAATCATAGCGACCACAAGACCCGAGTTGTTGCCATCTTGTGTCTCCATCTTCGTCCATCCCGAAGACGAGCGATATAAAGATTTGATCGGGAAGAAAGCCAAGGTTCCGTTGTTCGGTCAAAAGGTTCTCATCATAGCGGATGAGAGGGTCGACCCCGAGAAAGGAACCGGAATTGTGATGTGCTGTACGTTTGGAGATTTGACCGACATAGAGTGGTGGCACGCCTATAAACTTCCCCTCAAAATCTCCATAACAAAGGATGGAAGGTTGAACGAGCTGGCGGGAAGATATCAAGACCTCACCCTAAAAGAAGCTCGAGAAGCGATCGTCGAGGACCTAAAGGCCAACAACCTACTCATAAAGCAGGAGAAGATCACCCACGATGTCAACGTTCACGAGAGGTGTGGAACCGAGATAGAATTTCTGGTAACGAAGCAGTGGTTCATCAGGTATCTGGACATGAAAGATGAGTTCATAGAGGCCGGAAAGGAGATTAACTGGCATCCGGAGCACATGAGGGCAAGATATGACAACTGGGTAAAGGGTTTGCAATGGGATTGGTGCATCTCCCGCCAGAGGTACTATGGCATTCCCTTCCCGGTGTGGTACTGTAAAAAATGTGGGGGGGTGATGCTGCCCGACGACGAGGACTTGCCGGTGGACCCCCTACAAGATAAACCGAAAAGGCCGTGCAGATGTGGTTCTATGGAGTTCGAGGGGGAGAAGGACGTCTTAGATACATGGGCAACTTCCTCTTTAACTCCTCAAATACCCCTGAAGTGGAGAGAGGATGACGATTTTTTCGACAAGATGTATCCCATGAGCCTTAGACCCCAAGCCCACGATATCATCACCTTCTGGGCCTTCAACACGGTCGTCAAGAGCTTGCTCCACGAAAAGAAGATCCCTTGGACCGACATCATGATCTCGGGTCATGCATTGGACCCGCACGGCAAAAAGATGTCCAAATCAAAAGGCAACATAATCGATCCAGATTATGTGATAGGCAAATATTCTGCGGACTGTTTGAGGCTTTGGGCCGCCAAGTCCAAGTTGGGGGAAGACCTGCCATCTCAAGAGAAAGATTGGCAGACCGCTGGGAAGTTCATAACCAAGCTCTGGAATGCCTCCAAGTTCGCCATCTCCCATTTGGGAGATTACGACGGTGAAAGAGCAAGACTCAACGCCGTCGATAGATGGATCCTCTCAAAACTCCAGAAGGTCATAAAAGAATCCACCGACTTATTCAAAGGCTATGAATATTCGCAAGCCGTAAAGCTCATAAAGCACTTCTTCTGGCACGATGTCTGCGATAACTATCTAGAAGTGTGCAAGCACCGGCTATACAATCCCGAGATTTATGGAGAAGATGCGAGGAAGGCGGCTCAGTATACCCTCTACAGTCTGATCTTAAACTCTCTCAAAATGATGGCCCCCATCATACCCCACATAACAGAGGAGCTTTATCAGATGTACTTCGTAAAACAGGAGAAAGAGACGAGCATCCACATCTCTCCATGGCCCAGACCCAATGAAAGTTTGATAGATGAAGAAGCGGAACGGCGAGGAGAGCTTGTGATAGACCTAATCTCGCGGATCAGGCGGTATAAAGCCGGGATCGGGATCCCGTTGAACTACGAACTCGGTAATGTTGGTATCTACGCCGCAAACGAAGTTGCCTCTTTCTTAAAAGAGGAAAAGGGGACTATAGAAGGTGCCATGAGGATAGGGAAACTTGAGATCTTGACCGGTGCTTTAGATGCAGAAGAGCACGTCCTAGAGATCGTCCCGGACTTCTCGACCATAGGCCCCGAGTTCAAGGGAGATACAAGGAAGATCATCGCATTCTTGGAGTCTTGCGATAAAGACAACTTTGCAAAAGAGCTCGGAACCGCCGGCGAGGTAATCGTTGATAAAGATCATAAGATACTCCCCTGCCACATCAAAAACATCAAGAAAGAAGTCACGAGTGAAGGCAAAAAGGTAGATATCCTAGAGGTTCCTGAGCAACCCGATATCTCCATTGTGGTGATAAAACCAGATTGATCAACCATACTTCTCAAGATTGCTCGGAATCATTTTTCCTGCACGATACCCCCATATCCTCAGAATTTGGGATTTGACCGAGTGGAGAAGGAACCATCATGAAGAAGCTCATCGAAGACTTGAGAGACCAGGTATATTCCGAACTGGAGAGATGCATCGAATGCGAGGAGTGCACAAAGGCTTGTCCTCTACCTGAGAGCGATGAGATCTATATAAAGGACCTAAATCGGGCTACAGCTTCTGAAGACGAGCCTCCGAGGAAGTTACTAGAATTCGCCTTCGACTGTTTTGGGTGCGGTGCATGCGTTCCGGTATGCCCCGAAGATTTGAGGCGAGATTTAATGATGATTTGGTTGAGATCAAGAGGGAAGTTGCCGAGGGGATATAACGATCTACTTCACTGGAGGGGCCAAGGCCTCTCCATCTCCGAAAATGTTGCCCTTTCTATCCTGAGAATGCTCAAACGAAACGTGGTAAAAGGGCTGATAAAGCACGTGGACAATACCGATCTTAAGAAATCCGAAAACCTGTTCTACTTCGGATGTTACATCTTCTCGCCCTCGAGGATATGCCATCCTACCCTCCGTTTGGCAGACCACCTTGGGATGGATTACGAGGTAATGGCGGGGTACCGATATTGCTGCGGATATCCCCACTACTCCGCGGGACAGTTGAATAGGGGAGAAAAACTCCTTTCGGACCTCTATAGAGCAATAAAGAAGGTAAGCCCCAAGTTAGTGATCACAGGATGCGCAGAATGCTACGTTGCTTTAAAGATGATAAAAAAGCAATTTGATGCCGATTTTGAACTCATCACGACCAGCGGATGGATCCTTCGGAATCTCGGCAAATTTGACCTATCGAAAACGGATGAAAAGGTGACTTTTCACGATGCCTGCATGTTGAGTCGCTTGGAAGGGTTATCCGAAACTCCCCGTCGGGTAATCGATCAAATGGCCGAGCTCGTCGAAATCTCCGATAATAGGGAAAACTCCCTCTGCTGCGGCGGTATGAGGGCCAAACACAATAGGGAAGGGTTGCTAAAAATCCAAGTGAAAAAGTTAGAAGATGCCAAGAAGACCAAAGCAAAAAAGATGATTACGGAGTGCATAACCTGCTGGGAGAAATATCATCCATTGGCCAAAGAACACGGGATTGAGGTTGTCGATATCGTCGAGATGGTATACAACGCTATGTGAAATAAGGGTAGTAGCCCGCCTCCGACCTAACCTTCTCTGCCTTCATTATGTCCTTCATAGCTATAATGCCTATCAACCCGCCCTCTTCGTCCACTACGGGTAGCCTCCTGATGAGGTGGGCCGCCATGATCTTAGCGGCGTCATCGATTTTCCTATCCTCCGTAATGGTTCGAAGATCCTTTGACATTATCTCTTCTACCTTGGTATCTACACTCTTCCTCTCTACAACGATCTTGTAGACGATGTCCCTCTCCGTTATTATGCCGACGGGTTTGTTGCCTTCAACGATGACGAGGCCTCCCACTCTATTCTTCTTCATCGCCTCGGCTGCCTCGGCTACAGTAGCGGATGGCCCAACCGTCTTCACATTCTTCGACATGACCTCTTTTACCGTTGTCATATTCCTCGAAGATAGATTGTAATTTTTGATACATAAAGTTTGTTATTTCTCCGGCTTTGTCTCAAAACTCCTTCTCAATTCTTAGCACAACTATCCTGAGTATGTTGTAGACAACTAGCTTCAGGAACGGTTCTTTCTTCTTCTGTCCCTGGTTATTGACATATAATCAGGACTCAAGCCCACTTTTGAGACAAAGCATATTTCTCCTTTTTTTACTTAATTTGCCATGTGTAAAAGGCCGGAGTAAATAGGATTGTCCTAATTAAGTTGGCATGGAAAGAATGCTTTGCCTAGTTACCAATAAATTTATAATATTTGCTGTGAATATATTTAGTCAGGAAAAGGAGTGAAATTCTATGGACGTTGAAGTGAGAGTAAAAGAAGTGATGACCCAAAAAGTCATAACCGTTACTCCGAATGAAACTGTAGACAACGCCACGAAGCTGATGGCAGAAAAGGATATCGGGTGCGTAATCGTCGTCGAGAACGGCAGACCAACGGGGATCGTTACCGAAAGGAACATCTGCTATGGGGTTGCCGCCTCAAACAGATTGGCAAGCGAAGTAGAGGTAAAGGAGATCATGTCATCGCCTTTACATACCATAGAACAGGACAAGACTTTGATAGAAGCCGCAAAAATTATGGCAAAGAAGAACTTCAGGAGACTGCCCGTCGTCGAGGGGGAAAAGCTCATCGGCATTATAACGAACAAGGATATAACCGCAATCTCGCCGAGGACTATAGAGATCCTAAGAGAGATAAATGATATATATGAGAGGGGAGGTCCGTCTACGATGGAGATGCCCGAAAAGGGCATCTGTGAACTCTGCGGGGACTTTACAGTCGCTTTATATGATGTGGATGGAAAATTCCTCTGTGAAGACTGTAGAGACGACTCCCTTGGAGGAGAATAGCTTGGAAGTATTCGACCGAGTCATCTTTCCATTCAAGAGGAATGAGATGAAGGGGGCCTTGGACCAAGAAGGTTCGGTTATGGCCCTCTCAAAGACAGAGGTCGTTACAATCCCCCCCACCATGTCCATCAAGGGTGCCGCGGAGACCATGACGAGGTACAGATTCAGGAGGTTGCCCGTCACAGACCCCGGCACCAATAGACTTTTAGGTATAATCGGGAGTAGTGACATAATCGACTTCTTAGGAGGGGGGGATAAATTCAAAGTCATCAAGAAGAAACACAAGGGGAATTTCTTGGCGGCTATAAACGAATCGGTCAGGGAGATCATGATGCAGGATGTGGTCTCGTTAGATGCTAGTGCGACGCTGGACGATGGCCTAAAGACCTTGTTGAGCTCTAGGGTTGGCGGCGTTGTTATAACCCAGAATAATAGAGTGGTGGGTATACTCACCGAGAAAGATTTCGTATCCCTAATGGCCGAGAAAGTGACGGGAAAGAAAGTTGAAGATTATATGACGAGAAACGTGGTCAGCGCTACCCTTGGAATGACCCTCGGAGACGTTGCCAAAACCATGACGAGAAACAGCTTCAGGAGGCTACCAGTTCTGAGCAAAGGCGATCTAATCGGTATCATAACGACCAGGCATATCGTCGACTTCATCGGAAGAAATAGCGTATTTGCAAAGATCGTGAAGAACGAGGTTCAGGAAGTACTGAAGACTAGGGCAAGAGAGATAATGGATGAGAACGTCGCGGTGGTTAGTAAGGACACGGACATCGGAGAGGCGGCCAAGATTATGAGAGAGAGAAAGACCGGCACTGTATGTGTCGTCGATAACGGCAGACTTGTGGGCATCCTCACAGAGAGGGACATAGTTAGAGCGGTGGGCGAGTAGAGCGGCTTATTTCTTCGGCAAATTTACGCCCTTTCTCTCCTCTATCTCTATAATCTTCTTTGCATTGAATCTTATCACCCCTCCTCCCGCCGGAATGTCCCCGATGTCGAACTCGACTCCATCGATCTTCAAGATTTTCCCATCCTTGGAATCCACGATTACGGTATACTTCCCCATACCTCTATCTCTTATATCGGAGAATATTTAAATGTGCTCATCTCGGGGTGTAAATCCTTAAGTATCCGTCGAACTAAGGTAGAGGCATGCTCATAAAAAATTGCAAGATCGTGAGCTCTAGAGGTTTGATAACTGCCGACATTTTAATCGAGAATGGGAGGATCAAAGAGATCAAAAAGAATCTCAAAAAACGTGGCGGAGATACCTTAAATACGAAAGGCAATCCCGTTATCCCAGGCATCGTGGATGCTCACACTCATATGAGGGACTTCGAGGAGAAGCGAAAAGAGGATTTTACTACTGGCAGTAGAGCTGCCTTAGCGGGCGGGGTAACGACGATCCTCGAAATGCCGAACACAAAACCCCCGATAACCACCCACCGAATCTTCGAGCGGCGCATCGAGACCGCCGCAGATAAGTCCTTGGTGGACTTCGGCATCCATTTTGGGGTTTCGAACAACCTCGACGAGATCGGAAAGGTCTCCCCGGTTTCCTACAAGATCTATATGGACGGGGCATTGGGCAACATCGATGACATCTTTGAGGCGGCATTTGAGCGGTGTAGTCGAATCTCGGTGCATGCAGAGGATTCGAAGATAATCGAAAGGAATTACAGATACATAAAAAAGAGAGATGATTTTCTCTCGCACGCGGAGCTGAGGGAACCAAAGGCTGAGGTCGATGCCGTGGATAAAGCATCTGCCTTGGCGAAGAAGTACGGAAGGGAGACCCATCTCTGCCACATCTCCACGAAGAAGTCGCTGGGATTTTTCAACGAGTATACGACATCAGAAGTTACCCCCCATCACCTCTTTTTGACCGAAAATAGCTTGAGAAAATTCAAAGGCCTTGCAAAGACCAACCCCCCTCTGAGGACGAAGGTCGACTTATATGCATTATGGAAGGCCTTAAAGAACGGGGAAATCGATATTGTGGCGAGCGATCACGCGCCACATAGGGCAGAGGAAAAGGAGGAGGATATCTTTAATTGCCCGTCCGGAATCCCGAACCTCGAAGTGATGTTGAAACTTATGCTGACGATAGCCAATAGGGGGACGATCTCGCTGATGGATATCGCGAGGTTGATGTGCGAGAACCCCGCGAGGATCTTCGATCTCAAAGGCAAAGGCTCGATCGAAGTGGGGAAAGATGCGGATCTGGTTATCTTGGACATGAAAAAGGAAGGCAAAATTGATCCAACAGAATTTTACTCAAAGGCGAAGTACTCCCCATTCGAAGGTAGGAAGACTACTGGCGGTGTGGATACCGTCATACTGAGGGGAGAGATCGCATTTAACGATGGCGACTTTTGGATAAAAAAAGGGTATGGAGAATACGTCGGGCCGACTTAATCCTAGACCCGACTTCCTGGAAGAGTATAGTTAGTGTCACAAAACTATCAATTAATCTCTTTCTTACCCCTAAATGCCTCCTTTATAGGCTCTTCATAAGGTGGCTTTAACACACCGACTTCGGTGATGATGGCGGTGATGTATTTGGCTGGAGTGACATCGAAGGCCGGGTTTAGCACATCTGCGCCTTCGGCGACAACCATCTTCTCGTTAAAGCATCTGACCTCGTCCTCACCCCTAAATTCGATGGGAATTTCATCTCCGGTACGAATATTGATATCGATGGTCGACAGGGGTGCAACGACGTAGAGGGGCACGGCATGCTCTTTAGCGAGTACTGCCAAACCATAGGTACCGATCTTGTTTACAGTATCACCATTTCTAGCAATCCTGTCAGCACCAACGATGACCTTTGTGACGCCATAGTCCCGCATCACAAAACCCGCCATGCTGTCCGTTATCACTGTAACTGGAACCCCTTCCTGAACCATCTCAAAGGCCGTTAATCTGGCACCTTGTAGCAACGGCCTCGTCTCGTCCACAAAGACTTTTATTTTTTTGCCCTGACGCCATGCCTCTTTTATAACGCCCTGTGCCGTCCCATAACCAGAAGTCGCCAAGGCACCCGCATTACAGTGCGTTAGGATGACATCTCCATCATCGATCAATTTGGCTCCATTCTTTTCAAGTCTCTTGTTCATCTCCAGGTCTTCTTGCCAGACCTTCATCGCCTCGTCGAAAGCAACTGTAGAGGGGTCTTCCGATTTCTCGGCCTTTTCCATCACCCTCTCAAGAGCCCAAAACAGGTTCACCGCAGTGGGTCTCGTCTCCGCCAACAAATCCCTAGCTTTTTTGAGCTCGTCCAAAACCTTATCCCTACTCCTCCTTCTATTCTTTTCCGCAATCAACGCCAAGCCCAAAGCCGCTGTAACACCTATAGCTGGGGCTCCCCTCACCCTCAAATTCCTTATCGCCTCCACAACGCATTCGACGTCTTTGCACTCTATGTATTTCAACTCGGTTGGTAATAGGGTTTGATCTATTAAGATCACCTTCCCCTCTCTGTATTCGACGGTCTTCATTTTCCTCGTGGCTATATTGTAAAAGCACCTTTATAAAGGATGAAGAGGGATTATTGATCGTGGGCAAAATGACCATCGTCGGGATAATAATAATCGCCAAGGATCGCAAAGGGCTGATGAGGGATGTCTCTACTATTATAGCCTCCCACGACATAAATATCACCTATATACAACAATTTCTCTTGGGCGGAGAGGCACACCTCTACATGGAACTGGAGGAGGTAACCGATGCCAAAGCGCTTTTAAAAGAGCTTAGGGACATTACGGACATCAAATCGATAGAGACCTATAGGCCCTTTGAGCAGATATACGGCAAACGGGTCATAGTCATAGGCGGGGGGGCACAAGTTACCCAAGTTGTGCACGGAGCGATCAGCGAGGCCGACAGGCACAATTTACGTGGTGAGAGGATAAGTGTCGATACCATCCCATTGGTCGGCGAGGAGATATTGGCCGAGGCCATAAGGGCGGTCGGAAGGCTCCATAGGGTCGGGATCTTGGTCCTTGCCGGCTCGCTGATGGGAGGAGAAGCTGCCCAAGCGGTAAAAGAGTTACGCGAGAAACACGGCATCCCGGTCGTATCGCTAAATATGGCTGGGGGCGTGCCAGATGTCTCGGATCTTGTGGTCACGGATCCGGTTCAAGCTGGAGTGATGGCGGTGATGGCCATAGCGGATACCGCGAAATTCGACTTGAAGAAGGTTAGTGGGAAGCGATTCTGATCGTTCCTTCGGATAATTTTAAATAGTTTTTACATCCAAAGAATAACCATAACAAGACATTGAATTGGGTGATCATATGAAGAAGAAGATCAAAGGTGAAGTAGCGGAAAAGTTGGAGAGATATATTCAAGCTACGAGCCAGTACGCTACCCTCGCCGGCGTGAGGAAGGAGAGGATGAACAAATTCATGGACCTCGTCGCCAAATCAAAAGGTGGAGCACTGAGCCAAGGGGAAGTGATCTCGGCATTGTACAACATCGTCGAGGTAGATGGGAGGATATTCGAGGTTCTGGATAAATCGAACGACGTATTGTTCGAGACCGTAAAATTGGTCTCCGGAGTGGAGTAAGTCCATGAAAGAGAAGTCTAAGTCAGAGGAGATAAGCCCTCTGATGAGGGATGAATTGGCACGCGCTGAGGAGAAGCCCAAAGTAGTTGCGCCCAAGGCAGAAGCGGAAATAAAAGTAGAAGAGGGAGTTGGAGCCGTAGCGGTGAGACCCACGGGGGAATACGAGGTTATAGACTCCTACAAAGTCGGAGACAATGATGTCCAGATAATAACGACCAAAACCCAAGTGTCCCCTACCTATTGCGTCTTATTACCCGAGTTAAAGGTAGAAGACCATAAAAAGATCAAGGAATTCGTCGATACGATATTGAAGGAATCTAGATTAGATCCGGCCACAATTCTGGACCCAGAAGAAAGGAAACGCATATTCTCCAGAGAAATCAGAAAGATAATAAAAGATCACGAGCCTACATTACCCGAAAAGAAACTCAAGATTTACTCTGAATACATCCTCATGGATATGATTGGGTATGGTCTATTAGATCCTCTTCTATCGGATGATCTACTGGAAGAGGTAATGTTACTTGGGATGGACAAGAGGGTCTATATAGCTCATAGAAAACATGGGATGTGTAGCACAAATATAATATTCCACGATGAGGAATTGGCGGAGAATATAATCCAGAGAATGGCTAGGGGCGTGGGCAGAAAGATCGATACAATGAATCCATTACTAGATGCAAGACTAGCCGATGGCAGTAGGGTCAATGCAACTATCCCTCCAGTAACCACCGATGGTGCTACTTTGACTATCAGGAAGTTCAGAGAAGACGCGCTTACGGTTGTAGATCTTCTGAATTTCAAGACATTTTCGGTAGATTTTGCAGCGTGGCTCTGGGTCGTTATCGATGGATTGGGAATAAAGCCGGGCAATGCAATAGTTGCAGGAGGAACTGGTTCCGGGAAGACCACAACATTGAATTCTTTGGCGACGTTCATACCAGAACGCGATAGGGTCCTGACTATAGAGGATACCCTAGAATTGCAGTTGAAGCCTCATGAGCATTGGATCAGAATGGAGACCAGACCACCGAATGTCGAGGGCAGAGGGGAAGTGACGATGAACGACCTAGTTGTGAATACTTTGAGGATGAGGCCGGACAGGATAATCTTGGGAGAGGTCAGGGGGCCAGAGGCAGCTACTTTATTCACAGCGATGAATACTGGACACGATGGATGCATGGGGACTCTACACGCCAATGATGCAAGGGAAACTATAACGAGGCTTACAAATCCCCCAATGAATGTACCTCTGATCATGATTCCGGCATTGGATTTAATAATTATGCAAAATAGGTTCAAACACCCGGAGAGGGGTACATTGCGCAGAATAACCGAAGTCGCTGAAATCGCGGGGATGGAAGGCGACGTAGTGCAACTGAATAGGGTCTTTGAATACAACCCTCAGACGGACGTATTGGAGGAAACTGGAACTCCGAGTCGCATACTACAGGATATAGGAGAGCGCTCTGCTAGGTCCGGAAAAGAGATAAATATGGAGATAGCCAAGAGGGCGATGTGCTTGAAATGGATGCAAGACAGCAATATAAGAGCCCTGACCGATGTCAAAGAGGTCATCCTCACATTTAACAGGGATCCAGATGGGTTTACAGAATCGATTACCGCAGGGGGAATGTAATGGCCGAACAAGCGTTTATTGTGGATTTGGGGAAGAATGTTGATCTGGATGAAGCTTCGAAGAAGATAGATTATATATCGCCTCCAAAGATGGTGGGGATGTTCAAGGCGGCCGATGCCAATTTCGATGGCACAACGGTGCGAATATTCGAGAACGGCTGGATAAGGGTCATGGTCAGAACCGAACTCGAGGCTTATGTAGAGGCCATGTTCAAAGCGACAGAAAGCCTCGTATATATAAGGAAGGTTGTGACAGATTTGAGATCCGAGCTGGGCATGGATCTGGACTCTGATCGTGTCTTGGCCAGCATCAAACCCGTCTCGGAAAAACTGAACCTCCATGAAATTTTGGTCATGGATGTTGATTCTGTCCGTCCGACGTATAAGAAGGACATGAATCCCATCTTCTACAGGATGCTCCACCTCTATATGCTAGAGGAGTATATCGGGGCAGCGACAGCCATCAAAATTTTGTACAATACGGGCGAAGAGGTCGGGAAAGTATTTGCGGGTATATATGCAACAGATACTCTGGAGAGTTTCCTGGACGAATTGAGGAACTTCTTGGATAGGGAGAAAGTGGCAAAAATCAGCGTCGAAAGGATGAACGAAGATGAGATCGTTATCAAGAGCGAAGAGTCCATGACCTCTTCTGGCATCCCGAGCATAAATAAGCCCGTATGCCACTTCGAGAGGGGACTTATAACGGGGGCTGTAAAAGAGTTCTTGGGTAAGAATATCCGTTCGGACGAGACGAAGTGTTGGGGCCTAGGAGACCTGTACTGCGAATTTGTCCTCAAGGTGGAGAGTTAATGGCCGTGGTATATGACCAGTCCCACGGGGAACCAAAACTGGAGGAGTATTATTCCAGCTTCAGCCGAAGCATGACGTCCCGTGGGTATAGGGTGGATGTACTCAACGCGAAGCCATTGAATTTGGATGAACTGAAAGGGTACAAAGTGCTCATGATATCCTTCCCACAGAAAAAATTTTCGGATGAAGAGATAAAGGGGATCATCAACTTTGTCGGAGATGGAGGGGGACTATTTGTGGTTGGCGAAGAGGGGAACTGGGGGGGCTTTAAGGAGATACTGAACAGCTTATCAAAAGAGTTCGGGATCACCTTCAACGACGACGAGGTTCACGACCCCACAGACAGCGTTGGAGAATCGTATTCCGTTATACATACAATGAAGGAACACCCGGTGCTAAATGAGGTCGAAAAATTCGTTATATATGGGGGCTGCTCCCTGAATGTCAGCGGCGATGCAGAGGCGATAGCCACGGGAGATGACGATACCTTCTCCACAAAAGATTATTACAAGGCCGGGGATTACCCCCCAGTACTGGCAGTCTCCGAATATCTGGATGGGCGGGTGCTCTGCATCGGCGATGGAAGCCTCTTCAGGAATAGGTTTATCAACGAGTTTTACAACAAGCAACTTGCTTTGAACATAATAGAATGGCTTTCAAGGGGCAAAAAAGCGGGTGCGGAAGCTGAGGAGTACACCAAGGAAGATATATTGAACGAGATCGATGAAATAGAGAAGAAGTACACACAGCTGAGAGACGATTATTCCGAGGGGAAGATAAACGAAGATGAATACCGGGGGAAGATAGCGGAGTACGGCGAGAGACTGGAAGAATTGGAGAAGATGCTGGCGGAACTAGAGTGATCCTTCGCTATGGCGATGTGCTAAAGGGGAGTCTGGGACAGCGCCTCGATTTATGTTTGTACTCTCAGTATGCCATCCACCACAAAACGATAGCAAGGATGGCTGAGTACCATGATCGTGAATGGGAGAGATCGGAAAGGTGCGCGAATTTGCCAAATGCATATAAAGGTAGATCATGCCCAAATTTTTTATAAAAGAGCATGAAATTTAAGGGGTAGACCGGATTATCGAATCGGTTAAATAGTTGATCAAATATAAAAAAAGTGAGTGGAGATGAATCCGAAGAAACGTCATAAGGGGGGTGCATATCTCAAAAAAATCATTGCATTCATCATAATCACTGTTATCCTCATCGCCAATTCCAACACGATTCATGCATCTCCCCAGAATCACGTCTGGGTCGATTTTGCGGGAATTTGGCAAATCGATGCCGATTCGAACGAGATCGAGAGTGGAGAGTATACGGCAATCAAGTATTTTAGATTTGGCTTTCATAACTCCCCCGATGATTCGAGGGAAATGGTCAAAGAGATCAGACTCATTTTTAGACCAGCTGAAGGTGTGAAGATCGAAGATGCCGATGCCTATCCAAACCTCAAGTTTCAATCGACCGATCCATATATAATAGTCTGTAAAAATCTAGAAGAATTTGATGGCTGTGGAATGAATTTTCGAACGAATATCGAGGAAAAGATCAAACTTCCATTTTCGATCAAAAGAGAAGCAGATTTCACGTACTTTGAAACCGTCGGAACCCAGATAATGACGATCAGACTAATCCCGGAATCGAGTTTTGTCGGTGCAGATGTGGGTATAGAGGCACGGTCTACTCCCGATGCAGATGTCGAGGTTTTGTCCACGTCGATGAAATACAATCCCGAGGTGAGGGAAAACCGCGTTGATTTCCATCTAGATAACCTCCAGGCGGGGAAAGAGTACATATTCAAGGTCGAACTTCAGATCACGCCAAAAAAAGGAAAGGTGTCCTTTCTCCCTCAATTCAATGTCAATATTTACGAAGCTAGCAAAAGGGCCGATGATATAACTCCCAAAAGTGTATCTGTGAAAACCAAGTTCGGGGCTTCAGAAGCGATATCGTCAGAAGAACTAGCTTTCGATGCGGCAAAAAGAGGAGGTTTTTCTGTAAATTTTCGTCAAATATCCATGCCCACCAAAATTCTGGTGGAAAGGCCCACCGTTGCTCCAGAACCAGTCGTAGAACCTTTGGAAGCTACTCCAGCGCCAACCGGAGAACCGACACGAGTTACACAACCCCCGACGTTAGCGCCTCGGGAGGAGGTGGTCGACGGCGATGGCGATGGGTGGAGCGACGAGCTGGAGAAGAGGATAGGAACCAATCCATTTAACAAGGATACTGATGGCGACGGAGTTATAGACTCAGAAGATCCAAACCCATTGAAATTCGGGGCAGAGAGGGGGGTAGATTCAGACGGCGATGGATGGAGCGACGAGCTGGAGAAAAAGGCCGGGACCAATCCATTTAACAAGGATACAGATGGCGATGGGTTATGGGATTCTAAGGATCCAAACCCACTGGCGCCAGAAGGAGAGAAGAAAGAAATCGACTGGGAACAAGTTGGTGTCGTCCTTGTGGTTATGGGTGCTGGAGTTGGATGGTTCTTGTCGCGAAGAAAGCGGAGTCGCGTAAAGAAACTGTTGGACAATATCGACGAAACATATGCCAGTTTCAAGATGAATGCACGGAGATGCGAGGCAGAGCTCTACAGACACAGAGACATCGCCTTGGATCACCTCAAGAGAGGCAAGATAGATGATCAAAGCTACGCCATCTTGGACAAGCGAATAGACGATTACTTGGGTGAAATAAGAGAGCGGATCATGGAGGAGAGATTTGGAGAAGTCCCTGCTCGACTTAAGGACGAGGTCCGTCGAATGCTTCAAGATGGAGAGATAAGCGAGGACGAGTTCGAGGCATTTGAAAACATTTTAGGGAAATCGAAGGGGATCGGCAGGAAAGAGAAATCGGACCTGAGGGAACTCTTTGGAAAGTGGAAAGAGGAGGACAAGATAAGCAGTTATTCCGTCCTCGACAAATACGTCGACGAGTACCTCAGGGATATCGGCAAGGTGAAGGGCACAATATCCGGTGAAGAACTCAAAGTAGAGATAGATAAAATCCTAGAGGACAGGGTGGTCACCCAGGAGGAGTTTGAGGAGTTCTCCGAGATGTTGGAGAGATCTGATTTGAGCGAAGGAGAGAAAGAGAGGTTGAAGAAGAAGTTGAAGAAGATAAGGGACTTGACCAGTGGACCGAAAAGTTAGCCGAAGATAACCATAAATCGATATTTTGAGATAAAAAATTTTTGAGGTGTGGTCATGCTCACAAAGAGGATCATTCCTTGCTTGGACGTGGAAGATGGTAGGGTAGTTAAGGGCGTCCACTTTGTAAATCGGAGGGATGCCGGGGATCCGGTCGAGCTCGCGAGGATGTACGACGAGCAAGGCGCTGACGAGGTCGTCTTTCTGGACATAAGCGCATCTCCGAGGGGGCACAAGACGACGTTGAAAGTTGTAGAAAAGACCGCCGATCAGGTCTTCATACCCCTCACCGTCGGAGGGGGCATTAGATCGATAAAAGACATGCGAAATGTGCTGAAGGCCGGTGCGGACAAGGTGGGTATAAACACCGCGGCGGTCAGAGATCCAGCGATCATCAGAGAAGGCGCGCGCAAGTTCGGTTCCCAGTGCGTAGTCTCTGCAATAGATGCAAAACGAATCTATGAGGAGAGGGAGGACCGGATCATGGTAGAGACCACAAAGGGCAGGTGTTGGTTCGAGGTCTACATATATGGCGGTCGAACTCCCACCGGCATCGACGCAATAGCGTGGGGCATCGAGGTAGAGGAACTTGGGGCAGGCGAAATATTACTGACAAGCATGGATGCGGACGGAACGAAGAAGGGCTTCGATCTGGAGCTTACAAGAACCTTTTCCGAAAAGACCAACATACCGATAATCGCATCTGGAGGGGCGGGCAACATGGAGCACTTTTACGATGCCTTTACCGAAGGCAAAGCCGATGCAGCACTGGCAGCCTCTATCTTCCATTACAAAGAGTACACCGTTGGAAACGTGAAGGAGTACCTCAAGAAGAGGGGGGTAGCCGTAAGGGTCTAAAATGAAGCCGAGGATAGCCATTGTAGATTACGGAGTTGCAAATCTGCAGAGTCTCTATCGCGCCTTGGAGCACAATGAAGTAGAGCCCCCACCATAACCGAAAATAAAAAAGGGCAACTTTATCTATATCATCAGTTGCCCCAACTCAATTTTCTGTTCACTTACAGGGCAGGTGGGTAGTTTTTATTACTTCTGTCCTGGTGGACATTTTGGTTTCATCTGATGGTGCGGGCACTTGGACATCGCGCCTGGCGACTTCGCCATCGCAAGCGGGCATTGGCCAGCCGGATTATTGTTGTTGGTGTCAGCCAAGACCGGAGCAGTTCCAACGGCTACGAATGCCAGCCCCAAGACCAACAGTACGACCAAAACGATCGCCGATCTCTTCATTCACACTCACCTCCTTTATTCAGATAAATCCTACTTTGGAAGAATGTTTTCTCAGATCATTTAAACGTGACAATCGAAGCAGTCGTCGTGACTACTTATGTGCGCCGAAATCGCCATGACGTCCCTTTTCTTTCCAGAGCCATGACATTTGCCGCAATACAATGTCTTTTCCTCCTTTCCCTTCTGCATGCCGCCTTTGTGGCATTCGAAGCACTTGTTTGGGTCAATATCTTTTGTTGGAATCTCCACATACCTTACTC
>JBHIFP010000003.1:0-41775 GCA_046761145.1 Hydrothermarchaeales archaeon (SeqCode)
AGACATAAAGCATATATCCCTGAAGGATAAGACCTATATCGAATATGGCCGAGATAAGCGTGGATATGGAGAGATGTGATCTCTGCGGCGACTGTGGTGATGCATGTCCAGAATCTGCAATCTCGATCAACGAAGGCGTTGATATAGACGAAGACGAGTGCATCTACTGCGGGGCGTGCGTAGAGGTATGTGGAAAGGAGGCCATAGCCATAAGCTAAGGGAGTTCATCTCTGTCGGTGAGGTAACGACATGACCAGAAGGATCTTGGTGCCCCTCAGATATCCCATAACCAAGAGGGGAAGAAGGACTTTAGAGAAGGCATTGGAGTTGATCAAAGGGGACAATGTCAGGGCCATATTCTATCACGTCAACCTGATATATAAGGATAGGAAGATCAATTCCGGGGACTTGAAGAGGGAGGTCGAGAAGAATGCCGAGGAGATAAAATCTATGAGGAACATCTCATACGCCGTCGAGAAGAGCTACCTCTTGGAGGAGTCCATCCTGAAGAAGATCTCCAACAGCGACATAGATATGGTCATCATGGGGAAGAGCATGGAGCCCCGCTGGAAAAAATTTATTAAATTCTGGGGCGATTACCGTTTGAGCGAGGATATAAAGAGAGCAGCTAGGTGTGAGGTAATGGTGGTAGAGTGATCTTATGGTCGAACCGGTTTTGGAATCTCTGATCGCCTCATTTGAGGTAGAACTGATAGCTTTGATAACTTCGCTGTTATGGTATCTCCCGAGAGTCGTACTTGCCGCTATATTATTATGGGTGGGATGGCGCGCCTCCAAGATGGCCGTCAGGCGCTCTGGGCCGATTGTCGCGAGGACCATGAAGAGGCCATCGTTGATCAGACAGACGTTGAAGGCGATCCAGTACATCGTGATGTTCCTCTTTGTGATGGCCATCCTAGATCTCTTGGAGGTCTTACCCTACTTTACCCCCCTCCTCGCCGGCATAGGCATAGGGGCGATCATAATCGGTATAGCCTTGGCGCCCATCGTTTCGGGTTACTTGGCCGGCGTATTTATCTTGTCGGATAGACCCTATGAGATCGGCGATAGGATAGAGATACTCGGTACAGACCCACCCATAAAGGGTTATATAGAGGACGTGGCGATGCGCTTCACCAAGATAAGGACTATAGAGAATAACACGATTACCGTGCCGAACGCCAACATGCTTGAGAAGGATCTGATCAACTACACAACGCATGACAAGAGGACGAGGATGGAACTACCCATCGGGATCTCTTATGACTCGGATCTGGACAAGGCGATCGAGATAATAGAGGGAGTAGCAAAGGAGACCGATGAGGTCATATTGGATGGGCATATAGATATAGGGGGGGTGGAGTACTCCCTGGCCCCAAGGGTCCACATGGCCGGTTATGGCTCCAGCGGTATAGATCTGATACTCAGGGCATGGGTAAAGGACCCCTTCCATATAGCAGCAAAGAGGTCCTACATCTACAAGAGGGTCTTCGAGGAGTTCAACAAGAATGGGATAGAGATACCGTATCCTCACAGCGATATCGTGATAAGGGATTATGTCTTCGACAAGATGGGGAAGGTCTTATCCGGGAGGAAAGAGAAATAGAGACTATCTTGAGAAAGACTTTCCTATATCGATGGTGCCCCACTGCTCAATGGCGACCCTCAGCTCTTTATGGTCTTTGGCGTATTCCTCGATTGATATTCCTTGTAGGCTCGCATCCAGTGCTTGACGCATCGCCCTTGCCCCGGAGATAGCCCCGCCGTTATGCCCGAATATCCCTCCACCGGCCAAGATCAATGCATCATTGCCCAGGTGTTTTATATTCTCCGGAACCTTGCCCGGATGTTGGCCTCCCGAAGATACGGGCAACGCCGCCTCCAGATCGAACCATCCTTCTCTCAGCGCCTCGACGGACTTCATGACGGAATCCAGGCCTTCATAGAGCTTTCCGTAGACCGCCCCGACATGGACCTGGTCTCCGCCACAGAGCCTGGCAAGCTTCGAGACCACAAATGTATGTATCCCGTGAACTTCGCTCCTCGTGAAAGAGCCGAACATGTCCCGGTGGCAGTGTATCGGTACTTTGACGCTCGGGTCTTCGGCGAGTACTCTGAGGGCCGAGAAACCGGCTGTTACGAAGTTGAGCATCAGGCAGTTTGCTCCGCTCTCCATAGCCACGTCGGCATTTTCCATGATCTTGTCTACTTCATCGGTCACGTTGGCGGCATACATGGTCTTTTCACCGGTCTCTTCCTCGGATTTGTCCAGTGCATCCATAACGCTGCTCACCCTCTCCTCTATCGGGGAATATCTCGGATTGGCCACCAACTCGTCGTCCTTTATGAAGTCGACGCCCCCGACCGCTGCCCTATAGCACGCCTCGGCAAATTGACGGGGCTTAAGCCCGGCACATGGCTTGACTATACATCCTATCAGGGGCCTGTCATAGACCTCGACTACACCCCTGGTCCCCTCGATACCGAATTTCGGCCCTCTAAATTCTTCCACATAGCCTTTTGGAAACTCCAGATCCAATAGCTTGACATTCGTCAGATCCGCCATCTCGTATAGATTCCCGGCCACCGTGGACAGGAGCATGGGGATAACGGGCCCGAAATTGATGAGGGGGAATGCGATCTTGATAATCCCTCTGTTCGTCTTGCCTCTCTCCATCTCTTCTACCTCGACGACTTCGGCACCGTGTTGCTTTATCAGTTGGCTGGTCTCGAACTCCACTTTGGTCCAAGTCCCGGTGCTCTGCTCCGCAGCCGTGGCCTTTGCGGCCTTTTCCAATTCGAGGGGGGTTTCCAGGTAGTAAGTGGCTATCAGATAGTCCTCATCGAGCATACTCAACCTCCTAACTGTCGGTCCACCAGCATGGATATGTCCATGACCTCGAGGTCTTTTGAGGGGTGGGATAAAGTTCTATAGCACGTCGGGCAGGCGGTGACCAGAATCTCTGCTCCAGTTTCCACGGCGTCGCTTATGCGCCTCTTTGCGATCCTGGCCGAGAGCGGAACATAACCCAACCCGAGATCCCCTCCAGCCCCACAGCAACGGGCATTTCGCCCGTGCCTAGACATCTCGACAAATCTCACATCAGGAATTGAAGATATGATCCTCCTGGGTTCTTCGAAGATGCCAGAATGCCTGCCGAGATGGCAAGGGTCGTGATAGGTGATGGTCTTGTCGAGTTTCGAGAATTTTATTCCATGTTTCTCCACGAGGTCGTTCAGAAACTGGGTGAGGTGTAGGACGGAGATACCCGCATCTTTCAGCTCATCTTTATAGTAATGGGCGAGGGCATGGTAACACCCCGCACATGAGACTAGGAGGGTTTTGATATTTCGCTTTGCTAGGTTCTGGACGTGCCTCTTCATCACTTGACGGGCGTCGGAATCTCGCCCCATCATTATCAGGGGGGAGCCACAGCACATGTTTTTTGTGACTTGGAAATCCACTCCGAGCTTCGTCAGGACGCTTCCCACGCTCTTGGCGATCTCCGTGGCCCTGTATTGGGAGGTGCACCCCGGGAAGTATGCGAACTCAGCTTCTCTCTCCTCTTCTATCTCACCCTCTTCTGCAAAGGGATTTCCGAACTCCAAAACGTTTTCCGCGATATGGGCATAGATGGGCAAGTCCACCTTATCAAACATCTCGGCCCTAGCTTTAAGGATAACGGAATCTATCTCGACGCCCGCAGGGCATTCTTCGTTGCAGTTCCTGCAAAGGGTGCACTGGAAGATCTTATCGACAACACTTTCATCGAGTTCTAGTTCGTCCTCGATAAGCCCCTCTAAAATGGCGAGTTTCCCCCTCGCAACGCCCGACTCGAGCTTGGTCTCCTCAAAGACGGGACATACCGCCCGGCAGAAGCCGCACCTCATGCACCTCAGGATGTCGTCTTGAAGTTCCTTCATGGTCTATTCTCCCAAAGTTAACTTTATTTAGTTTTCTCCTTTAGGTCTTCGAAATAAATCAGAAAAATTTTTAATCTAGAAGTGATTTACTTTTTGTGCAATCAGCCAAGGAAGGATGTGTTATGGCGACCAATTCATTATGTCCAGAGTGTTTAAAGAGGGTAAGGGCGGAGATTTTTGAGGAAGATAACAAAATAATGATAAAAAAAGCCTGCCCGGAGCACGGGGAGTTTAAGGACATATACTGGGGCGATGCGAGGATCTACCACAGGTTCATGAAGTTCATCGATAACGGGAGGCGCTTGGAGGATCCCATCACAGAAGAAAAGTTGAGCTGCCCTTTCGATTGTGGTCTATGCCCAAATCACAAATCTACTACGGTTTTGGCCAATATCGACGTCACCAATCGCTGTAATCAACGGTGCCCGATCTGCTTTGCAAACGCAGCTGTCCAAGGCTATGTGTATGAGCCCAGTCTAGAGCAGATAAGGAAAATGATGCTCGTTTTGAGAAACGAGAAGCCGGTACCTTGTTCTTCCGTCCAATTTTCGGGCGGGGAACCAACGATGAGGAGAGATCTTCCAGAAATGATCGAGATGGCGAGAGCACTGGGCTTTACCCACATCCAGATAGCCACAAACGGTGTGAAGATCGCAAAGAGCGTCGAATATATTAAAATATTAAAAGACGCCGGCTTAAGCACGGTCTATCTTCAATTCGATGCCGTCACTGAAAGGCCATATATCGAGGCAAGAGGATATAACTGCCTTCTTAAAAAGTTAAAGGCGATAGAAAACTGCAGAAAGGCTGGAATGGATAGCGTCGTTCTTGTACCAACCCTCGTCAAAGGAATCAACGATGATCAGATAGGGGGTATAATAAACTTTGCTGTAGAGAATAGAGATGTGGTAAAGGGTGTGAACTTTCAACCGGTTTCATTCGCTGGTAGGGTTGAGAGCCGAGATTTGGATAACATGAGAATAACTATTCCTGATCTATTAAAGTTAATCGAAAAACAAACAGAAGGACGGATACGAGTAGAGGATTTTTATCCAGTGCCTTCTGTGGATTCGATCTCGAGGTTCATCAGTGCTTGGAAAGGAGAAGCAAAATCTTTGCTTTCAACGCACCCATTGTGCGGTGCGGCCACTTATGTATTCATAGATGAAGAGGACGGCAGAGAAAAGCTAATCCCTCTCCCCAGATTTGTTAAAATTGACAGGGTTTTGGAACTTGCTGGTGAACTGGCTGAGGACGTTGAAAAGAACAAGACGCTTGGGAAGGCCGAAGGCTTCGCAAAATTTTCAAAGGAATTTATGAAATTGATCGACATCAAAAAATTGCCAAGGTCGATAGACGTGCCTAGACTCATTTTGAATGTGGTAAAAAAAGGAAATAGAGAGGGGTTGGTCGAGTTCTCAAAAAAGACTCTTTTCATAGGTACTATGCACTTTCAAGATCCATATAACATCGATTGCGATCGAGTTAGCAGATGTGTAATCCATTACGCAACTCCAGATGGCAGAGTAATACCCTTCTGCTCTTACAATATTCTGCACCGTAGGAAAGTTGAAGAAAAGTTCGCCAAAGCAATTACTTCTCCATCCTTGAAGGCTTTGTCATCTACCGCATCATAAACGATGCCAATGCCCAATAACGTGACAATATTTCATCGAGGGGGATTACTGTGATCAACGCATGCACCGCCAAAATATGGGTAAAGTCTTTTCTATCATGTCACCAATGACTGATGTATATGGCGATAAGAGATTTCGATCCATGGAAGGACCCCCTTTGCACCTGCCCAAAGAAGTACTCTCTGAATCCCTATACCGGATGCGAGCATAGGTGCATCTACTGTTACATGACCTCATACATCCCGAATGGTTTCAATTGTAGAGTGAAGAAAGGTCTCTTGAAGAAGGTTAGGAAGGAGGGGAGGAAATTAAATCCGAGCTTGCCGATCTCCATCTCGAACAGCTCAGACCCTTATACGCCGATGGAGGAGGAGCATCGACTTACCAGAGCTTGTTTGAGGCTCCTGAAAGAATTTAAAGTCCTGATAATCACCAAATCGGACTTGGTTACGAGAGATCTAGATCTGCTCAGTGATATGAGGGCGGGCGTGAGCATGACCATAACCACGTTGGACGAAGAACTGGCAGGGAGATTGGAGCCCTATGCGCCCCCTCCCGAGAGGAGATTGAAGGCGTTGGAGAGATTGATCGAGAGTGGGATGAGCGTATCTTGCAGGATCGACCCGATCATACCCCGCGTAAATGAAGATGCAGGCTTGCTAATTAAGGAGCTTTCCCACATAGGCGTTTCTCAGGTGATCTCCTCGACATTCAAGCCGAGATACGACTCTTGGAAGAGATTTGAAGGGACCTTTGAAGAAGAGTCGAGAACGCTCAAAGACCTTTATTTTGAGCACGGGACTAGACATAAAAATGCCTTTTACTTGCCAAGTGAAGTGAGGTTTAAACTTATGAAAGGGGTAAGGAGGCTCTGCGACAAGTGCGGGATGACATTTTCGGCATGTAGAGAGGGATTTGACCTCGATACCGCAGAGAGTTGCGATGGCTCTCACCTGATCAACACAATATCGAGCTAATACTTCAAACGAAGGATGATTATGAGCTGCTGCTATTCCTGCAAACATTGGGAGAGACCAGATTGTTCGCGTAGCGAAGGGGGCGATAAAGCGAAACCTTGGGAGAGGTTTGGATGCTATGAACCCAAGATCTTGATCACGGAGACGGACGAATATTACGAGGAGTTTTTTAAGGTAGCTTATCTGAGGTGCTGGATAGAGAGATGCCCCTTCAAAGAGGAATGCTACAAAAAAGGTGAGCCATATATAGCTTAACCATGGCCGAAGACCCGAGTGATCAATAAACTCTTTATCGGAGGAAATTCAAATTATACGCGATGTTCACAGGGAAGATCTATGCCGAGTGGATGAGGGAGACACAGGAGGAGAAGATAAGGGGGATTTTGGAGCATATCAGGCCCAGAGGGAGGATTTTGGATATAGGATGCGGGGCTGGAGTTTTGGAGGAGTATCGGCCGAATATATACTCAACCGATGTCGATCTGGATAATCTGAGGAGGGTAAAGGCGACCAAAGTCCTGGCCGATGGAGATCGTCTGCCGTTCAAATTCAGGAGTTTCGACACGATCTTCTGCATCGATACCATACATCTGCTGCGGGATGAGAGAGAGATCCATAGGGTTTTATCGGATGATGGGGTGGGTGTCATCTCCACCTTCTGCAACGAATACAACAAGGTAGAAAAGCTCGAGGAACTGAAGGACCGATTTAGGGGATGGGAGATCGAGGGGGAATTCATCGTCGGTAAAGAAGAGTTGGACGCCGTCATCCTTTGCAGGAAGAGATATAACTTCGACCTTCTGGTTTCGTGTAGGTGGGGGACCTTCCGCCAAGCGAGGGAGGAGGTCGCCGGGATCCTATCTCGACTGGGAGACGAAGGTCCGGAGATAAGACCGACGATAGCGAGGGGCATCATCGGAGTTAAAACCGATCTGGATCCGCGAGAGGTAATTCGAAAAATTCGGGTTCTATACGAGCAGGGGTCTTGGCCGCTCCAGTTCGCGGTGAAATGGGTCCCGATAGACGTCTGGGTATATTCGGATTTGGCCTCGATGGAAGAGGCGGTTTATGGGCTGAAGAAGAAGATCCGCCCCGGCGAAAAGTGGCGCATGACGGTAGAGAAGCGGCGCTACACGCGCTATCACAAGATAGAGATCATCCGCGACCTCGCCGAGCTGATCGATGAGAAGGTAGACCTGAGCCACCCGGACAAGATACTCCGTGTAGATATACTCGGCAAGTATGCAGGGCTTTCGGTACTCGAGCCAAGGGATATCTTTTCCATAATGAAATTTTAATGCGTTGCATAAGCGAATTAGAAAAATAAGGATTGAAACGAGATCGGTCGTTCAAATCGACCCCCGGCTACTACTCCTAGGTCTTTTAACTTTTTAAACGAGGAATCAATCTTCTTTTAAAAACTCCTTTATCTCGCTAAGAAACTTCTCTGCGTCCTCAACCACACTCTCAGCTTCTTCAAGGCTAAATTCCCTTACAACATCGTAATCAGCAAACTCCCTCAGTTCCTCGGCTTTTGATAATATCGAGCTGTATTCCCTTGAAATTTTTTCAGTCTTAACAAACTCCTCACCAAATTTCTGTATAACCCCTTTGTGAGTTTTGGGAGAAAGATCCTTTGTTAAAAGCAGCGCCCTAGCAGCATGGTACATGCAGTAATATGCCCTACTTATGGCGTCTTTAATACGTTTATTCTCTAAGAGAATTTTCGCTGCCTCAAGCCTTTCTTCAGCCTCCTTCAGATGATATTCAACTTTATCCAAGGATTACCCCTTCTCTTTCAACACTTTGTATAAAGGGCATCTCAAGGTCTATCATGGTATCGTAGTCCTTGGGAGAGATAATCTTCAACGAAATCAATACACCATATTCGATGAGGATATCGGTAGCAATACTCACTAGAAAATTCCAGCCATCGAGCTGCCTGCCCTTCCATATCACGAGCACGTCTACGTCGCTTTCCTTTGTAGAGCCGCCCCTTGCATAGCTACCGAAGAGGATGATTTTCTTTATTTGATCCTTATATTTTTCTCTAACCCTATTTACAAAGGTGTCAAGGGCTTTTTTCTTCAAATCTTTTTTGCTCATGGATTAAACTTAACTTCCTATAATAATAAATTATCCCTCTTTAAAGTGGCACTGGTGTAGGCCATAGTGAGGGATCCGGAGATCGGTCGTTCAAATCGACCCCCAGCTACTAGTTTTCGTTACATAAGCGAATCTAGAAAAACAAGGATTGAAACCTCGACTATCTTCTTTCGGACAGCAGCCCAAGATAAGTTGCATAAGCGAATCTAGAAAAACAAGGATTGAAACTAGGCCAGCTGGGTGTGGAAGAGACTGCGGATCTCTGTTGCATAAGCGAATCTAGAAAAACAAGGATTGAAACTATTTGGGGATTGATGAGAGGATATCGTGGATTTTTGGTTGCATAAGCGAATCTAGAAAAACAAGGATTGAAACATAACCGCCGCAGTCGTAGATTTCCTGCAAAACTTCACGTTGCATAAGCGAATCTAGAAAAACAAGGATTGAAACACTATAACAATGACAGGAATTAGCGGAGCGGGGATGGTTGCATAAGCGAATCTAGAAAAACAAGGATTGAAACTTTTGACATAAGCCCTGAATTTGTTTGCACCTTCAGTTGCATAAGCGAATCTAGAAAAACAAGGATTGAAACTCGTTCAGGATCTTGGTGGTGTCGCACACGGATTACGTTGCATAAGCGAATCTAGAAAAACAAGGATTGAAACAGGGGATTCACAATACTTCACAACAAAATATAAATAAGGGTGTCTTTGAATGGACGGTGATATGACCGGAGATGAAATTCCAAGTTTTTTAAACAAAGTACTACTGCCGGTGGCAGATCCAGAGGATGCTAGAGAGACTTGCCAATTGGCCATCCCCATTATCAAGAATAGAAACGCCAAGGCAGTGGCCCTATTCATAGTTCTCACCAAGAAGCCGACGATATCCCAGCAGGAATTAATTGCCAAAGAGACCCTTTCCATTATGGAGGAAGAGTTCAAAAGAAACGGTATCCCCCTCATATCCAAGACAAATTATAGCAGGGATGTTGTAAAGGCAATGATTGAAGAAGGTGAAAAGGGGAATGTGGACGCCATTGTTATAAGGCCCAGAATCGCAAGCCGTCTTACCAAATTTCTTGCGGGAGATGTCTTAGAGGGACTAGTGGAGAAGACCAAGATCCCTATAATAATCCTGCCACAAGACATCTAAAGATGGTGATCAAAGACGAGTGGAGAATCTGAACTTGCAAAGGATCTAGGGCTCATTGAGGCTTTAACCCTTGGCATAGGAACTATGATAGGGGCCGGCATCTTCATCTTGCCTGGAATAGCGGCCGAGCGGGCAGGACCGGCAGCAGCCCTTGCCTTTTTACTTGGGGGCATAGTTGCTGCTCTCACCGCTTTAAGCTTATCAGAGCTTTCGACAGCGATGCCAAAATCGGGAGGCAGTTATTATCATGTAATGCGGTCTCTCGGCCCCTTATTTGGGTCTATAGTCGGCTGGGGTAGGTGGATGGGGCTTATGTTCGCCTCTGCCTTCTATATAATCGGCTTTGGTGAGTACTTCGTCTTTCTCTTCCCAACCTTAAACAGAACAATCACTGCCCTTTTGCTGTGTCTGGTTCTCATATACATAAACTACATAGGGGCCAAAGAGACCGGGAGGTTTCAGGACTTCATGGTTATTGGGCTTTTGGGTATCTTGGTTCTCTTTATCGGGGTGGGTCTAACCAAGATTGACATGTCTCTCCAGAACCCCTTTATACCCTATGGTTGGAAGAGTGTTGCCAGCACCACTGCACTGATTTTCATCACTTTTCTGGGCTTTGAAGTTATAAGCACCGTTGCAGAGGAAATTCGTGAGCCTGAGAAGAATCTGCCCATTGCAATGCTGGGATCGGTGGCCCTCGTCACCATAATGTATATACTTATCTTATTTATTGCTACAGGCATTATACCACACCAGAAACTTGGATTGGAAGTGGCACCTATTGCAAAGGTGGCGGGGGCGATAATGGGGACCGTAGGTGTCCTTATCTTGGTATTGGCTGCTTGGTTTGCCACAATCTCCTCTGCCAACGCAAGTATGCTATCGGCTTCACGGGTAAACTTTGCCATGGGACGCGATAAACTTGTCTCGGACTGGCTCAACAAGGTTCACCGCCAATTCCTGACACCTTATAGGTCCATTATTGTAAGCGGCGGGATAATCTTGGTATTGATTCTTTATGGTAATATTGAGGTCCTCGCCAAGGCAGCGAGTTTTATGTTTTTAGTTTCATATGCGCTGGTCCACATCGGATGTATCGTCTTGAGAGAGTCTGACACCGACTGGTATAACCCAAGCTTCAGGACTCCAAGTTATCCTATAGTACAGATTGCAGGTGCCCTTTCGTGCCTCTTCCTCATCACACTGATGGGTCCTATTGTCCAGTTTATCGGTATTGGGATGATAGCCTTTGGTATCGTGTGGTACTTCTCCTGGGCAAAAGGTCAGACCGTGGTGGAGGGTGTCGTAGACCAGGCGCTGGCAAACATCGCGGGTAATGGGGTCTACAGGGTTCTGGTACCTATGGCAAACCCCGCCCATGAAGAGGAGATGTTAAAGATAGCAGCTACCCTGGCTCGGGCAAGGGGTGGGGAGGTGATGGCCCTCAACGTTATGGAGATACCGGCTCAGACACCTCTAGAGGTCGGGCGAAGGCTTTACATGGAGAGGGAAAGAGAGCAGGAGACTATCCTTAAGAAGGTGGCAAGACGCGCAGAAATGACCGACGTTCCAGTTAAAACAAAACATGTGATCTCCCATGACATATCAAAGGCCATCGTCGACACCGCCAAGGCAAGACACAGCAACCTGATATTGATGGGGTGGAAGGGCAAAGTAAAGTCAAAAAGGGTAATTGGGAGTATTGTGGGAGAGGTTATGGGAAAGAGCACCATCAATGTGGCGGTCCTTAAAAGCAGAGGTCTTAAAGATCTAAAGCAGATCCTTCTTCCCTACAGGGGCGGCCCCCACGGAAGGGCCTGTTTGGATCTGAGCAGGGACCTTATGAGGGCCTCTGGGGCCAAACTGACTGTCATCAAGGTGCTTCCAAGACGGGGTGTTAAAAAGGAGACCAAGGCCTTCCAAGAGGTTTTGAAACGGGACATTGAAGAGTTTCAAGATAGGATCGATCTTCACATCTTTGAGGACAAAGATATTGTTGGGAGAATAGCAGAGAAGTCCAAGGGTTACGACCTTGTCGTGATCGGGGCGTCCAGTGAATGGAAATTGAAGCGGTTCCTCTTTGGGTCCATCCCTGATGGCGCTGCCAACAAATCCCACTGCTCTGTACTGATGGTAAAAGGCATTGAACCCAAAAAGCCATCATTGGTCGGTCGATCTGTGGGGAGATTGCTAAAGTCAATATCCAGATAACAAATAGGAAGATAGGAGGGCTTTAAATGTCCCGAAAAAAGAACGAAAACCCCCTTTTTACTCTAAATGGCAGGAGGCTGGGGCGATACAAGCTTTACTTGGGTGAAGTCAAGAAAGGCAGGTTTACGGCAGAAAGTATATTCAGCCTTTTTCTTGAAGATGTAACTAACAAGATTTCAAGGCCCGTCATAACAGGCAGGTATTTTGCTGGCAGTGGGGAGTGGTTAAGGCCTTGGATGGAGTTCAATTATGATTCCCTGGTGGAATTCGGGGATGAAGAGCTGGTGTCCTATAATCTAAAAGATTCGGGTCAAGATGAAGAACTTTTCAAAATACTTTCTGAATTAATCCCCCCGGGCGGGCATATGATGGTAAAGTACAGTGAACATAAATCTACCGCCTAGGCATTGATGATGGGGGTTCCGCCCCATGCTACACCTTTGGGGTATCTTTTATGGAAGAGCGGGGCTAGGTGGTTTAAGGACTGGTACTTCCCAGAAGGCTGGATGGAAGGGGGTGAAAAGCTGCAAGGAAACAAGCCCCTAAACGAAGAATATTATAGAAAAAGGACCAGGGAAAGGGCCCTAGAACTTACAGAATTTCTGACCAAACCACTGGAAGGATTAAGCGACTTAGAGAGGGATTGCAGAAGAACTGCATTGGCAATTTTAATAGAAATTCAAAAAGAGACGCCCAGTCTTGTCCCAGAAATAGACCAATTTTTGAATTCTCAAGATATAGACGCTTCAGAAAATTCAGGTTAGAGCCTCAGACTCTCCCTTGTCTCAAGCAATCTTGCCCCAATCAGCACTATCAATACGCTTGTAATAAAAAAGAGCAGGAATGGCCAGAAGAAGCTCCACAGATCCACATAGGGGTTTGAAGAAAATTTTGAGATCATGGTAACAGGCGAAAGGCTGTAAAACTCCTTTTTAAGTGATAGCGGGGCGAAGAAGGAGAGGGAAGCGACTATTATCAAGACGGTTACGCTCAGATTCGACTCCTTTATATTTTCTGATAGTGCAGAGATCACTATGCCGAATCCGATGAAGGCGAGGTCTAATAAAAACAGGAGGGCCAGCAAGGGGATTAGTTGCATAAGCGAATCTAGAAAAACAAGGATTGAAACCTTTCTACCACTAGATATCTTAGTCCCTCTGTGTCTCCGGTTGCATAAGCGAATCTAGAAAAACAAGGATTGAAACTTGAACGTTTCTCCAGTAAAGGTGCCATCGTTGCCCTGTTGCATAAGCGAATCTAGAAAAACAAGGATTGAAACCGTACGCGGGGAAGTACGTGGGTTTCCCTATCTTGGTTGCATAAGCGAATCTAGAAAAAAATGATTATTTAATATTATTTAAGAATGTTATTACTAATTTAGTAATATATGACACATAAAATAAAGTGGCTCTCACCCAACCTCGGTGAGCTGTATTCGAGACTTTGGAGAAATCTAGGTACTTCTGAATTTGAGACAGAAGTAGTAAAGATGATGTTTCCGGAATGGTCCACAAATTACATCAACAAAAATCTGCACGACCTTGTCAAAAGAGGCTGGGCACAAAGATTGAAAAAGGGTACTTTCAGACTGAAAGACTTCGAACATATCTCAGAACAAATGGCGCTAGTAACAGCGCCCCTAGAATTATTTCTCAACATACCCTATAAAGAAGATTTCTTGATCACCTCTTATCTTGCATCTCAATTACTCACAAATTACGTCCACACAGCCCCCAAAATAACTCTCCTCTGCACATCGAAAACTTGTCAAAAACTTAGAAATTTCCTCAAGGCAAAAAGTAAGATTCTGGATAGAAATACCTTCCAACTTTTCAGGGGTAGCGCCTCAATAAATATACTCCCGATTCACCCTCTAAAATACAAAAGACTTGTTCAGAACAGTAAGGGGGCCCCGATTTTGAACAGTACCTTTCGAATAACAGGACCTTGTGATACCTTTGAGTTTCTTGCGAAAGAAAAAGAGGAGAGAAGGCTTGCGGATATAGCCTATTTAATGATGAAAACCGAGCTAAGCAGGGCTTTAGTTGGGAAAATAATGGAGAAGGAAGAGATTCATGAAATCGAAGAAATGATTAAAGCCAAAAGGGATTCCCTAATAGAATCAACTTCAGAAGACATCCTTGAGATGAACTTGGTGACAACATGATCGAAAAGATCGTATTGGCCATTGAACTCTTGAAGGGAACCCTAGGGGATATCCGCTGGGCACGAATGGGAGCGGAATCCTTGAGGGATAGAGGTGTGATTACAAGGACTTCTCTCGATATCGATATCGCCATAGATGCCCCCTACATTGTAGTCGCAGAGAAATTGAGGTCTAAAGATATCCACGCTCCTCTTCACGGAGAAAAGGGTGCTAGGATAACAGAAAGACGAGGCGTCCTTGTGACCGAGGTTGGAGGTATCCGGGTTGATGTTCATTTCGGCAATGAGTCCAGGCTAAGGGATTATGAGGAAATCGTCTATGAAGAGGGCAAGATTACAAAGGTAGAATCCCCCTTCATCTCTCTTGAGGATCATCTGATTAGGAAACTCCTACGGTTCAACCCCGCTGATAGGACTGACATCTCAGAGATGCTAAGATCAGATAGAATTGATTGGAAGAAATTCAATGCAAAGGTAGATAGGCTCAGTGCCGATGAAAAAACGACTGTTAGCAGAACTCTAGAACTCTCAAAAGCTCAATGAGCTTACGGATAAACAAGCAAAGTTTAAGGTTGGAAGGCGACTCACAGCCAAGACAGAGCAAAGGATTTAATGTTCTGAGGTTAAATAAAGGAGACCCAACAATTGGAAAATTTGATTCTAGTTACTCTTTCGTATATCTACGAGTGCTGAAAATGGGAAATCCTCTCTACAGATATTACAAGAAGATCTTCAAAGATGTAGAGCCCGCAAAGGACCTCCTATCCGAGATGACGGAAGAGGAGCCGAAGAGCATTGAGGAGATGAAGAGGAAGTTATCGAAGAAGATGGAAAACAAGAAAGAAAAAGGATAAACCTCCATCACACCTCGAATATCTTCCCCGGGTTCATGATATTGATGGGGTCTACCAATCTTTTTATCGCCTTCATGGCCTCTAGCGTGCTCGAATGTTCGAGGGGCATGAAGTTCTTCTTCTCCAAGCCGATACCATGTTCTCCCGTAAGGGTGCCCCCCAACTCTAGAGCCAGAATGAAGAGCTCTTTCATGGCTTTCCGGACCCTCCTTATCTCCTCCTTATCCCTCTTGTCCGTCAAGAAAGTGGGGTGTAAGTTGCCATCGCCCGCATGGCCAAAAGTCGCTATATCGAGGCCATACTTCTCGGCGATGCCTTCGATGCCTTCGAGCATGGTAGAGAGCTTTGAGATGGGCACGGTAACGTCCTCCAAGATGAGGGTGGGTTTATGCCTGGCAAGAGAGGGCAGCGCTGCCTTTCTGGCTTCCCACAGCCTTTCTCTCTCCTCATCCGATGAAGATTCCTCCACTTTTAAGGCGTTGTGCTTTTCGCAGATCTCGACCGCCTTTTCCAGATCTTTTACCACCTCATCGGAGAAACCGTCGGTCTCTATGAGCAAGATGGCATCGACATCCTCGAAACTTATCTTCGAGAATTTTTGGACAGCCCGAAGCGTGTACCTGTCCATTATCTCGAGGACAGCTGGCGCCACACCCGAGGTGATAATCTCCGTCACAGCCTTGCCCGCATCTTCCAGGTCTTCGAAGTCCACTTTCGCGGTCGCGAAGTTCGTCGGCTTCGGGATTAAACGGAGGATTATCTCCGTAAAGAGCCCCAACGTGCCTTCTGATCCTATGAAGAGGTCCTTTAGGTTATAGCCGGAAGACGACTTTTTCGCTTTGCTGCCCAGTTTTATTACTTCGCCGTTGGGCAAGACCACTCTGAGACTAGAGACATAATCTTTCGTAGTCCCGTACTTCACAGCCCTGATACCGCTCGAGTTCGTGGAGGCCATCCCCCCGATAGTGCACACCTTGCCGCTGCCGGGGTCTGGGGGGAAGAAGAGGCCATGCCTTTCCAAGGCCTTATTGAGATCTGCATAAACGACCCCCGGTTCTACCGTTACTAGAGAGTTTTCGAGGTCGATGTCCTTGATCTTGTTCATCAAAGTTAGGTCGACGACTATGCCGCCTTTAATCGGTATCGGCCCACCGCTGAGGCTTGTCCCCGCACCACGAGGAACTATGGGGATGCCTCTCTCATAAGCCAACTTGACAACCCCTACAATCTCTTCCTCGCTAATGGGCATTACAACGGCATCTGGCAGGTGCTTGTGTTCTGTGGCGTCATAGGAATGGGCCAATTTTTCCTCTTCTTCCAGAAAGATCCGCTCTGATGCTAGGATCTCGGAGAGTTCTCGATATGATGGCATCCCTTTAAAGTATCGTATCACGGTATAAATCTTTAATTGAAAAGCTTTATTACCCACCGGTTTCAGAATTTTTAAAAAAAGGGATGAGTCATGGCTGGTATAGTTGGTATAATCTTCGGCGAAGTGGGTTATGGAGATTTCAATTTCGTGGTTTCCGAGGAGTCGAACCTACAGAAGGGGACATATGTGAAGGTGAAGCACGAGGGATATGGATGGGTTTTGGCTCAGGTCAGTTCTATCAAGCGCTACAACGAACTCTACACGCTCAACACGATAACTGCAGCTACTCCCAAAGAGATAGCGGATAGCGAGAGGATGATTGCGAATGCGCGAGTAATAGGCTATTTAGATAACAAGAATATGCTCAAAGTGCCGAAGATCCCATTCAAGCCAGGAGCGAAAGTCTATTTTGCGAACAGCACTTTGATCCGGTCATCTCTGGGACTGAAAAAGAAGGCAGGGGGCATCTATATCGGCTTATTGGACGGCCATAACTCAACCCCAGTCTATCTGGATATCAATAGATTGATCCAGAAGCACGTTTCGATCTTGGCGAAGACCGGAGCTGGCAAGTCATACACGATTGGGGTCTTGATCGAGGAACTCCTCGAGAAAAAGATCCCGGCCATCGTCATTGACCCCCACGGCGAATATGTTTCGCTCAAGAATCCCAACAGGAATCCGAGGGAGCTGGAGCTCATGCGGAGGTTTGGGATCTCGCCAAAAGGCTACGAGAACATCGTGGAGTACACGCCCTATCTCACCGTAAACCCCGGGGCGGACAAGAAGTTCGCATTGGATGTTACCCATCTATCGACGAGGGATTTCATAGAGATGCTTCCGACGAGAGTTACGGATACCCAGAAGGGCATCCTCTTCGAAGCGATCAAGACCGTAAGGGGGTTTGGGAAATACAGCATCGAGGACCTACTCCGCGTGATCAAGGAGCACGAGGGGAAGGCGAAGTGGAACCTCGTCACGAGCTTGGAGATGGTGAGGGAAAGCAAGATCTTCGAGGGCAAGGCCACGACCCCAAAGGAATTGGCAAAGAAAGGCATTGCATCGATAATCAATCTCCGCGGGGTCCAACCAGATATCCAAGAGCTCATCGTAACCAGGGTGACGAACGAGTTATTCGAGGCGAGGAAGAAGGGCACCATACCCCCCCTTCTACTGTTATTGGAAGAGGCACACAACTTCTGCCCAGAACGTGGGGTGGGGCGGGCATTGTCATCCAGGATAATACGGACGGTGGCGAGCGAAGGGAGGAAGTTCGGTCTGGGGTTGTGCGTAGTCTCGCAGAGGCCGGCTAGGGTTGACAAGAACGTACTGAGTCAGTGCAACACTCAGATAATCCTGAAGGTGACCAATCCAAACGACATGCGGGCCCTGAGCCAATCCATAGAGGGCTTCACCCAAGACCTCGAGGAGGAGATCAAGCAGTTACAACCGGGAGTCGCGTTGGTGGTGGGAGAGGCCATAGAACAGCCCATCTTTGTGGATATCCGCGTAAAGAGATCTCAGCACGGCGGAGTTTCCATAGACGTCGTGAGAGAGCCCACGAGGAGGCCGGTACATGCTCCTAGGTTCGAGGGGCTGATAAGGAAGCTCTTCTTCCGATGATCAAAAACCTATCTGTATAGGTCGCCAATCTCCTCAACGAATCTCCTGAGCTCTTCCATCTCCTCCTCATTCCTCTTCTCCATCTCCTCTTTTATCCACTCACTCCGCTCCTCCCCAGCTTTCTTGATATAGGCATCTATATCCCTCAGGAGGCGATTTATCGCGGTCCTCGTGCACTCCGAAAGGCTCTTGAACATGCCCTTCTCCACCAATACCTCCATCTCCCTCCTCATGTCCTTGGTGACTTTAGCACTAATCTGGGCATCCTTGATCTGCGAGCCTTTCTCCGCCATTTGAATCTCCATATGGTTGTCGCTTTTACGAGATAAAAAAGGTTTGGTCCAATTTGCTTTTATTCTTATAAAGTAAGATGAAATTTAATTTATATAAGATGCTGAGATATTGTGATAAAGATGAATCTACTCGAAGGTCTCTTGATCGGAGCTCTCCAAGGTATTACCGAATGGTTGCCCATCAGCAGTTCCGGGCAGGGCATGCTCGTCTTGATCCAAATACTCGGTTTCAAACCCAGAGAAGCCTTTTCATTGGCCATCTTCCTTCACCTAGGAAGTTTGCTTGCAGTAATTGTGTATTTCAGGAAGGAATTGAAGCGGATCTTGTACGGTGCAGTAAACTTTTCCGAGGAGGATTTGGAATCGAGGAAATTGACCCTTTTCTTGATAATTTCGACGATCTTTACGGCATTGATCGGCCTGCCGCTGTACTTTTTGATCTTGGGCTATTTCTCTTCCCTCAGCGGCGACCTGGTAACCGCGGCCATAGGAGTTCTGTTGATATTCACCGGACTGATTCTAAAAAGCGGCGGATTTGGAACGAGAAAAATAGCAGATTTGACAACCTTCGATATGGCTCTCGTTGGCTTGGCCCAGGGCATCGCCATCCTACCCGGGATAAGTAGGTCCGGGATCACGATAGCCACGTTGTTGCTCAGAAAATTTGACAACTCAACGTCGCTCGTGCTCTCCTTTTTGATCGCCATACCAGCAATTATCGGAGCGATAATAATCGGTATAGGGGGTAATCTCTTCCTCCCTCTACCCATCTTGATGGGCATAATAGCATCGTTCATTATTAGCTTACTGGCCATGGATTATCTGTTGAAGATATCGGAGAGGCTGAACTTCTCGAAGTTCTGCATCTTCATCGGAGCCATAGCATTCTTGTTCCCCTTGGTGAATTTTATATAGACTAAATAACATTCTGATTTTCATGGGCATATCGCAAATTCTAAGGATGATCTTGGGCTTTGCTCTGGTTCTATTTATTCCAGGATATGCGTTAACCCTTGCCCTGTGGCCAAAGACAAAAAGAGATATCTACGAAGATATTCTGCGAATATTGAAAGAAAGGGGCATCTCTTCCGTTACCATCGTAGCCAAATTGGAAGATATCGAGGATTTCGTGTCCATCTTGGAGGAAAATGGGATAGGATATGGGATCTACGATAAAAGCATCAAAGAGAAGAAGGTGGACGAAGAGGCGGTAAAGAGTTCCAGAAACCTCGTCTTGATGGACGGCTTGGACTTTGAAATAGATCGAGGAGGCAAGTTCGTCGTCGATCTGGCGAACAACTTCGAACCTCAAGAGGATGTGATCAAGTTGGAAGACACCATAGATATGATCGAAAGGACCACCCTGAGTTTCGGGTTGAGTATCGCGATCGTACCGCCTTTGGGGATCGTGCTTGACAAAGCTGGATTTGGTATAAGATTTGGAAGCATCCTCGTCTCGCTGGTTTTGATAATAATGCTCTTCTTCGGTATCTATTATTACAGGAGGAGGAGGAGTGAAGTATAAGCAGGTCATCGTGGTCAGAACGGACCTGAAGATGAGTGTAGGAAAGACCTGCGCTCAGGTTGCCCACGCATCTTTGGGGAGCGCCCTTGTCGCGATGAAAAACGAAAAGAGATGGTATGAGGCGTGGGATAGAGAGGGGCAGAAGAAGGTCGTAGTAAAGGTCAAGGACGAGGACGAGATACTGGAGCTATACCAGATGGCCAAAAGTTCCGGGCTGTCATGCTACTTGGTGAATGATGCGGGGCTTACAGAACTCGAGCCCGGCACTACCACCACCTTGGGCATAGGCCCCGCCCCCAACGAGGTCATCGATAAGGTGACTGGCGATCTAAAACTCCTGAGCTGATTTTTGGAGTAGATCTATGAAGAGTAATTATGGCATAGACAAGATCATCGGGCTGGATTACTTCATAACAGATACAAAAGGTATAGGCGGAAGGCTTCGCCAACGTATCGAGGATTTTTCCGTGGAAGAGCTATTTGACCCGGCAGAAGAGGATCCGAAGGGGGAGTACACCCACTTCATCCTGGAGAAGAGGGACTGGGAGACCCTCAAGGCCATCAAGGTCATTGCCAAAGCACTACGGGTCTCGAGGAAGAGGTTTGGTTTCGCTGGGACAAAGGACAAGAGGGCTGTAACGAGACAGAGGGTAGCCGTCTGGAAGGTCGAACCTGAAGAGTTGGCGAAGGTTAAGATCAAGGACCTCTCCCTTTCGGGGTTTAGAAAGTCAGATAAAAGGGTAAACTTGGGGGATGCAGAGGGCAATATATTCAGGGTCATTGTAAGAGCTTTGGAGGATGGAGAGGACCTCAAAGATACAGTTTTAGAGACAGAGACGCAACTCCATGAAAGGGGCATACCAAACTACTTCGGCTATCAGCGGTTTGGGGTCGTTAGGCCAAATACCCATATTGTTGGCGAGGAACTTATTAAAGGCGATATAAAAGGGGCGGTGATGGCCTATTTATGCAACCCATTTGAGAATGAGAAGGAGGACGCGTATAACGCAAGGAGATTGTTGGAGGAGACCGGAGATATCAAAGTAGCTCTAAAGACCTTTCCTACAAGGTTGAATTATGAGAGAGCTATGCTCGAACACCTCTCGCATCACCCCAATGATTATGTTGGAGCTTTGAGAAGACTGCCAAAGAAGTTGAGGTGGATGTTGGTACATGCCTACCAAAGCTACCTATTTAATAAAATCTTGAGCAAGATGATTGGAGAAGGGGTAACGATAAGGCATAGAAAGGTTCCATTATTTGGCTTCGACAGCGAATTCAGTGAGGGAGAGCAAGGGGATATGGAGAGATCGATTCTGGAAGAAGAGAGCGTTTCTCTAGGAGATTTCAAGATCCCTTCAATGCCAGAGTTGAGTCTAAAAGGACGTTTGAGAGAAGCGTGCATCGAAACTGATATAGATACCAAGATTGGTGAAGACGAACTGAATGAAAACAGACTCAAATGTGTCGTCGAGTTTTCTCTGCCGACCGGAAGCTATGCCACCACCCTCTTGAGGGAGTTCATGAAGACCGATCCTCTAAATTATTGAAGTCCTCTACAACGAGATTTTAGATGTTAGTAAGAATACCTCGATACCAACGTCCTTGTCTCAGCCCTACTCTGAAAAGGGGAGCCTCACGAGATCCTGCTCAAGGCATTGAAACTGGAACTATCTCCTAATACCCTCTATCTCTATCCCCTGTATCTCCTTGAATTCGCGATCGGCACCGACCAATAACTTGCCTCCTTTTGCCTTAGCAGTTGATAATGCAAATGCATCGGCGAGTGAAACTGCGTATTCCCCTTTTATCTTTCCTGCTTCCTTGGCGAAATCCTTGTTCGGTTGAACCAATATGGTCTTGGACTCGGAGATTATCTTGAACTTCTCCTCTGCAATTTTAGGGCTAATCCTGTAGAGGATGTAATATACCTCACTCAAATTTACAATGTTCAAATAGCCCCTGATCTCACCGGCCTCAATAGATTTGAGGTATTTCTCCACCATATCTGCCCCCTCTTCACCCAAGAAGAAAGCGAGTATGGGCTCTGTATCAAAGACTATCTTCAATGGTATTTCTCCTCAAGGGCTCTTTCAAGTCCTTTATCGATCTTCCTTGCCTCTCTCACCAGTTCTCTGGCCGTCTTCTCTGTAAGGCCCTTTAGACTCCCTTTCTCGTCGAGGATGCCCCGCTTAGGTTTCAATATTATCTCCTTGTCTTTTGCCATTACATCGAGCTTTGTTCCGGCTTCTATCCCCATGTCTTCCCTGACCTTCTTTGGGATCACGATCTGTCCCTTCCTTCCAACAGTTATAGTTGCCATAATTCTTATCCGACAATTTTAACGTCTGAATAATATTTGTCGGAAAAATATAAATCTTACAAAAAATTTCCCCTCTGCTTATTGTGGCACTTTGGAACAGAGTCTTCCATACTATCCCTCATCACGAAGTTTCTCGACCTCTTTCTCGATAACTTCGAAGGGATCTTCCATGGCTTTCATTATTCGCTTTGCCCTTTTCTTGAGTTCTGCCTTTTTGTCGATGACCTCCGGTAAGATCTTTGAGACCTCACTGGCACTTGGAGCGTGGAACATCAACCCCTTCTCGATCAGGAATCTGTCCACCCCTAGAAGTTCCTGCGGGTAAAATGAGATCGCTGGGGTACCCAAGAGCGCGCTCTCCCTATTCATGGTTCCCCCACCTCCCAAGAAGGCTTTGGCGCGGTAGATCAGACTTAGAGAATCGACATTCTCGACCATAACGGCGTTGTCAAATTTTTCTTTGCCCCTTGGGATAACCACGACATTCAGTCCAAGATCTTTAACAGCGGTTATCATCTTTTGGGTTGCGCCTTCTATACCAAAGTACGACGCCATGTAAGGTTCGGGTCTCACCAAAACATAATCCTCGAAACCCAGGTCGCGTATTGCCTTGGTTTCTTTGAAACCCTTGACATGAACGTATTCGCACACCCCCCTGAATTTCGTTATCTTTTCCCTCGTCGCCCCTTGTTTTATGATCACAGCTTCGTCCAACGCCTCGGGAACGATTATCTTGCTTGCTAAAGGCAAGGTGAGCCTATTCTGATGCTCCGCATATTCGTTATCCAAGATGTGGATGCAAGGTATGCCAAGACCGAAAGAGACCCTGGGAAGTTCGACCGAGTGTTTTGATATGGCGACGTCGATATCATAGCTGGAGATCGATTTACCCAGTTCCAATATGCGCCCGGCGCTCTCCATGAGCTTGCTTTTGGGGTCCCTTCCCCCGTGTCTTCCAACCGAGATATACTTTATATTCTCTCTATCCAAGAGGTCGGTCAAGGGGCCAAATTTTCTTGTGGTGACTAGGGGATTATGCCTCTTTATGAACTCTCTAAAGAAGAGCACGTGAGGGGAATTCGTGATATCTATCCAGATCATATCAGGACCTCCAGTATGAGAGCGAAGATGGAGAAGCACGCCTCGACGATCCAGACCCTCTTTACCACTTCTCTTTCCGGCATCGCCCTCCTTCGGAGAAAGATCCTCGCGACTGAGAGATTGCTACCTTCCGGGATGTAAAGCTTTCCGTCTTTTATCCCCGTCGGAGCCTGCGACTCTCTGGTCATTATCCCGGCCGAGAGGTACTTTAGCGCTGCGTCCAATGCATAGGGTATGAATACGATAGCCCCGGTCAAGTAGAACCTTCCGAATACTATAGCGGAGAAGAGCGCCGCACCGATGATCAGGGTACCTACATCGCCGGGAAAGACCTTCGCGGGGTACTTATTGTAGTACAGAAACGCGAGGAGGGCCCCGAATATGCACGACGACAGGATAAAACTCGCCGAAGATTGATCGATGATGGAGAGGCCGACTACCCCCAAGGCTGCAATCGCTCCGGTGCCAATCTCCAGGCCGTTGAACCCAGCCAACATATTGGTGAAGTTGCAGGCACACATGAAGAAGAAGGGTATGAAGATCAGGTAGAATATCCCGTAGTATCCATAGGAAGGGGGTATAGAGAAAGGTACCAAAATCAACCCAATCAAGGCCAACGAAATAATCTTTTGAATGGGCGAGAGGGGCTTAAATCTATCAAAGACACCCAAAGCAGCCGTTAGAAGGACCAAGATTATACCGATCAAGATCCTGAGATCTCGGTAGAGTAGGTAGGCTACAATCGTCGAGATCAAAAACCCCGCAACAATCGCGAGCCCCCCCATCTCCGGGATCTCGGGCCTCTCTTCTTTGTGTATATCCACCCCCATGATCCCCCTCTCCTTGAGCTTATCAGCCAATTTCGGCGTCGATAAGAAGGCCACTACAAATGAGATTATCACAAATAACGACCTTTCCAACCACATTTTATCACTATCCTTTTACGGCGGCCTTGCTCGTGTCATGCACCAAAATCGGCACTGCATCTACCACCGGCTTTGCTTTGCCACTCATCGCGAGGTAGAGCAACGAAAGATAGAAGATCACACTCGAGAGTTGTAGCCCTACCTCTATAAGTATCCACGTGTGGGTCAGGGCTATGGCGTATAGGCATGTGTTCAATCGATTTTTTCTGAGTTTCTCCATCACCCCCAGACATATACCGACTATTATGCCCGTCAAGATCACGCCCAAGATCCCGAAATCTACCATTCCAGGGCCTATCAAAGTCGAGGTGATGATGTGGGGCTCTGCGTAATTCAAGATCGTAGTGCTTATGATCCGTTGGGTCGGGTCCAAGAAGGCCTTGCCATGAAGCAAGCCGAAAGGGAAGCTCAATTTGACGATCTCATCGAAGACTGAAAGGGTGAATCCCGTTCTATAGAAAATGTACAACAAGGGAGGGACCTTCCATATCCCGTATGATATCTCCGCGATGTGCGTACTTATGACAGTCAATATCAGCAATACTCCAACTCCGACCGCCAAAATCTCTTTTATATCGATTTTCTGAAGGAGCAACCCCGCCACGCCTGCCGAGACTATAATAGCTATGGCATCGGATTTGAATCCAGAGAGGATCGCAATCGCCACGAGTAAAGCGATGGTAGGGATGGACCTTTTCTTATCGTAAAATCCGACCAAAAGGGTCGCTGAAAAGACAGCAAATCCATGGAATAGCGCTCTGGAAGGCGTGACCGCTGTGCTCTCTCTAACCACGACATTCAATATCGGGAGGCCCTTTATCAATATTGTGAGGGAGGATAGGATCGCCATGAGAACAGCTATTGCGGTTATAAGCTTTATCTCGTCTAAACGGGTTGAGATGACCCATATCAAGATGGTATAACCCCCGGAGATGCCGAATATAGCGATGCCGAGACCCGGAAAGGTCAAGAAGAGCGTTAGCGAGGTTATCAAAAATAGTAAAGACAGTGTTATCGAACTTAAGTTCATCAGGGGCAAATTACGTCCAAATTTCGCTGAGATGATGAAGATGGCAATCGCCAATAGACTTATCAGATATGTTGATAAAGCGGGTTCGTGTCCAAAGGATTCGATTAAAAACCAACTGCTTGTGGAGAACCTATAACCGAGAAATGCGAAAAAGAGGAAGAGCCCATAAACTGACGGTATAGCTACTTCGGGCTTTGAGAGATCATCAACCCGCCAGTTCTTCGTAGATTTCATCGACCTCATCCGCCATCTTCTCCCAGCTGAATCTCTTCACGAATTCTCTACCATTCCTCGTTAGCTTGGTTCTCAGTTCTTCGTCTTCCAAGATCTTTACAATAGCCCTTGACAACTCACCGGGATTTTCCTTTTGTACGAGGATGCCGTTATACCCGTTCTGGACGATCTCTTTGATACCGCCGATTCTTGATGCGATGATTGGGACTCCGTGATTCATCGCTTCCAGTAAAACCAATCCAAATCCCTCCTCTCTTGACGGCAATACCAGGAGGGAGCTCTCGCCAAAGATGCCCTTTAACTCTCCATAATACCCCCTAAATTGGACATCCTCCAATCTCAAATCCTTTGCCAATTCCTCCAAGCTGCTCCGTTCCTTTCCATCTCCAATTATGATGAGTTTTGCTTTTGGCAATCTCTCCTTGACCATTTTAAAGGCCCTGATCAAGATATCGACCCCTTTCTGTCGGACCAGTGCCCCGATAAAGGCGACGGTCTCTCCATCGATCTTCGATTCTCTATCCCCCACATCGGCAGAAACCCCGGCATAAATGGTGGTTACCTTCTCCTTCTTGATTCCTAAATTCAAGACTTCGTCTCTCAAAAACTCGCTCACAGTGATTATTTTGTCCGCATTTTTCAAGACGTATTTGATTATAGGCCTTGTGAATATATTCCTACTCAAAATCGTTACGTCCGAGCCGTGAAGCGTGACCACCAAAGGCTTCTTCCCGACCTTTTTTAAAATGACTCCTAGAAGACCTTGGGGAACGGCATAGTGGGCATGTATGGCGTCGAAATCCGCATTTTTACCTTTGAAAAAACCGGAGATGGTAAAACTCAGTGCCCTCAAGATGGGAACATCTATGTATCTTGCGCCCAAGACGCCCTCATTTCCCTCATCGCCATAGGTCAGGATAGTGAAATCGTTTTTTGACTTCTCCACCAAATTTGTGACGTGAGTTACTATCCCTCCCTTCCGGGGCTTCCAGAGTGAGATGAGCAGGATCTTCATAATCTCATTCTTGGATTGTAAAGAATTAAAAAGCTTCCTATCAGTGGTTCCCTTATGAAGTTAGAGTGTTGAATTGTCGGTATTGGCGCGCGCCAAAATATTTAGATACCTATCCGAATGCCTTTTCTAAATCCTGTAGGTCAAATAACAGCAAGTTTGGCTCTTTAATTTTTTGCTTAAAACTTTTTGCAAATATTGCATAGTGCTCTTTTCTTTTGTCATTGTACCATTTTACGTGTTCTGCTTTTTCCTTTAGCTCTTGCAGTATTTTATTCGCGCTCACCCTATCCTGCCATTTGCATTCTGCAAACAAGATCTCCTTTGTTTGGCTGTTTAAAGCCACGAGGTCTATTTCTTTATCGCGATGCCACCAGCGGCCGATTTTTGTAAATTTAAACAGATTCTTTATAACTTTTAACAAGCAATGTCTCACTGCATCCTCAAAAATAGACCCTAGATAATGGCTGTAATCTTTTTTGATTGCGTCAGGGTCGAAAATTCCTTCTTCTATTGCACTCAGGTTGGGGTATATGTATCTGAACCAGAATTTTAGAAAATTGTCGGTAATGTAATATCTCCCTGCTCTTGATTTGATATTTTCAGTGACTGGAACTGTTCTTTTTATAAAACCTACCTCTGCAAGGTTTCTGAGATAAGGGGTTATGTCTGTTCTCCTGACTTTGATAAAGTTCTTTATTTCGTTCAACTTTGTGTTTCCTCTGGCAACCGCTTCAAGGATAAGTTTGTACGTGCCCGGGTCTTCAAACTCGTATCTCATTAAAAAATCCACTTCATCCCTTAAAAAACCCTTTTCTTTAAGTATTTCGTCTTTAAGCCACGGCCAGTAGTCTCCTTTTACTTTTATTAGGTAGAAAGGGATCCCATCGGCAAAGGCATAGATTTCTATTAATTGCTTAAGATTAGCTCTTGGGAAAAATTCTGCAAGATCATAAAATGGGATTGGCCTTAATTTAAAGGAGCCCGTACGCCTTCCATACAGGGGACTTTTGTAACTCAGTACTTTTGAAGTCATAATAGATACAGACGAGCCAAGCAAAAACAGTTTCATTTTTGAATCTTTCAGCGTGATATCGGTTATCGACTGAAAGATATTCGGAACGTTCTTATCTTCGTGGATCATGTTCTGGAATTCGTCGAGTATAACTACGTCAGCTCTGTTTTTTAAGAAGTTGAACAGCACCTCCCAATCCTTTTTCAGGTTGGCTACTTCTCTGTCAAAATTTACACAGACGTTGTAGAACCTTTCTAGATTGTTCTCTCCGGTCGCAAGGTAATAAACCCTCTTTTTGTTTTTCGTCGCGTTCAAAATTAGTTCCGTCTTGCCTATTCTTCGTCTGCCGTAAATTATAAAGAGTTCGAAATCGTCGCTCTGCAAAACTTCCCGCAGTTCTCTCAATTCTTTTTTCCTATTTTTAAATTGTATATTCATGGTTATACTAATATGTTTTATACTATTTAAATATTTCCGGCTAGGTGTCGAATCTCGTATACGAACTAGGTGACGGATTCTGGAATTTTGATTTTCTGAGTGTTCGTTCCAGTGGCCGAGGAAGCAATATCAGAGATGATGGCAGTCAGAAAGAGGGATATCATAATAGTCGGGGGCCCTGTCGCTGTATCACTGTGGTAGAGGAGAAGCTTGCAGAAATGGGTTGTGTCAAGAGGATCTGGGGTGAAACTAGGGTGGAGACTGCGGTAGCCCTCGCAGAAGAGGCATATGCCGACAAGAACAAGGTTAAGGTCATAGTCATTACCGACTATGCGAACCCGAAGGTAGATGCAGCGCTACTGTCCTATGTCCTCGACGCACCTCTCCTCTATGTGAAGTCGGATACTCTTTCTCTCGTGGTTAAGGAGTATATATTAAATCACAAAGAGACTATATTCGGACCCACAAAGATCGTCCTGATGGGCGTAGACCCGAAGGTAGCGGCGGAGATAAACGCATTAATTCAATGATTCAGTTTCGTATCTTCTACCTTTCTAGAGTTGTATAATATTAAAAAGCTTCCTATAAAGAAGATCGCCACGTTGAAGTCGACCAAACCAGTTTCGATCCCGACGAGGGTGTAAGCGATCAATAGGGAGTACATGGCAGTACACAGGGCACTTCTCGTCAGTCTCATCGCGTAGTAACTCATACCGACGACAAAGCCCAATACGAACATGAAGACGATTATCCCCGGGATCCCGAAATCTAGAACAATGGTTCCTAGGAGGGTTGATGTCATGGAGATATGCGTAACGCCGAAGACCCTTGCGACTATGGTCCTTGGTCCAATCCAGGGCCCTGGGATAAACGGTAAAAACGAGGAAAATGTCGCCAGCAGGGTTGAGCCCCTATTTGCCCCGAAGACCCAGAATCTATCGATGAGGTGGTCATAGACGCTCAAAGTCAGTCCTATTCTTCCGCCAATGATCTCCCACACACCGAGCGTTGCCCCTTGGGTTATAGCCCTATAATAGCCGACGAAAGAGACAGCGGCAACGATGGCAAGAGACGAGACCCCTATCTCGGCAATGCCTATAAGTTTCATGAAGTACATGGCGAGGATGCATCCAAGAAGGCTCACGACCAATTGTGTCCTATAGCCGAGCAACGTAATTAGAAAGGTCGTTCCAAGGGTTACCGCAATGGCCGACATCCTGGCCTCTCTCAGGGACATCTCGCCTCTTCGAAGTTTTACCCCGATCAGCGAGATCAAAAGTATTCCTCCAGGAACGATGAGGGAAGCGATGTAAGTATACAGAACACTCAGCCCCCTTCGTGCCTCTGGATTCAGTATAGGAATGGTCCCAGCTCGAAGAATATCCAAGACCAGATAGAAGGTGCCCAAAGCTAAAAAGAGGATCGCGATTTTATCGGAATGTTCGTCCAAGTAAATCTTTCCAAACTCGATCCTTTTTGAACTTACCACCCCCAAAACAAAAAAAATCAGCCCAATGGTAATCGATAACAGGCCCAAATTCGATATCCTATATGTGCTAATAGACAAGAACGCGAGGTATACCAAAGGGAAGAGAAATATCGGATTGAAGACCTCCACCTTGCCCATCAGGCCATCCTTGAATTTCTCGTTGGTGGAGTCAAATGCATTCCAGAACGACTCGATATAAGATAATTCCAAGATTCTATTTAAAAGACTTTTAAATTTCGAATGCCGATAAGAGTTCTCGATGAATTCGAGGGTCGATAAAACGATTTCAAAAGCCTTGCTATCTTCGATGATGGGCTTTAATGATCTTGTGGCGGAGGAGAGGAAGCTTATGATCTTGCTCTCTTCGATCATTTCAATTCCTCGAGGCTGACGACGTGGTACTCTCCGATATTACTCAACCCCGGTGGCTCACCGTGATACCCAGCAAAGATCTTCATCCTGTTAGTCGTGACAACTCCGGGTTCCATCTTAACCCCGCCCATCTCCTCTAAATCGATCCTTCTGAAGTTCAGAAGCAACCCCTCTTCAGTCGCCTCCATGATTGCAAAATCCTTGAGGAGGTACATATCTTCCAATTGGTTTCTCAAGTTCTGGACTTCGGTAAGTGTCAGTCCCTTCTCGAACGCCAGCCTTGCAGTGACATATAAATTATCAGCACCTATCTCTTTCTTCAATCCGTCGAGATAAACCAAGAACTCGTCATAACTCGAGAACGACTTCGGTTCTTCTTCAAAGACGACGAGGTAATTGTCCAGGGGTTTTAGGACTATCTTGGATGCGGCTATGTCTTCCATATATGCCATCGAACCCCCGATGGTTCGTAACTTCCCCTCTCTGGTCCTAAATAGGAAGGTCCCTCTACTCGTACTAGCGATCAACCCGGTCTCCCGAAATGGGGTCTCATCCACCACCCATTTGCCCTCTATCTCGCCTTCGACGAGAAAGCCCCGGTTGTCCAGTTTCTGGTACATAACTATTGCGCTATGCATCTGCTCGCCATTGTAAGTCAGCTCTTGGGAAATGGCTTTTGATGCAAAGGAAAATATCAAAAATAGTATGAGAAGGACGACCGCCAGATCGATGACGTTTATCCCAAAAATCCTACCCCTTCTAAAATCCAGACCTTTCATCGTCTTCCCTCGAATGCATAGACGTTCTTGTCTTTGGAGCCCACATAGACGATTCCATCGGCTATGGCGGGAGAAGAACCCACAGCATCGCCGGTCTCGAAGCTCCACTTCAAGCTACCATCAGAAGCGTCCAACATATAAAAATTTTTGTCGTTTGAACCTATGAAGACGTTATTACCGGCGACTGCGGGCGAGGAGTATATCGCATCTCCCGTCGGAAATTTCCATATTAGGCTCCCGCTCTCTATGTCCATTGCATAGACATTTTTATCCGCGGATCCTATGAATAGCGTGGCTTTACAATCAACTTTGAAAACATTTCTAATTATCTCGAAGATACCAGAGGGCTTATCACACACGAATCTCGAAACGGGACTTCCCCCATAAGATACTGCGGGCGAGGAGTAGACCGCATCTCCCGTCGGAAACTTCCACTTTAATTCCCCATCGCTTACATCCAGCGAATAAACATTTCCATCTGCAGAGCCCACGATAATGGCGTTATCAAATATCGCCGGAGAGGAATAGACCAGGTCGTCAGTCGCATATGACCATCTAAGATCCCCGCTCTTTGCGTCCAACGCATAGATGTTTTTGTCCCAAGATCCCACGTACACAGTATTGTTGAAAATTGCTGGGGAGGATGTGATTACACTCCCAGTTGTAAAGGTCCAGACTATAGATCCGTCGATCGCATTCAGTGCATATATTGAACGTCCGCCTCCAACATATACTCTATCATCAAAGACAACAGGCGAAGACGCAGTGACTTCTCCAATCTCTCTTTTCCATTTCAATTTTCCCGTCTTTGCGTCCAATGCATACAGATTTTTGTCCCACGAGCCGATATATACGACGCCCCCAGAGATCGCAGGAGAAGATGTAACGAAAAAATCGGTAGTATAACTCCACTTTTTCTCCCCATTCTTCGCGTCCAATGCATATACATTGCCGTCGTTTGACCCCACATATAAAATGCCATCAAAAATCGCGGGCGAGGAGTACACATTTCCGCCCGTACCACCTTTCCAGATCAATGTCAGAGGAGGGGACATCTCATCGCTGACAGTTCTAGCATGTCTTAGGTCCCCATGGAACATCGCCCACTCCTCACCCCTAGATATTCCTATACATCCCGCAGTGGTTATAATGGCGATCAGAAAAAATAAGATAAAAAGGCGCCGATTTCTCAAGGGAATACCTCTACCTCAAATAATCTCTCTCCGGAGACATCTGCAAAAGGATTATCCTAGCGATAATTGCGATAGCTACGATCAAAACTAGCCACTTCGCAATACCCAAAACCCTTTCGGATATCCTGGATTTCTTCTTTATAAACACGTCGGCGATATCCTCATTATTCCCCTTTTCAGGATCTATAATGCCCAATGCCGGGTCGACTCTCGTCTTGATCCTATAAAGCCCTTCGTCTTTAACGGCATCTACTGTGCCCGTTTTAATGGTCAACTCCAGGGTTTTGGAGTCCTTGGCGCCTATCCTCAACCTCTCGGTCGATACGCGCTGTAGGTCGCCATCCCCTATATAAAGGGTAACTGTCGAATCCGCCTTCTTATCCCCATAGTTCAAGACCATCAGCTTTACTATGATGTTTTCCCCTTTATCTACCGTCTCGGGAGAGACCGAGAGTATCTGTATCCCCAAATCTATCTCTTCTTGGGGGGGAAGCGTCGTCTCTGGAGGTGCGGTTGGAGGGAGAGTCGTCGAAGGCGGCAGGGTTGTCGGGGGAGGGGTTGTCGTTGGCGCCGGGGTCGTCGTTGGCGGAGGAGTCTCACTCGGGGCGTTATCTACGGTGACGAGAATTTGCGTCGAGGCGATGTTATTCACTTTATCGGAGGCCGTCAGTTCGATTGTATAGTTCTCATTGGGGTATTGGATGGTATCCCAACTATAAGGCAAAGTCGTAGATACTTCACTGCCATTTATTTTCAATGAGACTGTATCTAGGTTGGAATCGGAGATCGTGCCGGTTATATCTACCGATCCATTGAGGGATGAACCATTTTGAGGGGCTGTAATAGAGAGTGAAGGGGGGGAGTTATCTACATTTACATTGATGCTTTTGGATGCGGAGTTACCAGATGGATCCACAGCCGTGATCTTGATTTCGTGTTGTCCTTCTGAATAAGCCGAGGTGTTCCAAAGGTATGAGGTGGAGTTTGACACCTCCTCGGCGTCGATCAGTAAAGAGATGGTCGCTGTGGGATCATCTACACTGCCATTTATCTCGACGTTCCCGGTTACTATCGAGTTGTCTTCCGGTTCGATGATATCTACCACTGGGGGCGTCACATCCAAGGTTTCAACAGATAGTATCGCGAGAGAGGGGTAGATAGGGATCTGGTAGGGTGCCCCAAAGGTGAGGGAATCTGAACCATCTACGAGATCTTTAACATCGAACTTTAAAACGTGGATGTAATTTGATGTGACCAATTTCTCAGCAGAATCATCTGATAACTCATGTCCATTGAAACTCAATTCATCGCGGGAATCCAAATAATTATGGTAAGCTACGATTAGCTCTGCATTCTTGGCAGTCGTATACTCTGGTAGGGTGAAGTCTAGGGTGTATTCTTGAGGGGATCCAAGTTGACCTTCTAGATATTCTGTGCCCTCATATATCCAATATTCTCTGAGGGGGGAATCCTCATATACCACAACTAGGGTAGCGCCATCGATATCGACTTCATTTCCTGTACCGCCAAAATCGTTTATTCTAATGCGCACACCATTTGGACCATTTTTATTGATAAATCGAGAGACATTATCGAACCTAAATATCTGGCGTTTATCATCTCCAACGGGATTTGAATTTTCATTCGATACTAAGGGCTCATCATTAAGCTCAACTGTCCACAGTTTCCCCTCGTCATAATATACCGTATAGATGTAAAGCCATGATTTCGCAATTTTTTTATTTATGGAAACATTGAAATTAAAATTAATGAGTGTGACGCCCGATTTTCGTAGTATGCCTCTTTCATCTACGTTTGAAGGAAATCCGCTATAGGTTGCAATTCCGACATTTCCACCCCTATTATGTTCGTTTAGAGCTAGGGGGTGGTCAGCCGTGAACCCGGCACTAGCTACTCCAACAAAATCGGTACTCACGACAAGGGATATGCAAAGAAGCAAAATTACCTGCCATTTAGTCAAGTTCAGTCACTACGTTTGATGTAAATTTGGGTGCTATATAAACCTACTTATTTTTTGAGATTTTCATCGAAGCACGACAGAAGGAAAGCATGCAAATGATTTCGTGCGGGTTATAACCTCATCGAAAGGTAAATTTTGGCAAGGCTACGTTTATATATCCCTATGTTTACAGATATTATCTCATGGGAATGGTAGAGGTATTTGAAAGGACGAAGGAGGCTTTGACCTCAACGAAGTTTATGCTCATTCTCGGATTATTTATCGGGTATATCATTTTTGTATCCTTAATCACCGTTCCCAAAGTAGGCGTCATCGAGATCAATGGGGTGATTATGAGGAAAGAGACAGCCGATGATGTCAATGAGATGCTGAAGTATGCAAGGGAGGAAAGAGATATCAAGGCCGTGGTTTTGGAGATCAATAGCCCAGGAGGGGAGGCCACGGTAACCACGGAACTCTACCTCAATGTCCTCAAGTTAAGGAGCAAAAAGCCGGTCGTTGCTTCGATCAATCAAGTCGGTGCCTCTGGTGCATATTATATCTCAGCCGCGGCGGATTATATCGTCGCAAAGCCCGGTTCTTCTATCGCCAGTATAGGAGCGAGATCTTCTTTTCCAGAAAGAGAGGTCCTGGATGAGAGGTCGATCACAACTGGGCCATTTAAGGAGATGGGCGCTTCTCGAGAAGATTATGTAAAGCACGTGGAAGAGATAAAAGAGAGTTTTCTCAGGGCGGTGGTTACCCAGAGGGGGGATCGATTAAAGATCGATAAGGTAAGGCTCTCTAAAGGAGAGCTCTTTCTGGGCATCGACGCCCTCAGGTATGGACTGATCGACGAATTGGGATCCAATGAAGATGCATATGATAAGGCAGCTGAGTTGGCAGCACTTCGGAATTACGAGCTGGTGAATATAAACGAAGAGTTGGGGATTTCGCTTGGACCTAGACCGGTGTTCTTTGTCAACGAATCCCTTTTTGAGAAAACAAATACAGTCCCGGTTCATTATTTTATTTACACCAACCTCGGGTGAGATCGTGAGGAAAGGAGTTATCATCGCCATCATCGCACTTCTTACGGCGGTAGCTTTTACGGCCTACTATTATAGAGGCATATACCTCCCTTCTGAAGTTCAACCCCATGCGGTTAGCGACATCTCGGTCGAATCGTATCTTCTGGAAGAGGCCGAGACCCCGATTTCCGTAGGGAGGGGGAGGGTAATTTTTGATCGCGCGCATGAGAATAACTACGAAGTGAGAGAGATCAATCCCCTCATCTCAAAGTTGGGCGAAGGGCAGGTTATATTGGAGTTTTTGGAAGATGGAGGATTGGCGGAGAAACTCAAGTATGCAGATGTGTTTGTTGTCATATGCCCGACAGAGCCATTCACCGTCGAGGAGAATAATCTCATCGCCAGATTCTTGGACAAAGGGGGGAAGTTGGTGCTCATCTCTGACCCGACTAGGGAGAGCGAGATAAATTCCATCTCGGCAAATCTGGGCGTTTTGTTCGAGAGCGATTATCTGTACAATCTGGAGAACAACGCCGGCAATTTTAGATACATCTTCATCGATGACTTCGGCTCTCTCCCTTTAACTTATGGGTTGGAGGAGGTCGTATTCTATACCGCATCTTCGATAACCTCAAAGTGGGGGATAGGATTTGCAAGCACCGGAACCCAATCTTCAACCAAAGGAAAGGGGAAGTTTGCCGCGATCTCCTTGATCGGGGACTCGGTCTTGGCGATAGGGGATCTCTCCTTCTTAACCGAACCTTACAACAAGGCCTTGGACAATGAGCAACTGATTTCGAATATTGCAAATTTTATTCTGAAGTCAAACAGGGTTTATACAGCAGACGATTTTCCGTATATCTTCGACTCAGTTGAGATAGTATATTCGAATTCCACCCTGCTCGATGAGGCGTTGGAGATGAAAGCTCTGTTCGTCGACCTCAATAAAAGAGCCGATGTTTTGGAGAGGGGCAGGGGCGGAGATACGATATACATAGGTTACTTCGACGACTTTCAAGAGACTGGGGGGGAGTTAAAAGGTATCTCGATAGGGAATGAGAGCATCGATATATGGGGAGCAGGAACATTCGATAGGGATGAGGTAGTACTGGTCCATCTCAGCGGAGATAATTACCGAAAAACCCTGTCTATCCTCTCTAATGAGAAGGAGCCAATTCAGGACGTCATATGGATATTAAGAGATGGCGAGATAGGATATTACCTCCTCACCGACAACGTGGGTATTTATAGATACGAGCCTTCTGTGGAGGAGATAGAAGAAGAGGTCTTGGAGGAAGAGAGACCAGCGATCATCGAGAATTTGACAACTACAAATGTTTCGATCAACAGTTCAATTTTCTGATCGACCGGGATAACATTAAATACCCTTTAAGACACGCTGTCAATTATGAGGGCAAAGGCCGAAATTTTGTTCGAGTACGAGGACGAGGAGACCGCGAAACTCGTGGCGACCCTCCTCCAGATAGACAACGAGATCGCGCCAAAGAGCATGGGCATTATGACTGGGCATAGGGATCATCTCGTCATCACCGATTTAACCCACGAGAGGTTGAATACCTTTTTCGCAACCATCGATGACCTCATATTTTCGACGAAGATAGTCGAAGACATTTTACGAATGTAACCAGACAGAACGCCCCATGGCTTTTAGCCCGGGGAGGATGTCACGAATCTAAAAGATTTATATAATCCCTGTGATATTCCCTTGTGGTATTTTTATGGATTATGACGTCATTGTTATCGGTGGAGGACCCGTGGGTTTGATCACCTCAAAAGAGATCGCAAAGGAAGGCTTCAGGGTCTGCGTTTTGGAGGAGCACCAAGAGATAGGTTATCCGGTCCAATGCTCTGGCCTTTTCAGCGTTTCGGGGCTGAAGAAGCTCGGACTTGACTTGCCGGAGGGGATAATCAGGAATACCATCAAGGGGGGGAGGTTCTATTCGCCCAATGGAAGGAAGTTTGAGGCATATTCCAATGTCGAGAGGGCGAGGGTGGTCGAAAGGAAGATGTTCGATAAATATCTAGCAAAAGAAGCGATCCGTGCTGGCGTCGAGATAAAGTTGAAGACAAAGGCGATGAATGCTTTCGTGGAAGATAAATGCACAGTCGAAGTGAACTCCTTTGGAGGAGACCTCGAGTTGAGTTCCCGCCTTTTGATTGGAGTCGATGGGGTGAGGTCAAACGTGGCGAGGTGGAATGGTTTAAAGACGCCAGATAAGATAGTTGCAGCGGCACAGGTCGAGGTAATAAAAGCGGAGGTTGAACAGGACATCGCCGAGATATATTTCGGGAGAGAGTATGCCCCAAATTTTTATGGGTGGATTCTCCCCAAAGGCGATGTTTACGAGGTCGGGGTCGGTGTGAGAGGCCCGGAGATAACCCCAAGAATGTATCTTGAGAGATTTATGAAAGAACACCCAATCGCGTCTGAGAAGATTAACGCTAAGAGCATCGTAGAGTTGAACATGGGGGCATTCCCCGTGGGTGTACCGAATGAGACAGTCTCAGATAGGGTAATGATCGTAGGAGACGCCGCCTGTCAGACAAAGGCAAGTACGGGGGGAGGTGTGATAACCGGGGGGGTATGCGGGACAATAGCTGCCAAGGCGTGCGTGAGGGCATTGGAGGAAGAAGACTTTTCGAAGGAGTTCCTGAAAGAGGAGTATGAAGAAAAATGGAAGGAGGAGCTAGGATTTGAATTTGAAGCACACGCATTTCTTAGGCGTTTCTTCGACTCCATGAGCGATGCCCAAGTGGACGAATTATTCAAAATAGCGATAGAAGAGGGGATCGACAGGATCATGATAAAGTACCGAGATACAGACAGACCTTCTCAGTTCGTCAAAGAGTTCCTGAAAAATGAAAGATTGCTCGACTGGACTCAACGGATTTTGGACATTGGGAAGGCCTTGGAGTGGTGAACCTTTAATTCAAATATCAGTATCTTTTGCTTCATTTCAAAATTTCTATCATCTGACCATTTTTAAGCCTAAAGTCTTTGAAAGGGAATCTCTCTTCTCCGTCTTCGATCACCTTCAATACAGTGAAATTCAATTCCCCTATCCTCTTCCCGTTCAATTTGGAGTTTACAGTTAAAAATTCCCTCTTCCGGAATCCCTCCGTGAAATCCGAGACATCGACCTTCAACTCACCTTTGTCCCTCAAATCTCTCAGAATCTTCACTATTCTTTTACCAGTTGCACCGTCCCCAAAGGGATTTTTGGCCTCTTTCATTTTCTTGTATAGCGTTGCATCGTTCAGTACCATATCAACTTTCTCGAGTATCGTCTCTCCCTCCACCCCCGCCAGTATGTTCCCCCCCGCTTCGACGGTCTCTGGGCGTTCTGTATTTAGCCTGAGGGTGATGCATGGCACGTTCAAGATAATTGCCTCCTCTTGAACTCCTCCAGAGTCGGTCAGAACGATTTTGGCATTGCCCATTAAAACCAAGAAATCCAGGTAACCAAGGGGCTCTATAACTCTGATCTTTTTTTCGAGCTTCTTCAACAATCCAAAGTTCTCGAGCATTTTTTTTGTCCTGGGGTGAATCGGAAACACTATCTCTTCGTCGATCTGAACCAATGCATTGACGATCCCTTCAAGGCGTTTGCGATCATCGACATTTTCGGTTCTGTGAAGGGTCAAAAGGAGATAGCTTTTTGGTAGATCTTGGAGGATCTTTGATTCTTTCTTCGCTATTTCGAGGTTCTGGAGGGTTGCATCTACAATTGTATTCCCCACTACGAATATCTTGCTGGGGGATATACCCTCATTTATCAAATTCAAGGCAGAGGTCTCGGTTGGGGCAAAAAGGACCTCGGAACAATGGTCGGTCAAGGTCCTGTTTATCTCTTCGGGCATCGTTCTATCGAAGCTCCTCAATCCAGCTTCCACATGGGCGACTGGGATCTTCAATTTCAAAGCGGTTAAGGCACTGCTTAAAACCGAGTTCGTATCGCCTTCGATAACTACAGCATCTGGTCTTTCTTTGAGCATAATCTCCTCCAATCGGATCATTGGCGAGGAGGTCTGATAGGCTTGGCTCCCGGAACCAATTTCGATGTCATAGTCGGGTTTTTTAAGCCTCAATTCTTCGATGAAAGTCTGGAATAAGTTACGATCGTAATGTTGCCCCGTTGTTATGAAGAGATAATCTAAACCCAACCCCTCCAATCTCCTCATGACCGGCGAGAGCTTTATGACCTCGGGCCTCGTACTCGCAATGATCATACTTTTCATAATTTTACCTCGATAGTAAAGGTTATAAATATCTTTATTCTTGTAAAGATAGATATAAATATAGAAAACCTGCCTTCTTTTGTTATTAAGGTGACATCTTACTAATTTATGGAGTGATAAAATGAATGTATTGTTGGCACCAGCTATGAGTGTAATAGCTCTGATATTCGCTGGGTATTTGGCCCGTAAGATATTATCACATGATATCGGCACTGAAAAGATGAAGGAGATTTCAGAGGCCATTCAACAAGGCGCTATGGAATTTCTCCATAGAGAATACAGGCCTCTTACGATATTTGTTATTGTAGTAGCAGTGGTCTTGGTTCTGGTCCTAAAAGATGGCACTGGCCAAAAGACCGCTATCGCTTTTGTCATTGGAGCTATCTTTTCAGCTCTTTCAGGGAATATCGGCATGAGGGTCGCTACATCTGCAAATGCGAGAACTGCAAATGCCGCAAAGGACGACATAGGATCTGGGCTAACCGTCGCATTCTCGTCGGGCGCTGTTATGGGGATGTGCGTAGTCGGTTTGGGGTTGTTGGGAATCAGCATCTTGTACTTTGTCTTCGGCGATCCCAATATCATCTTCGGATTCGGATTTGGTGCATCCTCCATAGCGCTATTTGCAAGAGTCGGCGGGGGAATTTATACAAAAGCAGCGGATGTAGGCGCTGATCTGGTCGGCAAGGTCGAGGCCGGCATACCGGAAGACGATCCGAGGAATCCCGCAGTAATCGCAGATAACGTCGGCGATAACGTCGGCGATGTTGCGGGGATGGGAGCAGATCTTTTTGAATCTTATTGCGATTCGATAATAGCGGCGATGGCCATTGGCGTGGGCACAGCGGGCGTATTCAACGAGCCAAAGGTTATCCTACCAATGCTCCTTGCGGCAGTTGGCATACTCTCATCGCTCATCGGAACTTTCTTTGTGAGAACTGGAAAAGGCTCGAATCTGCATAACGCCCTCAACAAGGGGATAATCGCCAGTGCATTGCTGATGGTGGTCTTATCCTACTTCCTCATAATCACTGTGTTGGGGGGGCCCGAAGTCTTTTACGCAACGATCGCAGGACTTCTTACCGGTATTGTAATCGGTTTGGTCACTGAGTACTATACCTCGCACGATTACGGACCGACTCAAACAATTGCAAAGGCAGCTCAAACTGGAGCTGGCACGAATATCATAAATGGATTGGCGGTCGGTATGTCAAGCACCGCAGTACCAATTATCGCGGTTTGTGCTGCTATCTTGGTAGCCTTCAAATTCGCGGGGTTGTATGGCATTGCGATAGCCGCTGTAGGCATGTTGTCGACTCTTGGGATAACGCTTGCAACCGATACCTACGGCCCGGTTGCAGATAATGCTGCAGGTATAGCGGAGATGGCCGAAATGGGCGAAGAGGTTAGAGAGAGAGCCGAAAAATTGGATGCAGTGGGCAATACAACGGCGGCGATTGGGAAAGGATTCGCAATAGGATCGGCTGCCCTCACCGCACTGGCGCTATTCTCCGCATATTCCGACAAGATTTCTGGTCTAACTGGAGTGGGAAAGCTGAGTATAGATATCGCATCGCCAAATGTCATTGTGGGCTTGTTTATCGGGGGACTTTTGCCGTTCTTGTTCTCCTCATTCACCATGAGAGCGGTGGGAGAAGCTGCCCATGAAATGGTAAAGGAAGTGAGGAGGCAATTCAAAGAAATTCCAGGCCTAATGGAAGGAGAAGCAAAGCCGGATTACACAAGGTGCATAGATATAAGTACAGATGCAGCTATAAGGAAGATGATAGTTCCAAGCCTGCTCGCGGTTGTCACTCCTATAGTAGTTGGGATTGGGCTCGGGGCAGAGGCTTTGGGCGGGCTGCTGGTAGGGGCCTTAGTGACTGGCTTCCTGTGTGCGATCATGATGGCCAACGCCGGTGGTGCATGGGACAATGCGAAGAAGTACATAGAGTTGGGAAAGCTTGGTGGCAAGGGATCAGAGACCCATAAGGCCGCGGTTGTCGGAGATACTGTTGGTGATCCATTTAAGGATACCTCTGGCCCATCTTTGAACATATTGATCAAGCTGATGTCCATCGTGGCACTGGTCTTTGCACCGTTATTCATTTGAGGAGGATAAAAGTGTACGAGTCTATCATCATCGAAGACATAATAAGGGTCCCCCCCAGTAGGTTTGGGGAGCCTTTGGAAGAAGTGATTATGGACATCTTGAAGAGAGGATACGAGTATCGGGGAAGCCCAGTGGGAGGATACGAGGGATTGATCGATAAGGATCTCGGGGCAATACTCGCCATAACCGAAGTGAAAGACATAAAGGAAGGCAGGGTGATCTCAGGCGATGGGGCCGCATATCACACCGTGACATTCGAGGTGATAACCTTCCGGCCGGAGTTGCACGAGATCATAGATGGGGAAGTTGTGGACATCGTGGAATTTGGTGCATTTTTGCGATTCGGGCCATTGGACGGTCTTGTCCACGTATCTCAGATAACGGACGACTATATAATATACGACGAAAAGAGGGGTGCCCTATTGGGGAAGGAGAGCAATAAAGCCTTGGAGGTGGGAGATAAGGTCAGGGCGCGAATCGTCGCCGTGAGCATGAGCCCAGAGAAGACCAAGGAGAGCAAGATCAATCTCACCATGAGGCAACCGAACCTCGGCAAATTCGAGTGGATAGAAGAAGAGAAGAAACAGGAACGAGAGGCGGCAAAACCCACAGAAAAGGCAGAAAAGCCGAAGAAGAAGGCAACTAAAGCAAAA
>JBHIFP010000004.1:0-36190 GCA_046761145.1 Hydrothermarchaeales archaeon (SeqCode)
CGGTAAGGTATTCTTAAATCTATTGAAAAAGTCCGTGGGAGACAACATTTATCTCTATAAACTCTCCTTTTATTACACAAACCTCGGATGGTGATCCCTTGAAAGAAGCCTTGAAAGCTATCTGGCTACTCGAATTCAAATACGGCGTTGCCACTGAGAACGGCATAAAAAAGGTGCTGGAGGTCCAGGATATTGTCGAGACCATAAATGAGCTTCTAAAGGAAGGGTTGATAAGAGAGATCGAGAACGGCTATACCCTGACCAAAAAAGGAAGGGAACAGATCGTCGTCGTCGTCTGCGGGGGCGTCTTCGACATCCTGCACCCGGGCCACGGCTTCATCCTGGAGAAGGCAAAGGAGCTGGGAGACATACTCCTGGTCATAGTCGCCAGGGATTCTACAGTAAAGAAGATGAAGAGGATCCCAATAGTACCAGAGAAGCAGAGGCTGGAGATGGTCGGGTATCTGAAGCCGGTGGATATAGCCGTGCTGGGGAAAGAGGGAGACTTTCTGGACATCATCGAGGAGATCAGACCTGATGTTATTGCACTAGGACCAGATCAGCGCCACAACGAGGACGACATCAAGGCAACGCTTAAGGAGAGGGGACTAGAAGTCGAGATCAAGAGGATAGAGGAGTATAGGGAATGCCCCCTGCACAGCACAAACGACATGCTCCAGAAGATAATAGAGATGAAGTACCCCCATCCTCCTTCAGAGGGGGAGTAGCGCTTTAACCCTCCAACTCCTTCATCCTCTCTATCATCTTGACGACGGCCTCTACTGCTCTCTTTGCGTACTTCACCCTGGCATGGGCCTCCAACCTGCCCATCTCCGGCCCAGATATGCCCAAAGCGACGGGCTTGTTGTACTCCAGTGACAGATCCGCGATCTTCCTCGAGGCGTGCTGTATCACTATCTCGTCGTGCCCCGTCTCGCCCTCTATCACCGCGCCCAGCGTAACGACGCCATCGATATCCCCCTTCTCCAATAGCTTCTTCACGGCCAAGGGCATGTCGAAACTTCCCGGTACTTTTACTACATTGCCGACCTCCACTCCGAGAAAGTCCGCGTGCTCCTTTGCGAGCTTCACCATGGCATAGGTTATGTCGTAGTTGAACTCCGATGCAACGATACCTATCTTCGTCATTCCCAGATCACCCCTAAGACATCGGGGCAACTAATATATATAACTTTTGAGTAGCTACTCAATTTTGAGTTAATAATAAATCTCTTTAAGATGATAAAGAACTTCCATTATAACGACCAGAGTAGAGAGGGATGAAAATACCCAAAAGAGTGTTCGAGAATAGGATAATGAGGGGGGTACTGTTAACCTTGGTCGTCGTCTTATTGTTATCCTTGATCCTCTATCCAAAGGAGGCAGGAATTGAAGAGGAGAATAGAACGATCGAGGGCCGCGAAATCATCTCCGATGAAGGTATCGCTGTACAAAGGGAAGATCCCTCCTTGACCGAGGCGAGGAGGCGGATGGTGGAGCGCGACCTCAAAGGTAGGGACATCGTGGATGAAAAGGTCTTGGAGGTCATGGGCAGGATACCCAGACACGAGTTTGTGGACGAGAGCTTGAAGGGCGTGGCCTATGCCGACAACCCCCTCCCCATAGGCGAGGGGCAGACCATCTCCCAGCCCTACGTCGTTGCTTTGATGACCCAGTCTCTGAATATAGAGAGGGGGGAGAGGGTCTTGGAGATCGGTACCGGTTCTGGATATCAAGCAGCTGTTTTGGCCGAGCTGACCGATGAGATCTATACGATAGAGATCAGAGAAAAGTTGGCGAGAAGCGCTGAGGAGAGGTTGAAGAGCCTGGGATACAAAAATGTAAAGGTGAGGCACGCGGACGGCTACTTCGGCTGGGAGGAATATGCCCCATTCGATGCCATAATCGTCACTGCGGCGGTGAACCACATCCCTCCCCCCCTGATAGCGCAGTTGAACGATGGCGGGAGGTTGGTCCTCCCCCTCGGCAGCACGACTTACTTCCAAACCCTGACCTTGATCCACAAAAAAGGCGGAAATCTGACGGCAGAGCACATAACCAGCGTCAGATTCGTCCCGATGATTGGAGAGGCAGAGAAGAAGGGCTGATTTTTTATCATAGATCGACGGAAAGGCCATTTAAACCCCCCCGTTCGCCCTAGGGTTATAAATAAATTTTCCTTGGGAGTAGAATTTAAATAGTAGATTAATCCATAATAGCAAATCGGTTATAAGCATGGAAGAAATAGTAAGTCTATCCATGGCCGGGATATACTCCCTCCTGATCCTGAACCTGACCTTCCTCTTCCTGCTAGGTATCAGACTTCATCAACTGAAAGGCAGGATCTTCGACGTAGAGGGGCTCATCGGCTCGGAACTTCGAGTCCTTAAAGAGAGAGTTGCAATTCTGGAAAAGGCCTTGAAGTTATAGTAGATGTGTGAAAAAAACTTGAGTGGTTGTCGGAATGGAGGACCTGATGAGTTTTGTATTCAGTGGTATTTACTCGCTTTTATTATTGAGTCTCTGCTTTAACTTCCTCCTTGCAATAAGAATGCACATACTGGACAAAAAAATTGATGGCATAGATAAGAGATCGAGAGAGGAAGTAGAATTGATGGAAAAAAGACTCAAATTCGTCAAGGAGCAGATAACGGAAAAGAAAGGATTAATATTATAATATTCTATTTATAGTCATGTTTCAACTACAACTATTTTCGTTATTATCCGTACCTTCGATCGTTTCTGGCTTGATCTGTTTAACCGTCGGGATACTTATCTACGAAAAATCTCCGAGGGGGATGGTCAATAAGATATTCGGGTTTTGGATGCTTTTGATAGCGGTAGCCAGTTTCGTCGAGTTTCTACTGATCCTTTTGCCCCCAAACATTTCTACGTTCTCCATGATAAAGCTCCTCATAGCCTTGAGCCTGTTTGTCGTGAGTTTTCTGGTCCAGCTGACGATCCTCATCCCCAAGAGGGTGATAAAGAGATTGGAGTTCAAAGTCCACATACCAAGTCTAATCTTTCTTATTCTTCTTCTGACAACATTCGATGCCTTCATAATCAGCTTACCCGAGGGCCATTGGTGGATAAATCCCAGATTCGGACCACTATTCCCGTTGTTGGTAGAATACCTGGCGATATACTCATTTTTTGCATTGGGCATCCTATTGAAATCATATCTCTCGGCATCGGCCGAAGATAAAAACCAATTGAGATTTTTGATCATGGGGATCCTATTCCTACTCCTCGGAGACTCCTTGCTCGCAGTTGTGAGCATGATATGGCACGAAGTGCCGCCCCTATTCAGCGTCAACTCGGCTATCATGGGTATCCTATTTGGATATGCGATATTCATCCGCAAAATCAGCTTTACATTTGAAAGTTTGACCGCGGGTCTAGAAGATATATTTAAGAATGTACCGATAGGGATCTTGACGCTCGACAGGGAGGGAATAGTAACGACGGTAAACCAAGGTTATGAGGATATAACTGGATTTTCGTCTGAGAAATTGGTCGGCAAGAATTTCTTTGAATCATTTCCACAGCTCGTAAGGGGGGGTTATAAGGAAGTATTTGAGAGGGTGTTGAGTACCGGTGAAAGGGATGAAAGCGACAACGTTGAGTTCAGGAAGTCAAGGAATCAAACGATAATCACAAATCTCAGGACGTTGCCACTGAAGATTGCGGGGGAGGGGAATACGGGTGCCATATTGGTCATCGAGGACATAACGGAGAGGGCAATGCTCGAGAAAAAACTTGAAGAGCATGCCAAGGATTTGGAGATCAAGGTTAAGGAGAGGACCAGAGATATGCAAAAGGCCTATGACGAACTCAAAACTCTGGACAGGATGAAAGACGAGTTCATATCCAATATATCTCATGAACTCAGAACCCCCCTTACTATAGCAAAGGGCGGGATGGAACTCGTCATGACTGGAGAGTTGCCGAGGGAGCAAATGGAAATTCTGCAGGAATCCGAAAAGAGCCTAACGCGTTTGAATCGTTTGATCGAGGATCTCATACAGTTTTCAAGGATGGAAGAAAAACCCGGCCCGATTGAATTGGAGAGCCTGAAGATCGATTCGCTTATCATCGAATCTGTTGAGGCATTTAAGCCCATGGCGAAAGTGGACGAAATCACTTTTGAGACTTCTATTCAGGATGACTTGCCGGCGATAAAGGGCAACAAAGGGATGCTTGAGCAAGTACTATCCAATCTAATCAGCAATGCCATAAAGTTCAACATAAGGGGGGGTAAAGTCTTTTTGGAGGCCAAATCCGAAGATGGGCGGATACGAGTCAGCGTCGAAGATACAGGCATAGGAATACCCAAAAAAGATCGTGATAAGATCTTCAGTAAGTTCTATCAGATCGATGGTAGCACAAAGCGCAGATATCCGGGCACCGGTATAGGGCTTGCGATCGTCAAAAAGATGATAGAAGCTCACGACGGCAAGATATGGGTCGAGAGTGAGGTGGATAAAGGGAGCAAATTCATATTTACCCTACCTATCGAAGGGGTGGAGTCCATCGACTTGGCGAAAGAATGACAGAGCTCCTAACAGTCTTCGGTGAAGGGGTAGAACGCATTTTCAAGTCGGCCCCCAAATCCATGTCTCCTTTTGCAAAAATATATTAATCAATATGGAGAAGGGCAGAGATATGATCTCAAGCAGCAAGATATGGGGAGAGCTCGAAGAAGCTTCCGAGATTCTACGAGGGTATATCGAGAAGGGGGCGGTATTCAAAGTCCTTACCCACAATGATGCAGATGGTTTGGCGGCTGGGGCTATAATGCACAAGTGCCTTCTTCGAGAGGGTTGCGGGGTCCAGACGAGGTGCCTGAAGCAGTTGGAGGGAGATATCGTAAAGGAGATTTCGGGAGAGGAAGTGGATTTGTTCATATTCACGGATTTGGGCAGTGGACAGCTCGAGAGCATCGAGGAACATCTTTTGGATAAAGTCCTGGTTTTTGTCCTGGATCACCATCAACCAAAGGACATGAAACATGGAAATTTGGTGCACATCAATCCCCATAATTTTGGTATAGATGGGGCGAGAGAGGTGAGCGGGGCCGGCGTGGCTTATCTCTTCTCGAAGGCCCTAAACCCGAAGAATACTGATCTCGCTCCTCTAGCCATCGTCGGCGCAGTTGGAGATATGCAAGATCCCGAGGGCAGGTTGACCGGACTGAACGTGGGCATTGGGGAAGACGGGGTAAAGGCTGGAGTCCTGGATATAGGGAAAGATCTTAGGCTCTGGGGGAGGCAGACAAGGCCGCTATTCAAGGCCATCGAGTATACAACCGATCCTTTCATCCCGGGTTTGAGCGGTAACGAATCTGCATGCATCCAATTCTTGAACGATCTCGATATACCCGTGAAGAGGGAAGATGGAGAGATGACGAGGCTTGTGGATTTGAGTCAGGAGGAGAGGCAGAGGCTCTCCACGGCCTTGATTTTGAAAATGGTAGAGCACGGCGTCCCGACGAAATCCGCGGAGAGCATCGTTGGCGATGTCTACACCCTCAACGGAGAAGAAGAGCGGACCATCCTCAGAGATGCGAAGGAGTATGCGACCCTGCTGAACGCCTGCGGAAGGTATGAGAAATACGGCATCGGCATCGCAATTTGTCTCGGCGAGCGGGGCAGCCTTTACGAAGCTGGACTCAACCTCCTCATAGATCACAAGAAGTACCTCTCTTCATGTTATGGGTGGATATCCCAGAACTTGGAGGCCATCGAAGATAGAGGGGCGTTGTACACCTTCCATGTTCACAACGAGATCGACGAGAACGTCATCGGCACCGTTACCACTATGGTGATCAACTCTAGGATGTTGAATCCCATAAAGCCCGTCATCGCATTTGTGGAGACGAAAGATGGAGATATAAAGGTCTCTTCGAGGGGGACTGGGGACTTGATAAAAAGCGGATTGAACTTGGGAGACGTTATGCTTTATGCCGCTGAGAAGACAGGCGGCGAAGGTGGAGGGCATGATATTGCAGCTGGCGCACAGATCGAGTTGAGTAAGGAAGAGAAATTTTTGAAGTACGCGGGGGAGAAGATCAGGGAGCAGCTTCATGACAGATAAAACTTTAAATCAAGAAGGAGACGTTAAGACGAAGTTTGAGATAAACGGGGTGAAATGGCATGCAAATAACCCTTAGACTGGCAGTCGTTCTGGGCATCGTAATACTCCTCTCTACGATGTATTATTTGGAAGATAAACTGGGGAGAGAAGAGGTCTTCTGGCTTTACTCTAGCTTGGGGATCATCTTCGGATTAACATCCGTTTACACAGTTGCCAAGGATCTGCCATTCCTGGGATTTGACAAGAAATCTCACATCTTCCTTGCAGTACTTTTTATCCTCATGGCCATCCTGTATTATGAAGGGGAGGAAGAAGAGGCTCTTGAGATAGAGGCGCCCAAAGAAAAGCCCAAGAGGAAGAAGAAGAGGAAGAAGAGGAGATCCAAGGCTGGGTGAGGGGATATGATAGAAGAACTCCATATCCACGAAAAGAAGGTACTCGTCGCCTTGGGCGAACTCCAGAGGGCTACCCCCGAGGAGATAGCGGGGCATGCCGGGCTGAATTTAAATTCGGTGATGCGCGTCTTATATTGGCTGAGCCCCAAGGGTTTGATCCAGATTGACGACAGATATGACGAGGTCGCGGATTTGGAAGAGGAGGGCGAGCATTACTTAGAGGTTGGGCTGCCCGAGCGTAGAGCCTTGAATTTTTTGAGGGAAAAGAAGGAAGCGAGTATCGAGGATCTACACAAAGTGCTGGATGAAAATGAGGTAAAAATAGCTATTGGATGGCTCAGGAAAAGAGACCTTGCGACGATTGAAAAAGGCATCCTCGTTCCAACCGAAAAAGGCCTGGAGGGCAAAAAGACGGACGACGAGAGGCTCTTGGAACTCTTGGGAGGAGGCACAGTTTTGAAGAGCGAACTCAGCGACGATCTAAAAAAAGCATTAGAGTCTCTGAAGAATCGACAGAATGTGATAAAGATCGAGGAGAAGGTCTTCAGAGAGGTGATTTTAACGGAAGAAGGCAAGAGGCTCGTCGATAAGGGGATCGTAATAGGCGAGGAAGTTACCCAGCTAACCCACGAGCTATTGAAGAGCGGCGAGTGGAGAGATGCCAGTTTTAGACCTTACGATATCGCGGATATGGCTCCAGAGGCGTTGCCAGCAAAGCTACATCCCCTGAGGATCATGATGGACGAGATTAGAGAGATCTTCCTCCAGATGGGGTTTACCGAGATCTCGGGCCCCATGGTAGAGTCCAGCTTCTGGAATTTTGACGCCCTATTCGTACCTCAAGACCATCCCGCGAGGGAGATGCAGGACACGTTCTATTTGGAAAAACCCAAAGGAGCCAAGTTGCCGGAGCAAAAGGTGATAAAAGCAATTGCCAGGGCTCACGAAGACGGGGGGGTAACGGACTCCGTTGGGTGGGGGTATAAGTGGGACGAGTCCATCGCAAAGCAGACCTTGTTGAGGACCCATACCACGGCAGTAACAATTCGCCACTTGGAAAAGAACAAAAAGCCCCCCATCAAGGTTTTCTCTATCGGGCCGGTATTTAGAAACGAGAAGATGACTTTCAAACACATCCCGGAGTTCTATCAAATTGAGGGCATTGTAGTCGGCGATGTGACCTTCAGCGACTTGTTGGGAATCTTGAAGGTCTTCTATGCAAAGATGGGCTTTGAAAAGATAAGATTCAGGCCGGCCTTCTTCCCATATACCGAACCCTCCCTCGAGGTAGAGGTGTTCTTTGAGGAGAAGAACACTTGGATCGAGTTAGGCGGAGCCGGTATTTTCAGGCCCGAGGTTACCGAACCACTCGGCATTACTTATCCCGTTTTGGCTTGGGGTCTGGGATTGGAAAGGCTCGCAATGCTGAGGCTGGATCTAACGGATATAAGGGCCTTTTATAGGAGCGATATAGATTGGCTTAGGAGGCTTGCCGTGAGGTGAAATCTTGCCAGTTATCGAGATAAACTATCGCGATCTCTCTTCATTGCTCGGCAAAGAAATGCCCATCGAGGAGTTGGTCGAGAAGATATCCATGCTTGGGGCAGACATAGAAGGGTACAGCAGCAGGAGTATGACCATCGAGTTCTTTCCGGATAGGCCAGATCTATATTCGGCTGGAGGAGTTGCTAGGGCCCTTCGAAGCTTCCTTGCCATCGAGATGGGTTTGAAGAGATATGAATTGAAGGACTTTAGAGAAGTATTGAAAGCAGATGGGAGCATTGCCGGGATAAGGGATTATGTTGTGGCATGCGAGGTCTCGAGCGTTAAACTCAATGATTTGTTGATCCAAGAGCTCATGGATCTACAAGAGGACTTACATTGGGCCCTTGGGCGGGACAGAAAGAAGGTCGCTATAGGGGTACACGACTCTTCCAAGATCGAGGGACCCTACCTGTACAAAACTGCAAAGCCAGAGGAGGTAAGCTTTGTCCCCTTGGACATGGAAGAAGAGATGAGCCTGAAAGAGATCCTAGAAAAGCACCCGAAGGGCATCCAGTATGCCCATATCATAGATAGGTTCGATAGGTATCCCATAATATTGGATTCCAAAGGCGATGTACTCTCGATGCCCCCTATCATAAATGGGGAGCTGACGAGGGTAATGGAAGAGACGACGGACTTCTTCGTAGAGATCACCGGCACTGATTTTACCCTGGTAAGCCGGGCGTTGAATATCGTAGCCACGGCATTTGCAGAGCGCGGTTGGGGGATAAGGCAGGTCGAGATAGAGTATCCCGACAAGGTGATCAAAACCCCGGATTTCTCGCCAGTCAAGAGAGGGCTTGGAGTGGAGTACGTCAACAGGATGCTCGGCCTAGATCTTACTTCGAGTGAAATCGCGTCCTGCCTTGAGAAGATGGGATTCGGCGTAGAGGATGGAGAAAACCTACTGGTTTCCGTCCCGTGTTACAGGGCAGACATCCTCCATGAGATCGACCTCGTCGAGGATGTTGCAATAGGCTACGGCTACCAAAATTTCGAACCGGTGTTGCCCAAACTCGTGACGACAGGAGAGAAGCACCCTATGGAAAAGTACTGCGAGAAAGTGAGGAGCGCGATGATCGGCTATGGATTTACCGAGGTCATGACCCTGATGCTCACAAATGAAGAGAGCAACTTTCTCGATACCAAGACCGAGGGGGAGGCCGTCGAGATAAAGAATCCCATATCAGAGGAGCATACCATAGTTCGCACCAGCCTGCTATCGAGCCTGCTCGAAGTCTTGAAGATAAACAAACACAGAGAGCTACCACAGAAGATCTTCGAGATCGGGGACGTCATTTTTCTCGACAAGGATGTAGAAACGGGGGCATTGGATAAGAAGAAACTCTGTTCGTGCTCTATACATTCAAAGGCAAGTTTTACCGAGATAAAATCGGTCGTCGAAGGTGTTCTAAGGGATTTAGGCGTGAAAGATTACCAAATAAAAAGGTCGGACCATGCGAGTTTCATAGAGGGGAGGCGCGCGACTATAAAAGCCAGCGATTTAGATGTTGGTTATTTCGGCGAACTTCATCCCGAGGTGATAACCAATTTTGAATTGGAATACCCCATCATAGCCTTTGAGATTGATCTAAATGAGATGATGGCGTTAAAATAGAATTGACGCATTTCTCCATTCTTTGCCCTCACAGCAAAATTTGCTTTCTTTGTTTTTTGAACTCCGATCCGTTTTTCTGTCGAGATTTTGCATTCTATATTTTTGATGGGTCGATCCTATTTAGACCATCCACTTTATCATAAATTGGGTCTGTGGATATGATCTCTCCGTCGCCAAGCATAGCCGTTGAGGCGTGCATGGAGTCAAAATATGTCATATCCTTTACAGTTTCTCTAAGTCGCATGGCTTCGAGTATGACCTTTGCCGTCAGTGGCTCCTCACCTAGGTTTGGAAAGTTCTTAAAGCCCGATATCTCCCTTCTGGTATCCTCCACAGGGTAGCCTAAGGATCGGTGTACCAGTTCATACTCTAGGTATGCGGAACTTGCCGTACTCGCGTCTTTTATTTTACCCACCATTATCTTTCGAAAGGCCCTGTCTGCTACTAGGTGCTGCCTGTCGGAGGCGTTCACAAAGGCAATCAGAAGGTCGAGTTCAATGACCGGCACCTGCTCTAACCTCCTTTGCTATCAAGGCATCAGCTATGTTTTCGACCCTATCGAAGGTCCCATTGGAGTCCTTTCTCCTGCCTTTCAAGAACTCGTAGGGGTTTTTCTCCGCTTCCACTTCAATCAGGGTTTTGTCATCTTTCTTGACAATCCTCCACTCCAGCCTGTCTCCTGACTTTATACCTAGAACTTCCCTGATCCTTGACGGGACCGTGGTCAAACCCTTCCTGCTTACCGTGCTCGTCGGCATATCCTTCACCTAAGAATATAAAATATTCTTAACTATATAAATTTTTCTTAGAAAAATTTCATTTCTTAGATTATCTTATGTTTTGTAGCCATTCTAATAAAGCTCGGACAGTATGGCTAAGAACAGGAGCTCCGAGAACGAGTTTACCTATTGAAAAAACTTCGATCTTTTTCTCTCTAGTCAATATCCCCCAGTATGGGCTACAACACTATTTGATATATTTTTCAGTAATAGGATTTAGGATCTCAATCATTTTGATAATTTTTTGTGAAACTTCACTAACCAAATTATCATCAAAGGTTCGATTGTCCATACTTATCTCATGGTTCAAAATGTTCTTTCTCTTTTGGTTAAACTCAAAGAGTTAAATCTCATAAAGCCTTCCTACCCTGACCAAAAACCAAAGGAGCTATATTAGAGTAGTTAATCTTAAGTAACTCATAGAGAAACTAATTTTTATGCGCATCACGCTACTCGGAACAGGCTTTGCAATCCCTTCAAAAGATAGAGTACAATCCGGGGTATTGATTGAAACCCGGGAGCTGATGCTCTTTGACTGCGGTGCCGGCGTATTGAGCCGTCTATCTCAAAGCAAATACGATCACATAGACATAAATCACGTATTCTTCACCCACCACCACCTGGATCACAACTCCGATTTCTTGGCTCTTTTGAAGGCAAATTTTCTACGTGGTAGAAATCATCTCAACGTATACGGCCCCATCGGCACGAAAGAGTGGATTGCACGATTACCGGACGCATATCCCTACCTTAAGGGCAGATTTGACCTAAAGATAGAGGAGATGAATGGAAGATGGATAAAACTTGAGGATTGTATTGTAAGTTGCGAGAACATGGAACATAGCGTACCTGCGATAGGATATAGGATAGAGTGGGTAGAAGGCTCTGTGGTCTACACGGGCGACACCATGCCCTGCGAGGCGGTGAAAAGACTCTGCAGAGGAGAAGTAGAAGTCCTGATCCAGGAGTGTGCACTCCCTGATCCCAAAGAAGGTGAAGCTGTAGAGAATCATACAACGCCTAAAGCACTAGGAAAGCTCATTCAAGGACTAGATATAGAGAAACTCGTTATAACGCACTTTGCCCCACAAGCAGAGGGTAGGCAAAATGAGATGGTAAAGAGCATAAAGAGGTACTTCAAAGGGGAGATTATCATCGCCTATGACCTTTTGGAGATCGAGGTTTAGCCATGAAAGCCGTGATTTTGGCTGGGGGGAGAGGAGTAAGACTTAGACCTTTGACTGATTTCGTCGCTAAGCCCCTCCTGCCGATTAGGGGCAGGCCAGCTATAGGGCAGATAATAGAAAACCTTTGCTCGGCTGGCATCGAAGAGATTTGTATCGTGCTTGGGCATCTGGGCGATCAGGTCATCCATTTCATAGGCGATGGATCCAACTTCGGATGCAAAATAACTTACAGAGAGCAAAAGGAACAGCTCGGAATGGCCCATGCCCTGAGCACGGCCGAAGATTTCATAGGGGAGGACGGGCTCGTCATGGCCAGCGACTGCATATTGCCCGAAGAGCATCTGAAGGAGTTAATTAAATTCCATTTTGACGAAAAATGCGATGCTACCCTCAGTCTGAAGGAACTGGATGAGGAGGAAATGCTTTCGTCGAGTACTGTAAAATGCGAGGAGGACATGACAATCTCCCAAATTATAGAGAAACCCGCGCGAGGGGAGATCTTGAGCAACCTTGCTTGCTCCCCTTTGTATATCTTCAAGGACATCAAGGGATATCTCCCGAAGGTCAGGAAATCGAAGAGGGGGGAGTTCGAGATACAGGATGCCATACAGAGGATGATAGATGACGGGCTAATAGTCAAAGGAGTTATAAGCGAATCCTTCTCTCATTTATCGACCATCGAAGACTTCCTAAGATTGAACTTTGATTACTTGGATGAAGAAAACTATTTTAGTCGAAAACGGAAAGTTGGAGTGGAAAGATGAAAGAATACATCGTCGAACTGATAAGAAAGGCCCAAACGGACTTGCCAGAGGATGTGGAGAGGGCATTGAGAGATGCATATGAGAGAGAGGAGGGCGATATAGCAAAGTTGCAATTGGAGAATATCTTGAAGAATGTGAGGCTTGCTAGGGAGCATGCCTTGCCCATGTGCCAAGATACGGGCATCCCTATCTTCTATATGAAACTCGGGAAAAATGAGGATCACGAAAAGATAAAAGAGGCGATAATAGAGGGCGTCAGAGAGGCGACTGTGGCCATTCCCCTAAGGCCGAATATAGTCGATCCATTGAATAGAGAGAATCCGGGGGACAATACGGGCACGGATATGCCCTACATAAACTGGTCTTTCTCCGAAGACGAATCGACGGAGATCATATACATGCCGAAAGGGGCGGGCTCCGAGAATACGAGTGCTCTAAGAATGCTGAAACCCTCAGACGGGGTCCAAGGGATCAAAGATTTTGTTTTGGAAACGGTAAAGAGGGCGGGCGGGAACCCCTGTCCTCCCACGATAATTGGGATAGGCATCGGTGGCTCATTTGACGTCTCTGCAAAACTCGCAAAGGAAGCGTTGCTGAGGCCTTTGAGCTCTTATAACTCGATAGAGGAGATAGCAAAGTTGGAGAGAGGGCTTTTGCGATTGATCAATCAAACGGGCATAGGACCCATGGGTTTGGGCGGGAAGACAACCAGTTTGAAGGTGAATATAAAGGTGGCCTCTTGCCATACCGCCTCTTTGCCCGTCGCTGTCAACATTCAATGCTGGGCACACAGGATTGCTAGAATGAGAATTCGTGGAGATGAAATAGAGATATCGTAGATGGGAGGTATTCGATGCATATAAATTTACCCGTCACCGGAGAAGATGCAAAAAGATTGGAATTGGGCGACGAGGTCTACCTTTCCGGGGTGCTGGTAACCGCTAGGGATAGGGCACATAAACGGGCATTGGAACTAGACAAAGACGAGATTCCCGTCGATTTTAACGTTATTTATCATTGTGGTCCTCTTGTGAGGAAAGGTGACGGATGGGAGATAATATCCGCCGGACCAACCACGAGCTCGAGGATGGAGAGCTACATCCCGGATCTTTTGAAGAAATTCAAAACCAAAATCATCATAGGAAAAGGGGGCATAAAAGGCGAGGAAGCGATAGAAGCGCTTCAGAAAGAAGGAAGCGTTTACTTGTCTTTCACTGGGGGTTGCGGTGTATTGGCCGCTGGATGTATAAGAAAAATAAGAGAGGTGCACTGGTTAGATCTGGGGATTCCGGAGGCCTTATGGCTGCTAGAAGTTGAGAACTTCGGGCCACTGACGGTTTCCATCGACTCCAGGGGAAATTCCCTATACCGATTTCGGAAACTCTTGTAATTGGGAAATTTTAATCATGGTATCTGGAGGTGAACGGGTGTTCATCAGTCTCTACAACTTCGAGAAGGACGTAACCAAGAACTTTTCCTTCAAAAAGCCAAAGCTCAATGATACAACTCTTAGGGATGGCGAGCAGACCCCTGGCGTAGTTTTTTCGATAGAAGAGAAGGTAGAGATCGCTAGGTTGCTGGACGAGATAGGGGTACAGCAGATCGAGTCGGGCACCCCGGTAATGTCCGATTCGGAGCAGAAGGCGGTCACTTCCATCGCCAAGGAAGGGCTCGATGCGAGCATCATGGGATGGTCCAGGGCAGCGAAGCCGGATGTTGATGCGGTAATATCGACGGGCGCAGATGCCATCGCTATATCCATCGCAACCTCCGACATCCACCTCCAGTACAAACTCAAGATGACCAGGGAGGAGGTGGTTGAGAAAGCCGTCTCTATGGTCGAGTATGCAAAGGAGCATGGCTTGTACATCTCTCTGAACGCCGAGGACGCCACCAGGACCGAGTTCTCTTTCCTGAAGGAGTACGCTCTGAAAGGAAAGGAGGCCGGGGCAGACAGGTTGAGGATCTGCGACACCCTAGGGGTCTTGATCCCCTCCTCTAGTAGGTACTTGGTCGCAAAATTCATAGAAGAGACGAATATGCCTGTCGAGATCCATACCCACAACGACTATGGCCTGGCGGTCGCAAACGCCCTCGCCGCCTTTGAGGCCGGGGCGGAGTATGCCTCTACGACCGTGAATGGCCTAGGGGAAAGGGCAGGAAATTCATCCTTGGAGGGCATAATAATGAGCCTAACGAAGCTATACAACCTAGACCTAGGTTTCAAGATCGACAGGCTCTACGAGGTCTCGAGGTATGTGGAAAAGGCCTCGGGCATGCCAGTTCCTTTGAACAGGTCCATCGTCGGGGCGCACATGTTCACCCACGAGTCTGGGATACACGTAGATGGGGTACTGAAATTCCCCTACACTTATGAGTCCTTTCTGCCCGATGAAGTCGGGGCGAGCAGGCGCATAGTCATAGGAAAACACTCAGGAAAGCACGCCGTTTGGGACAAGTTGGAAGAGCTCGGCATCCATACGGATAAAAAGCAACTTATAAAGATACTCGAGGCCGTGAAGGAGCGATCTGAGAAGAGGAAGAGCGCCATAACAGATGCAGAGTTAAAAGAGATGGCAGAGGAGATCCTCGGCACGTCAGATGAAGGGTAGGGGAGCAATCGCAAGCGTAGGGAGACCCTTACTTTTTTTATAAACTTATAAAAAGGTTGATAAGGGATATCGAACCAAACCTGACTGGAAAAACCGATCTGTGTTGGGTGATCAAAATAGGATCGACGGTTGTGCAGAGAATCATAGAAGAACACCTCGTAGAAGGGGAGCTCGAAGTTGGGAAGGAGATAGGGATAAAGATAGATCAGACCCTGACCCAAGACGCAACGGGGACCTTGGCTTATCTGCAGTTTGAGGCCTTGGGTATCCCCAGAGTAAAGACGAACCTATCTGTGAGTTACGTCGATCACAATACCCAGCAAACTGGATTCGAGAATGCGGACGACCATCTCTACCTCCAAACAGTCGCCGCAAAGTACGGCATATACTTTTCAAAGCCAGGAAACGGGATATCCCACCAAGTAAACCTGGAGAGGTTTAGCGTCCCAGGAAGGACCCTCTTGGGCTCCGACAGCCATACACCGACCGCAGGCGGAGCGGGGATGCTCGCAATCGGCGCCGGCGGCCTCGACGTCGCCGTGACTATGGGCGGGGGTTTGTTCTATATGAAGATGCCGAAGATCGTGGGTGTAAAGCTCACGGGTAGGCTCAAGCCTTGGGTCTCCGCGATGGACGTGATCCTCGAATTGCTCAGAAGGCTCACCGTTAAGGGAGGAGTTGGAAGGATAATGGAGTACTACGGCGAGGGCATCACCACGCTTTCCGTTCCCGAAAGGGCCACCATTACGAATATGGGGGCAGAGCTAGGCGCAACGACCTCGATATTTCCCTCGGACGAGGTAACAAGGGGATTTTTGATAAGTCAAGATAGAGGGGGGGATTGGACCGAAATAAAAGCGGACCCGGATGCAGAGTACGACGAAGAGGTGGAGATAAATCTGAGCGAACTCGAGCCCTTGATAGCGAAGCCCCACAGCCCGGATAATGTGGTTGGAGTGGGGGATGTGGAGGGGCTAAAAGTCCAACAGGTGATAATAGGAAGCTGTACGAACTCGTCGTACAGGGACCTGATGATCGCCGCCAAAATACTGGAAGGAGAGAAGGTCCATCCCGATGTGAGCCTTGCCATAGCCCCCGGTTCCAGGCAGGTCTTGGAGATGATAGCGAGAAATGGAGCCCTCGCGACTTTCATAAGATCTGGCGCAAGGATCCTGGAGTCCGCATGCGGACCCTGCATCGGCATGGGGCAGGCGCCGCCCACAAATGGGGTCTCCATAAGGACCTTCAACAGAAATTTCGAGGGCAGGAGTGGGACAAAGAGCGCCCAGGTCTATCTGGCGAGTCCAGAGGTAGCCTCTGCCTCTGCCATCGAGGGGGCGATCGCGGATCCAAGGGAGTTGGGCGACGCCCCAGTGGTCGAGATACCGGAGAAATTCTGGGTCGATGTCAGCATGATCCTCCCTCCAGCAGGAAACCCTAACGAGGTCGCGGTCATGAGGGGGCCCAATATAGCCCCGCTCCCAAAGAAAGACCCCCTCCCAGACGATCTATCGGGCGAGATTTTGTTGAAAGTTGGAGACTATATAACCACAGACCACATAATGCCAGCTGGGTCGAGGATACTCCCTTTGAGGTCGAATATACCGAAGATCAGCCAGCACGTATTCGAGCAAGTCGACCCAACCTTTTCGAAGAGGGCGAAGGAGAAAGGAGGGGGCTTTATCGTCGGAGGAGAAAACTACGGTCAGGGATCCTCGAGGGAGCACGCTGCCCTAGCGTCGATGTATCTCGGCATAAAGGCGGTTATAGCCAAATCTTTCGCGAGGATACACAAGGCCAATCTGATCAACTTCGGCATTCTTCCATTGGAGTTCTCGGATGGCGACGACTACGGTAAAATGGAAAGGGGCGACGAGATGGAGATCAAGAGGATAGGAGATCAATTGAGAGGCGACGGGAGAATAATAGAGGTCTTCAATAGGACAAAAAATACGGGGATAAAGACCGAGCACGATCTGAGCGAGAGGCAGGTGAAGATCGTAGTTGCGGGGGGTTTGTTGAACTTTACGAGAGAAACCCAAAGGAAGGGCTGAGAGATGTATAAGGTTACTTTGATCCCGGGAGATGGTATTGGACCTGATGTAGTAAATGCTACGTTGAAAGTCTTGGAAGCGACCGGGGTGAAGTTCGAATTCGAAGAGGTCGTGGCGGGAGAGGCCGCCTTGAAGAGTTTTGGCACCCCCCTGCCCGAAGAGGTTCTCGATTCCATAAGGAGGAATGGAGTCGCTCTGAAGGGGCCGATAACGACCCCAGTGGGTTATGGTTTTCGGAGCGTCAACGTCGGCCTGAGACAGACCCTCGATCTATATGCAAACTTGAGGCCTGCAAGGTCTTTTGAGGGCGTCAATTCGAGGTACGAGGATGTCGATTTGGTGGTGGTGAGGGAGAATACGGAAGGACTTTATTCGGGGATCGAACGCTTCGTGGGCAAAGGGCAAAATCATGCGGAGAGCGTCAACGTCATAACCAGGAGGGGGAGCGAACGGATCGTGAGATTCGCCTTCGATTACGCCGTCGAGGAGAGAAGGAGAAAGGTCACGGCGGTCCACAAAGCAAATATATTGAAAACTACTGGGGGGCTATTCCTCAAGGTTGCGAGGGAGGTCGCGGAGCGGTACCCAGAGATCGAGTTCGAAGATCGCATCGTCGATAATATGGCGATGCAACTCGTGAAGAATCCGAATCAGTTCGATGTCATCGTAACTACAAATCTCTTCGGCGACATCCTCTCGGACTTATGCGCCGGTCTCATAGGGGGCTTAGGCTTAGCCCCAAGCGCAAATATGGGCGATGAGATCGCGGTCTTCGAACCGGTACACGGTTCGGCGCCGAAGTACACCGGATTGAACAAGGTGAACCCGACGGCGACCATCTTGTCCGGGGCCCTGATGCTCAGTCACTTAGGAGAGAGGAGAGCATCCAAAAAGGTCGTGGACGCGGTCTCCGAAGTCATAAAAGAGGGCAAAGCGACGACCTACGATCTCGGGGGCACCGCCAAGACATCTGAGATGGCAGATGAGATAGTATCGAAGATGAAGTGATCTTTCCGATGAATCTATTGTCACGCGTTATTTCACGTTCGACTTTGTTCTGGCAATCCTACCCCAATATTTCCAGAGGATTTATGCGAAATAAACGAAACGAAAGTGGATAAATCCAAACAAATAAAAACCACTTTCAAAAAAGTGATGAACTGCCTATGGGGGGTAATACCTTTTTTCTTTTCCCTCTCTCATACCCTCCCATGGGCAATCCGGTAAATACTGAAACCAACATATAAATATTTTTCCCTCATTCCGAACTAAAGCGCAAGGGTTGATAGCATGGTTAAACAACAATTTAAAATCAAAAGAAGGAGGAGAGCGCTCACGGGGGCGGGGTGTTGGATGTGAACTACCACCCGCTAAAGCGGGATGGCTTCCTGCTTCAACGGCGTTCCCAACGGAAGGCCTCCGACAGGCATCAAATCGGCGAGTCCCTCGCCTACAGCTCTCTTAAGGATATTTATCGCGGCGTTCACGTCTCTGTCCAATACCAACCCGCAGTAAGGACACTCATGCATCCTCACCGACAGGTTTTTCCCCACCTTTTCCCCGCAGTTGCTGCACTCCTGGGATGTGCCGTTTGGATCTACAAGGGCCATCTGCTTACCAGCTTCCCCCGCTTTGTAAGCCGTAAGCCCTTGCAGCATGTACCAGGATGACTCCGATATGGACTTTGCTAGATGATGGTTTTGGAGCATGTTCCTTATCCTCAGGTCCTCAAAGGCTATCAGATCGTAAGTATCAACGAGTTTCCGAGAGAGCTTGTGGTTGAAGTCCGTGCGTTGCTCCCTTATCTTTCTATGTAGCTTGGCTACCTTCAGCCTTTGCTTTAGTCTGTTTTTCGAGCCTTTCTTCTTCCTCGACAGTCTTCGTTGCTCCCTCGCGAGCTTCTCTTCGATCTTTCGTAGAAACTTCGGGGGCTCGATCTTTTCGCCAGTACTCAGAGTTACCAAGCTTGAGAGACCCACGTCAACGCCGACAGCATTTGCGATCCCTCTTTTCTCTGCAGCGACATCTGGTAGCTCAACCGTGAAGCATGCGTACCACCTGTCAACGTCCCTCCTAATCGTGCAGGTCTTTACTGTGCCCTCGATCGGTCGGTGGAGCTTGATGTCGACGCTGCCTATCTTGGAGAGCACCAGCTTCTTGCCCTCGATCTTGAAACCGCTCTGCGGATATGTGAAGCTATCATACCTGTAGTAGCCCTTGTATCGAGGGTAGCCCGGCTTCTCCCCCTTGCCCTGCCTGTACAGTTCGAGTCTCCTGAAATAGTTCTGATAGGTCTTGTCAACCCGCTTGAGGACGTCCTGCAAGACCTGTGAGTGGACTTGCGGCAGGTAGGGGTCGGATGCCTTCTGGAAGGGCAATGCCACGGCCTGCTCGTGGTAACCCACGGAGCGCTTCTCCTTTTTCCAAGCTACTCTGCGCTCGGCGAGGGCGTTGTTGTAGAGGATCCTGCACGTTTCGAGGGTCTGCCCCAACAGCTCCTTCTGGTCCCTGTTAGAGTATAGGCGGAATTTGAAGGTTTTCTTCATGCAAAGAGAATTTGACCCAGCCGGTATATATGGCTTAAGGGAGAGCACGGGAAAAGTGTTCCGGCGGTATCCCCTCCCTGAAGGAAGGGGTTTTAGCCGTGAGCCATGTTATAAAGAAAAAGAGTCATTCCCCGCGTGAGCACATTGCCGATTTGAATTGATATTGATAAAGATTTTCCCAACTTAATCCCCAATAAGGCCCCAATCTCTCCCAAATTAGGAACTTTAGCCAGGGGAAGAGGGTCGAGATTACTCCTCTTCTTTCAAAAGCTTACCGTGAATTGACGGAACATACCAGCCCTTCTTCCTCAAAAACTCCCCCAATATAGCCTCCTCTCTGGCAAATCTTTTTCTATCATCCTCTATTTCGCTCATCCTCTCACCTCCATCCGACAAGAGCCCATTCCGCCCTACTATATATTATAGTCAAACTAGTACTTAGTTCTACGGTTTTGCATATTTTTGCACAACCATTAAATATGAGATAGTGTTACTATTCGGGTTGGAAAATTCTAGATATGGTCTTGGAAAAATAAGAAATGTTTACCCACCGGTTTACGTAAGAGACCCTCTATCCATAAATAATATATGGGACAAACTTGATGCACCTGTGGGCACGCTCAGAGCGCGATCGGAATCGCTCGGTATCTCTGTTTTTCACCCGCCCACAGGCCCAACCCCCATTGCGCTTTTCACCTCGATTACAAAAAGAGTCTGGATCTTCTATAAGAGTGACCTCGAGTGGAGGATGCCCATGGAGAGGAGAGAGTAGGGTCCGATTTCCAGATGGCAATGAAGGGGGATAAGTTGATAGATATTCTTTTCTATTCTTGCCCCACAACCAAAATTCGGGATGTTCAAGACCTGTGGGGAAAAAGAGTTGCAATATACCACAAGGAGGAGAGCTTCTCCATTCCACCCCCACAGGCGATCTCTTCTTTATAATTCCGGAGATTTAAATTTTTCGCTTTTTTGAAACGAGCGATGTAACTTTTTGTTTACGCGATCGGCACTTCAAAACTAAATAGCGAGAGTCAATCAGTTTGGGTGTGGGGTAGGCCACTGCGAGAGGGTGTTTGTGGGCATCCCAAAAGTAGTTAGCCTACCCCTTCTTATTTTCATCTGGCATTGGATTTAAATCTTGCTCTTCTGTGGTTCTGTTGGGTTATTGTTGGTAAAGATATAAAAAAAGAGCAGTTTGCGATCTACTATGTATTTAATCATTTGAAATTTACCTTCGAAATAAACCCCTAAAACCATTTGCGGAATCCCTGACCTAACTAGTAGCGGGGGGTCGATTTGAACGACCGATCTCCGGGTTATGAGCCCGGCGGGATTGACCTGGCTACCCCACCCCGCTTCTTATGCGATCTGAGTTTGATAAAAATAACGTAGAAAAGTATTTAAGTCTTTCCACAATGGGCCCGGAGGGATTCGAACCCTCGACCTTCCGGTTTCTGCCCTCCTTGGGTTATCAGCCGAACGCGCTAAACCATGCTGCGCCACGGGCCCATATCCGAGACACGCAGACTTTGGAGAGTTATTTATTTAAACCTTTCTTCTCATTATAGAGATATCATTTTTTGGGCTCGTAGCTCAGCCTGGAAGAGCGCTGCCTTCGCAAGGCAGAGGCCCCGGGTCCAAATCCCGGCGAGTCCATTCCACCTCTACCTTTTTCAAAAGAGAGAGACCAAAGGGAGAAAGAGAAACTTTTTAGGCAATTATCGATATCTGAAAAAACCTTAAGGGCGACGAACTCTTCAGCCGAGTCGCACAAAAAATTACTTAAAGAAGAAGAGAGAGGTTATTACGAGGTGAGGAGGGTGCCATTGTTTTTCGGAAAGAAGGAGGAAGTGGATTTCGAAGAATTCAACGCCCTAGAGGTGGAGAGAAACAGCGTTTCATTGCTCTGGTTCAACAGATATTCAGGGATAGTTCTAAAGACCCCCAGCAAGACGGTGGTTGTAGATCCCACGGAATTGAGTGGGGAGAAGGCCGCGACATTGGAACCGGACCTGATGGTAGTCTCCCACGAGCATTACGACCATTTCGACAGGAAGGTATTGAAAATCGTGCAGGCTGGAAAGGCAGTTGTGATAGCCCCCGAGCACGTGATAGAAGCATTGAAAGGCGAGATAAGTGGAGAAAATCTGAAGTCCATAAAAGCGGGGGGTGAGATCGAAGTGGGCGGGGTGAGAATAAACGCGGAGAAGGCCGTCCATCCATCGAGGGAGCCCCTATCCTTCGCCATAACCAGCGAGGATGGGATAGTCATTTACCACGCCATCGATAGCCAGACCTTCGAAGGGATGAGGGAGATCGGAGAGAGGCACAGACCGGATATAGCGATAGTCCCCATAGGCATAGCCCCGGGGACCTCTCCGGAGAATGGGGCCAAGGCCGTAGGGCTTATAAAGCCAAAGGTCGCGATTCCCTATCATTCCGACAAGGGATTCGAAGAATTTCAGAGGAAAGTGAGGGAGAAGCTCCCTGAAACGGAGGTAGCGATTCTGAAGAGGGGAGAGATATACACTTACCGGAAATAGCCGCGAAGATGTTTGATGGAGCGATAAATGCGAATCCACTCTCCAAGGGTCCATTGAATGCAACTAAAACAGAGCCCGGAGAAAAAGTATTTATCCCATGAAAGCCAATTATTTATCGCGAATTTGGATTTGAGCATCTGGAATCGACAGATCTTCGATAGGTCGGTGAACAGGAGTAGATCAATTCTCTTCGAAGGATTGATTGTCTTGAGAGGAAGGCCTCCTAGGGTGCTTGCATCGCTACGAAGCCAAACTTTCAGCTCTTATCCAGATTCGCACAATTCATCTATAAAATTTTAAAAAAAGATTTGTTCCTTACATTTGCCATTCATTACGCTCACGGGAAAGTGGACTCTTTTTCTCATACTCCGTGGGCAGTCCCCTCTCCACACCATCATCGTTAAGCCTTTCTTCAGATCTTGGAGGAGAATAGCCCAAGGAGGCATCGCTCGATTTGGCCAAGGCCGAAGGTTTTTGAAGGAGAAGCGAGGATAGAGATTTATAGAAAGGTGATAGTGAGATTTGATGGAGATAGGAATCTGCGACATATGCGAAAGGGAGAATCTTCCACTCGTAAGGCATCACTTGATACCAAAATCAAAGCACGGAAGAGCGGTAATAAAGGTATGCAAACCCTGCGGAAAGCAGGTACATGCCCTCTTTACCAATCTCGAACTCGAGAGGAGATACAATACCCTCGAAAAACTGAAGCGCGCGCCGGAGATGCGGAGATTCTTGAAGTGGATCAGGAAGACCGACAAAATCGACTTGAGGACGAGGCGAAGGCATCGAGGCTAGTCTCGACGAACCGAAGGGCGATCGATCGGCAACTGTTTGGCATTTTCAGGTGAAATACTAAAGAGTGGAAAGGATCGTACTCGTGGGTCGGAGAAGATATGGAGCTCGAAAATTCTTCCGGTGCAGTGGTCTTCAAAAGGGATGGCGGTTTAAAGTACCTCCTATTGCACTATGGCGCTGGCCACTGGGACTTTCCTAAGGGCAACATAGAAGAGGGCGAGGACCCAAAGGAGACGGCGAGGAGGGAGATAGCGGAGGAGACAGGGATCGATGATGTGGAGTTTTTGGAGGGCTTTGAGGACGAGGTTAGCTATACTTTCAAGAGGAGGAAGGAGGTGGTCTACAAGGAGGTTACCTTCTACCTGGCCCAAACTGAGGCGGAAGAGGTCGAGCTCAGCTACGAGCACATGGGATACGAGTGGTTGGGTTATGAAGATGCCCTAGAAAGGCTGACGTACAAGAACGCCAAGGAGGTGCTGAAAAGGGCAAATCAATTTCTGGTGAAGGCCCTTGAGAAAGACCTTGGAGGGGGTTACTAGGGACGATTCATCGAGATCTGCGACGATCGAAGTTTGCTTTTTTACTCATAGAGCATTGAACGCATAATAATGGGGGAAATGGGCCCACCAAAAGGATTATAAGACCCCCAAAATCAACTTTCTTTAAAAAAGGTGACCTTTATGAGAAGGTTGTATGCGGTCCTCATATTATTGGCCATTGTTCTATCGGTAGGGTGCACCATCGGTAGTACCCAAAATTTGAAGCTCACCAGCGAGGTCGTGCCGAGCAAGATTAGTCTGGACAATCCAGAAGCTATGCAGTTGGAGGCAACGATCAGGAACGTCGGGACATCGACGGAGACGATCACTATAGATGTTATAAAGACCGAGGGGGTCGACGTAGAGAAGCCAGAGAGGACGGAATTCACCCTGAAGCCCGGAGAAAGCAGAATGGTGACCTTCGGATCCACATTGGCATCCGATGCAGTACCAGGCGATTATGTGTTGGAGGTCTATGTCCAATCTCGGAGTGGGGAGTACGTAGGGGACCGGGCGAAACTGAGAGTGGTGAAGAGCAAAGGCCTTTTTTAGCCAAGCTTATATAATATTATTCACCATAATCAAAAAGGAGGGCCCGTGGTCTAGTGGTTATGACGTCGCCTTGACACGGCGAAGGTCGGGAGTCCGATTCTCCCCGGGCCCATTTGCGCTTGTTTTTTTGAATCGAGATAAATAATTTAAATATCTGAATGACATTTTATTAAGCAGTCGTTTCTTAATCAAGGGCCCGTGGTCTAGTGGTTATGACGTCAGTCTCACACACTGAAGGTCGGGAGTCCGATTCTCCCCGGGCCCACTTCCCCGATAAAGCCGAAGTAGAGAATTTCGATCGAGTCAGCATCTGGCCGCCAAATGGTTCGATGACCTAAGGGCGCGAAAGAGGGCATGCTATAGGATGGAGATGTAACTTGAGGAAGATCAATTCCACCATCTTGGGAGTTTTGATATTCTTCTCGCTTGTATATGGAATAGTCTGGTTCTCGAGCCGTTATCAAGGGGAATACCCCCAACTGATTCCGAAGGTAGGCATAGCCACTACGCAACCCCCCATTGTTACCCCAATGCTCACGACTGCTCTCCCGAAAATACCTGAGGCGGAGGTGGGGATCAAGCGCTGGGAGAAGTTTATCTCAGACTCCGGCGATTACATCAATATCGTCGGGGAGGTCGAGAATATCGGAGATGGAGATGCACTTTATGTCAAAGTGATAGCGAGATATTACGATTCGAGCAACAAAGTAGTCTTCGTGGACGGTAGCTTTGCCGATGAGGCTATGTTGTCGGCCGGAAAGACGACGACATTCGAGATAAAGACGCCATATAAACCCGAGATCAGATCGGTCGAACTTGAGGTTACATGGGAATAGAAACTCACATCCAATTTTGAGGCAAAATAAGAAAAGTTAATAATGCCAAGACCAGAAAAATATCACATCGAGCGGCTATGGTCTAGCGGTAGGACTCAAGCTTCCCACTTCTGCGAGGAAGTTGGCACATATGCCAGCTTTCCCGAAGGAAAAAGCTTGCTGCCCGGGTTCGAATCCCGGTAGCCGCATACATTATTCATCTACGAAAAATAGCGTAGTGTCTTTGACAAATTCATGTCGCGGAATATGGTTACGGTTATAGAGAGATTGGTAATAAGCTTAGGGTGGCTCATGTAACGGTTTACAATGCGCCAAATAACCCAATTGGTTGTTAACTATAACTCTAGAATATAGGATGAAAAAAAGGTATTGGACGATCTTCTGGCTGTTGTTATTTCTCGTGGCATCACAAGTGGGTTTTGGTAGAGCAGGTGCCATCAATGGTTCTCCGGGGTCAGGAGGTCTTGAGAGCGCAACAGCCAAACCAGAAATTGTGGTTCTGGCGAATTCCATAGATTATGGGTTGGCCGCTGACTTCTTTGAATTTTTGCAGGATGAGGATCTAGAAATCGTTCGCGTCGGAGTTAATGAGTTCGACGATTATAATGAAGAGCGATTTATAATCATCCTCGGCGGCCCTGACGCCTACGAAGGTTCAGGGAGAGTAGTTCAGATAATCTTACAACCCTCCGAACAGGAGTACTTGAGGACCCAAGGCGCTAGGGGGATGTACATGAAGTCCGATGTCTGGCACGAGGGTCAGAGAGTCTTTGTTTTGGGAGGCTCAGACAGAAATCAAACCAGACAGGCACACCTCGAGTATAGGGGCGAGGTCTATCGAAATATACTCAATTCATTAGGACCCCTCGAGGTTACAACGACCTTCACGCGTTTATCGACCACGAGGATACCCGAGCTTGGTCTTGAGATAACTACTGGACGGGTGGACATCACCGAGGGGGATGAGACCTATCAAAACGAGACATGGATCGAGATAGAGAATATAGGCAATGAACCAGTGGATTTGAAAGATTGGACTCTCGTGGATGAGAAAGACCGGGTTTACCATTTCCCGAGAGACATCAGGTATCTATATCCAGGGGAATCGGTGACCGTTCATCTCGAACCAGGCTCTTGGGATTTAAGGCTTTTATGATCTCTAACGTTGGTGTTAAAAACCCCACCTTGCTCCTACTCTTTAACTCTCACTCGCACAAAAATCGATGGTGCTGGCAGGTGTATTCCCTTACCCAACCCACGATAAAAATGTAAGATTATAGAGTATCGATGATCTCTTTCTGTAGAAAATTATTTAAGAAATTTGGTACAACTCTTCAAATTGATATGCTATAACGATGGAGAAGATTATGGCGCTACAGACGGGCAACCAGATGTTGGTTCTTATATTGACAGTCCTGCTAGTCGGCGTCATCATTCTTTCGGCGATCTACGTCATAATAATGAACAGGTTGATAGATATATACAAACAAGATCTGAGCCCTACTGCCAAGAAGAAAGCGGAAAGGATCATCAAACTCCTTTCATTCCAGCTGCTATTTTTCTTCATAGTTATCTTTTCAGCCATGTTAAAGATCGGTCTGTTGGTATTTGGATGGAAAGTTTCGGCGAATATCAATCTCCTGATTAACCTAACGATAATCGTTCCATTTCTCATAAGTCAGATAATAAATTTCTATACATTCATCTATTCCTACCGCAGATTTTTAAGACCCTGATCTAATGATTTTTTTTCGAGATTGCAATTCTAGGGGCCGTAGGGTAGCTTGGTCGATCCTCCTAGGTTAGGGACCTAGAGACCCGAGTTCGAATCTCGGCGGCCCCATATGGCTATACATCTGGATATAAGGGGTAATTGAAATGGCGGCGGAAAACAACTTTTGTTTTATGTGCGATTACTTTATGGACGGAAAGGAAAATTTCTGCGAGATCAAAAATGAAAATGTTATCTCGTATGATAGGGCATGTGAAAATTTTAAACTTCATCATTCTTACGTCGTCGTTGAATGATCCAGGAGCTCGCCGATCAAATATGACGGGGTAGCATCCTCGATCTTCGTCCTGCCGAATTCCCCCAACCCCAGATTTTTAACGATGACCTGTTTGTACGTATCCGTTCTGGCCAAGAGGGTATCCCCTCTCCCCTCCTCTGTAACCAAAATATTTACCTCTCTATCAATCCATCCTTTATTGATCTCGAAGCCAATCTTTTGACTCAGTTTTGTTAGCGCCCTCGACCTATCCTTCTTTATCCTGTCTGGCACGTCTTTGAGTTTCGCTGCTCGAGTTTTCGGTCTCGGAGAGAATCGCGTGATGTTCAGAATATCCGGCCTTATCTTCTCCACTAGGTTGTACGTATCTCGAAATGCATCATCGCCCTCGGTTGGGTATCCAACGATTACGTCTGTGGAGAGGGTGAGGTCTGGAAAACTTTTCCTGAATGCCTCGACGATCTCCAAAAATTCTCTAACGCTATACCCCCTCTCCATATCCTCCAAAATGCCGTCACTACCGCTCTGGACGGGCAGATGCAGAAATTTGTAGACTTTTTCCGATCCAAAGGCGGCGATCAACTCCTCGAGGTAGTTCAATACATACCTCGGGTTCATCATCCCCACCCTAACCCTAAATCCCCCCTCGATCCGCGATACTCTATCTAGGAGCTTTGCCAAATCCGCACCGATATCCGCTCCATAGACCCCGGTATCTTGGGCGGTCAACTGGATCTCTCTGTAACCCCTTGGGATGCACCCGCTGACCTCCTCGACGATGAATTCCATTGGGAAGCTCTCGAGTCTCCCCCGCGCAAATCTCGTTCCACAATAGGTACAATGACCCAGACAGCCTTCTGCTATGGGGACTATCGCGATGGGGAAACCGCCTCTCCTCTTGAGCATGTGGGGCCTTTCGATGGAATCTAGGTTGACGAATTCTTCGCCTTTTGCCACAGAGTCTATGGCCTCGTTGATGAGCGCGAGCGATTTATTGGAGAGGATGCCCTCGACTTTTGAATCTTTGACGGATTCGAGATCGATCTTGGGCAGGCAACCGGCGACTATCACCTTTTTATCCAGACTCGAGATCCTCTTCAATATCTTGCGTTCTGTATATCCTATGACTCCGCAGGAATTCAAAACGACGATGTCGGAATCTTTCACATCGCCTACGATCTCATGACTTCCTTCGACCAGGCCCTTCATAACTTCTGTATCGCCTCGGTTCATGGTGCAGCCATAGGTCTCAAAATAAACTTTCATGCAAGATGAAAAAATACTTAACTTAAAAAAATTAATTCGAGCCCATGGCGCATCTGGAGGCGTTTGGACTGGAGCTGCCTTTGGTAGAAACTGGAGGGGATATCCCCAAGTTGATACTCGAATCTCTGGAAAGAGGGGGCCGTACTTTAGAGGACGACGACATAATAGTCGTGACCGAAAAGATCGTCTCGAAGTCCGAGGGCAGGGTCGTCGATTTGAGTGAAGTTAACCCCTCGGGGAAGGCGAAGGAACTGGCGAGGAGAACCGAAAAGGACCCCCGGGTAGTCGAGCTCATCTTGCGAGAATCGAGGGAGATACTCAAGATCGGCGGGGACTTCATCATAACGGAGACAAACCACGGCTATATATGTGCAAATGCCGGTATAGATTCCAGCAACATCGAGGAGGGCAAAGTGAAGCTCTTGCCAGAAGATCCCGACGCGAGCGCCGAAAAGATTCGCAGGGCAATTAAGGAAAAGACGAGCAAAGACGTCGGTGTAGTGATCTCGGATTCCTTTGGTAGGCCCTTCAGGTACGGATCGATAGGCATGGCGATAGGGGCCTCGGGGGTCAATGTTCTGTGGGATAGAAGGGGGGAGAAGGACCTCTATGGGAAAACTCTAAAAACCACGCGGGTAGCGATCGGAGATTGCTTGGCATCCCTCGCAAATCTGATAACCGGCGACGCCCACGAGAGGATCCCTGTAGTGATAATAAAAAGTTGCAATTTTGGTGGAGAAGGAAAAGCCCTCGATCTCATAAGGGATCGGGAGGAGGATCTATTTAGATAAATCGAGAGGGAGAGCATGATCGTCTTTCTGTCCGGAGGCACCGGCACGCCAAAGCTACTCCAAGGGATGAAGGAGGTAATCGACAGCGAGGAGATTGCCGTGATAGTGAATACCGCGGAGGATAAGTGGTTACCTCACGGTTACTTTTCTCCGGACATAGATACCGTCCTCTATACATTGTCGGATCTGATCGACGATTCAACTTGGTACGGAATCAAAGGCGATACATTTGAGACCCACCATATGCTCGAAGAATTGGGTTACAGCGAGGTTCTGAAGATCGGCGATAGAGACAGGGCAATGCACATCCAAAGGGGGTCTTTGATGAGGGAAGGGAAGAGCCTATCCGAGGCGATAGAGATTCAAAGAAAGGCGCTGGGCGTGAAAGCAGGCGTTTTCCCCATGAGCGATGACAGGATAGAGACCGTTATAAAGAGCCCGGAAAAGGAGATGGATTTTCACGAATTCTGGGTCGAGAATAGGGGCGAACCAGATGTCTTGGATGTCTATTTCAAAGGCATATCATCCGCAATAGCGTGCAAAGGGGCAGTAGACGCAATAAAGAAGTCCGATAGGATAATAATAGGGCCGAGCAACCCCATTACCAGCATTTTGCCCATCATATCCCTCGAAGGGATTCGAAGAGAGATCGTGAGGATGAGCGACAAGTGCATCGCCGTGTCGCCGATAATAGGCAATAGGCCCCTGAGCGGGCCCGCGGGAAAGTTGATGAGGGCAAAGGGCTTTGGTGTGGACTCAGTGAGCGTAGCAAAAATCTATAGAGATCTGATAAGGTATTTTGTCATAGACAACCTTGAAAATGAGGATATAACAAGAGAAATAGGGAAATTGAAAATTAAATGTTTTAAAACCAATACTACCATGAATACATTAGAAGATAAGATTAAAATTGGAAATTTTTTAATGCAATTGAGTTGATATAAAATTTTTTAATTAAAATATTTGAAATTTGTGCGATATATGAAAAAATAAGCATGATGTGATGGTATGGATATAGCAGTAATAGGAACATATGCGCAGTTGGCATGTATCCTGGAGGCGAGCTGTCCAAAGCCAGGTAACGTGAATCGATACCACGATTTTGAGGATACGAGGTACGAAGATTTTTTAGTAAGCGGAGTTGGTATTGGGAGGCACGTCGATAATGCAACACTGAAAGGATTTATGGCGGGTTCTGGAGAGATAAGCATAGAGTCCATCGGGATAGGGACTTTGATAAAGGACGCGGTTTTAGAAACCAAGAGGATGCATTCCGGGGGGAATACCAATCTGGGGATATCTATGCTCCTAATACCCTTGGCTGCTTCATGTGGCTTCAGCATTGCTCTGGATAAATTCAACACGAGAACCATAAGGCATAATCTCGATAGGATTATCAGGGCTACCACCTACCAGGATACCCTGGAATTATATGATGCTATCAGGACGTTGAAACCGAGCTGGTTGGGCAAGGTAAAATATCTGGACGTCGAAGACAAAAGATCCCTAGATATCATAAGAGATCGCAATTTGAATTTATTCGACGTCATGAAGGCATCGAAGAATGATTCGATCGCCAAGGAGTTGACGACCAAGATGGAGATATCCTTTGAGGTCGGATATCCAATCATCGAAGATATCCATTCCAAAACAAGGGACATAAACATGGCGATTCTCAACTGCTTTTTAACTATACTCTCGAAATTTCCGGATTCCTTGATCATAAGGAAAAATGGCCTAGGGGTAGCGCGGGAGATCTCAAAAGAGGCAGGCGCAATTTTAAAAGGAGGAATCGATGAGAAGGAACTCGAAGATTTCGATAAAAAATTGAGAAACAAAAGAAATAGATTGAATCCAGGCACGACGGCGGATTTAACTACATCTTCACTAATGATCGCATTACTAAATAAAATAAAAATATAATTCAACTTTATAGCAATTATTAAGGAAAATTATTAAAATATATAATTAAATTTACTATTTATCAAATATTTAATTTGTAAAAACAATTTTATTCTGATTATGTATTATAATTTGCCATTTTTTAAAAAATAACTTTTTCTAATATCCTTATTGATCATCTTTTGAAGTCTTAAGAAATAAATATGAGGCATCACATTTAGTTGTGAGGCGAAAGTATGGAGATCACGGATGAAATGGAGAGGTTGGGGTTCATGGAGGGCACCATTTCCGAGTGCATTGTAACCACCTACAATGAGGACGGTAGCCCAAATGCCGCTCCGATGGGTATCCTCAGGGAAGGAAAATTCGTTGTGATGAAGATCCATACTTTCTCGGACACTTATAGAAACCTCCTTAGGGAGAAGGCATGTATCTTGAACATCCTCTTCGATTCTGTACTGTTCCTGAAGAGCGCCATCATGGGGCAGGGGAAAGGAGAGCGTGAACTCGAGGTTGGGTTGGAAGAGGTGAGAAATGCCGAACATGTAAAAGCCCCTTACATAACCAATGCAAATGCATATATCGAACTCCTGTTGTCGTCTCATAAAGAGTTGGAGAAGCGCGATCGATATGGGAGGGCGAGGATCTCCCTAGTCAAATGCGAGATAAAATCCATCAACGTAATAAAGAAGCATCCGGTTGTTATTAATAGGGGATTATATGCGGCCATCGAGCTCGCGATTTTATTGTCCAGAGGAGAAAGAAAGGAGGCACGACGTTATCTGGAGATCATGCAGAAAACCCTTGACAAAGGGGAATATAACAGAATAGAGAAACTTCTCGAGGGGCGGTTATGAACGTAGCTTGGGGGATCACAGGGGCAGGGCACCTGCTCAAAGAGACTTTCGAGGTTATGGAAGAGGCAGGCAAGAGGCACAAAGTCACCTCCTTCCTTTCGAGGAGCGGGGAGGAAGTTATCAAGGCTTATGGAATGTGGGGTAAACTAGAAAAGATTTCCCCCGGCGGCTATCTACAGGAGATATTCACCTCGGATAAGCAGGGTTCGAGCTCACCCTCTACCGGCAGATTTTTTCTCGGCAGATACGACCTATTGATAGTTTCCCCCACCACGACGAACACGGTTTCGAAGATAGTATGCGGGATATCCGACACGCTGGTAACAAACGCGGTCTCTCACGCTACAAAGAGCATGGTCAGCGTCTATATCGTCCCGGTTGACAAAGTCGAGAAGGTGACCGAAACGACGCTGCCTCACTATATCGACAAAGATGTATGTGCGTGGTGTTCACAATGCGAAGCTGCGAACAACTGCGAACGGGGAGCGATCGTCGACTACACCATAGATCTACTAAAATGCGACGGCTGTGGTAAATGCGTAGAATTCTGTACCTATGGTGCTATAATCGGTGGAAAGAAGATCAGGATGAAGGTGAGAAAGATCGACGCAGAGAATGTAGAAAAATTGAGAAAAATGGACTTCATAAAGGTCTTGGACAGTCCCGTAGAAATCAGGAAGATATTATGACTCTGCTTTCACCGACTTCGAATCGCCTTTTTCTAAGAATTGATACTCCCTCTGTGCCCTAGATCCGCGCCTCTTCATCACCCCTTGATTATAGAATCTCGCAAGGTAAGTCGAGAGGGAACTCAGTTTGATCTGCTCTGCATATGTGGCCTCGTACTCCTCTTTTATCTGTTGTGACCTCACCCAACCCTCTGGGTGTTTCCTTTTGAGGAGGATCAAGACTTTGTCTTTTTGTGAAAGACTGTCTAGGTCATATTCACCGATCCATTCAGGGAGGAATTCCGGTTTGAAAGTTTCTCTCGGGGGTTCGAATACCTCGTTTCTATACGCATATGAGAGGAAGTCATCGATTCTATTTCTGGCTTCTGCATAACTCAGTCCTTCAAAGGTTATATTCGATTTGCTCTTTCCATCCTGGACTTCCATCTTGATTTTAATGACCATCACAATCACCTATTTACATAATTACTTTACACATATTTACATGTTATCAAAATGACATATTCACAAAATTGAACTGACAATTTTAAAAATTTTACTATATAAACCTTTTTATTTTATAAAAAATTAAGTATTTGTTAACTTGTACAATAATTTAGGAAAAAATACAGTTTTTTATATTTTTAAATCTATTTTACCGGAATTGATAGAAAGATTTATATAGTATATTGTGAACAAGTTATTCACTATTCACATAATATTGGTGAAATAGGGGGTAAAGAAATGGACTTTTTGGTCAAAGATGCAATGGAAAATTTCGAGGGCGGAGAGGAATCGAACCAAATCGACGATACCTTAAGTGAGGCGAAGATACTCGTTGTGGGTGCCGGCGGCGCTGGGAATAATACGATAACTAGACTGTCTTCTCTCGGGATACAAGGCGCCGAATTGATAGCCGTCAATACGGATAAGCAACAATTGGAGTACTCAAGGGCGGACAAAAAGGTACTGATAGGTTATGAGATAACGAAGGGTCTCGGAGCTGGCGGATACCCGGAAATTGGTAGACAATCTGCTCTAGATGCCAAGACAGTTCTGAGAGAATTGTTGTCCGACGCCGACTTGGTATTCGTTACTTGTGGTCTTGGCGGGGGAACTGGATCCGGGAGTTTGCCCGTTATTGCCGAGATAGCGGAGGAGAGCGGTACAGTCGTAGTCGGCGCAGTGACCATGCCTTTCAAGATCGAGAGAGCCAGAATAGGTAAGGCAAGGGAGGCGCTGGGAAAGCTACGAAGGGCCACTGACAGCGTCGTCGTCATCGATAACAACAAACTGTTGGAGTATGTCCCTGACCTACCGATGAACGAGGCGTTTGGCGTAGCGGATGAAGTATTGGCGAGGATGGTCAAGGGCATTAGCGAGACTATAGCGATACCGAGCTTGATAAATCTAGACTTCGCGGATGTCAGGGCAGTAATGGAGAACGGTGGCTCACGCGGAGTCGCCATGATCGGCCTCGGCGAGTCCGATTCTCGAAATAGAGCAGAAGAAGCTGTATTGCATGCCCTAGAAAATCCCCTTCTGGACGTAGATTATAGGGGAGCCACTGGTGCGCTCGTTCACATAACCGGAGGCCCAGACCTAACTTTGGCGGAAGCCACGAAGATCGGGGAGATTGCTACGAGTTATCTGCACAGCGATGCCAACGTAATCTGGGGAGCTCGAATAGACCCCACCTTTGAAAAGAAGGTGCAGGTGATGGTCATAATGACTGGGGTGACGTCACCGGACATAATGGGGGCCAGCGACATTCAAGTCCCCATGAAGGAGGTAAAAGGCCTGAGGGATCTGACTAGGCCCATGTCACCCATGAGATTACAATCCCAGGTGAACAGCCTACCTCAGCAAGAACTCGAGACCCGCGAGAGCATCATGGCGAAGCTAGATATCGATTACATAATCTAGCCTCCCCTCTCTCTTTCATTCTTGAGGCAGGAAGGCTCTAAAATGGATGAAGCGTGCGAACGACCGATGCACATCGTCTTTATGGCGGATAAATCGGATGGGAAACTCGAAAGTTATCTCCTCATCCCCATCGATGGAGTGGGATTTGTCGTGATAGAAGAGACCATTCCCATCAGGAAGGGGATAGGGGATACTGGGAGAGGATTTAAAGCGATAAAATTTAGGGGGTGATATGGATGAAGAAGTTCGTCAACACCGCAGACAAAGTAGATGTGATATTGAGCGTATTCAAAGATGGCGAGAAGCTCAAGGGGAAGGAGATCGCAAGGAGAATTAGAGAAAAGGGGTACAATGTCGACGAAGGCAGCGTGAAGATGTTCATCTACTACCACATGCTGTACCAGTACGTAAAGAGGGAGAGGGTTAATGGAGTGAATCACTACTGCTTATTGACGTAAATCCTCATTTTGAGGAAAGGAAAAGGCCACCAACTCCGACCTCCCTCTCTCCCTCCTTTCCTCTTTTTTGGAAGCGATAGGCAGATGAAGACCGAAAGGAAGATACTGAGAATTTTAAAGGTCAGAGATGCCAGCATCTCCGATATATCCAAAGATGCGGGTATCACCTCGAAGAGGGCGTTGAAGCTCATAAAGTATTTTGAGGCGGTGGGGATTCTAACCCCGATCGATTCCTCCGGATCTTCTAGAGAAGTTTCGGACGAACCCGTGATATATAGATACGTTTACAAGTAGGGGAAATCACCCCTCTCTGATGAACTCCTCGACCATCTCCTTTGCTACGTCGTCGGGATATTGTTTTGGAGGGGACTTCATGAAGTATGCCGAGGGACCTTCAAGGGTCCCGCTGATGCCCCTATCAAGGGCCAGTTTGCAACACCTTATCGCATCTATGACAACGCCTGCCGAGTTTGGCGAGTCCCAGACCTCCAGTTTCAGCTCGATGTTTATGGGCACGTCTCCGAACTTTTTTCCTTCCAACCGGATATGGGCCCACTTCCTATCTTTAAGCCAAGGCACGTAGTCGCTCGGGCCGATATAGATATTCTCCCCCATATCATAGTCTAGCAGAGACGTGACGGCAGATGTCTTTGAGATCTTCTTCGATTCCAGCCTTTCGCGCTCTAGCATGTTCAAAAAGTCCGTGTTACCCCCGACATTTAGCTGGGAGGTCCTCTCCAACTTCACCCCTCTATCCCTGAATAGACTGGTCAAAGCCCTATGGACTATAGTTGCGCCTATTTGGGACTTTATATCATCTCCCACCACGGGCAACCCATGACTCTCGAATATCTTCTGCCATCTCGGCTCCCTTGCGATGAAGACCGGTATGCAATTGACAAAACCGCACCCAGCCTCCAAGGCCATCTCGACGTACCATTTTGTGCCGAACTCGCTCCCCACAGGTAAGTAGTTGACGACCACGTCCGTCTCAGTCTCTTTCAAGGCGTTGACCACATCTACCGTTGGAGAAGGATCCTTCTCTATCACCCTCAAGAGATATTTCCCAATGCCATCGTGGGTCATCCCCCTCTGTACGGGCACATCTAGATGGGGGACATCCGAGAACTTTATGGTGTTATTCGGCTCGGCAAAGATGGCTTCGCTCAAGTCCTTGCCGACCTTGGTCTTGTTTATGTCGAAGGCGGCCGAGAACTCTATATCTTTGACATGATACCCCCCGAGATTGACGTGCATGAGTCCAGGAACAAATTCGTCGTCCTTTGCGTCTTTGTAATATTCGATTCCCTGTACCAAGGAAGAAGCGCAATTCCCTACTCCCACGATCGCTACCCTTACTCTGCTCATTTGGCTCACATTTTATTTTGATAAACTATTTCACAAATATAAAATAGTAAAAGTATATATATTTTACGATTGTAAAAT
>JBHIFP010000005.1:0-34860 GCA_046761145.1 Hydrothermarchaeales archaeon (SeqCode)
TCACTCGGGTGGTTTGACGGGCGGTGTGTGCAAGGAGCAGGGACATATTCACCGCGCGATGATGACACGCGATTACTAGGGATTCCGGCTTCACGTGGGCAGGTTACAGCCCACGATCTGAACTAGGGTTAGGTTTGAGGATTTCCTTCTCCTTTCGGAGTCGAAGCCCATTGTCCTAACCATTGTAGTCCGCGTGTAGCCCGGGGGATTCGGGGCATACTGACCTACCGTCGCCCGCTCCTTCCTCTGCTTTATCAGCAGCGGTCCCCCTACTGTGTCCAGCATACCAAAAGGCATCTGCTGACAAATAAGGGCACGGGTCTCGCTCGTTGCCTGACTTAACAGGACGCCTCACGGTACGAGCTGACGACGGCCATGCACCTCCTCTCGGCTCGTCAAGCAAGCCCTTTAGGCTGGCCATCATTCTGCCGTCGCTCCCGGTGAGATTCCCGGCGTTGAATCCAATTAAACCGCAGACTCCACCCCTTGTGGTGCTCCCCCGCCAATTCCTTTAAGTTTCTACCTTGCGATAATACTTCCCAGGCGGCACGCTTATCAACTTCTCTTCGGCACTGCATGCCCCCGTAGAGCATGCAACACCTAGCGCGCAGCGTTTACGGCCAGGACTACCGGGGTATCTAATCCCGTTCGCTCCCCTGGCTTTCGTTCCTCACCGTCGAGCCCACTCTGGTTGGACGCCTTCGCCACTGGCGGTCCCCCTAGGATTACAGGATTTCACCCCTACCCCAGGAGTACCTCCAACCTCTCTCGGCCCCGAGTCCGACAGTATCTTCGGAATTCCTATCGTTAAGCGATAGGATTTGCCCAAAGACTTATCAGACCGGCTACGAACGCTTTAGGCCCAATAAAAGCGGTCACCACTTGAGCTGCCGGTGTTACCGCGGCGGCTGGCACCGGTCTTACCCAGCTCTTATTCTGGTAGCTATTTACACTATCAAAAACCACTTACTTACGCAAGTGCACTTGGAGTTCCCCCGTCGTTCTTTCGAACATTGCGGAGGTTTCGCGCCTGCTGCGCCCCGTAGGGCCTGGGGCCTTATCTCAGCCCCCATCTCCGGGCTACAGCTCTCACTGCCCGTACTGATCTTGGGCTTGGTGGTCCGTTACACCGCCAACAACCTAATCAGCCGCAGGCTCATCCTCAGGCGCCGCAACTTTGAGCGAAGAATCATTCCAGACCTCTCCACCTATCAGGTATTATCCCCAGTTTTCCGGGGGTATCCCTGTCCTGAGGGTAGATTGCCCACGTGTTACTGAGCCGTTCGCCGAGGGCCGAACCCTCTCGACTAGCATGGCTTAATCGAACTCCAATAGCAGTGACCTCCGGCAGGATCAACCGGAATTAACCACAAGGCTAACTAGGTTTCACCACTATCGAACTTACGTCGGACCCGAGCTTTCATTCGAGTCTCCACTTGGTTGTCTCATGACCTGGAAACACAACCCCTCATCATGTGCGAGGACGCAACTTCAGAGTTGTCGCCTGTTGGCCATGACTTCTCCACTATATAACTAACCGGAATTATAACATTCTCACTGAATATAGAATTTAGAATTGAATTTCCGGTACATTACCCCCGAACCACTCCCGTGTTAAAGGAATCTTGAAATCTAAAATAGCTTTTCTAGTCTATCGATCTTTTTGAGGAGTTCGTTCCGTTCAAGTTCAATCTTGTTAAGCCTGTCTTTGGTAGTTGATAGCTCCTTCTCCAGGTTGGCAATTGCCTCCCTCTTTTCGGTCAATTGTCTGCCCTTCTCGCTCAAGTGTCTCTTTAGGGTCTTGGACTCCACCTGAAGATTTGTATACTTCGCATTGAGTCTTTTGAGTTCTGCATTTCTCGATCTAATGATCTCCTCTCTTTCCTCCGAATCCTTTTCGAGCTCCTCAATTTTTGTCTTTAAACTGGCGATTTTCTCGCTGGATTTGAGGATCTGGGAGTCTTTAGCTTCAACATCTCGATTCAATTCTGTTATCTTCTTTCTACTCTCCTCCAACTGCGCTTCTCTCTCGGCAAGGGTCTTCTCAAGTCCCTCCATCCTAGCCTTATTTTCGGATACTTTGCTGGTCAATTGAGATATGGTTTTGGATAAGGAAGAACTCTCTTCCCTCAATTCTTCCGCACTGTCGGAGAGCTCTCGATTCTTTTTTTTCAGCTCCTCTATTATCCGGATCTTATCATCCAGTGCAGATTCGAGTTTCTCCTTTTCTCTTAAACATTCTGCTATTTTGGCCTCGAAAAATTCCTTTTCTTTCTCGTGCATAATGACAACTCTCGGGGGTACTTTTTTGAGAGGATATAAATTTGGCTATTTTTTGGCTACTTTTGGGGAGTTACTATCCCCATTTAACGATTATGTGCCAACGCAACTAACTCATTTCCATAGTTCGGCTCTGCTATACTGAACCTGCGTTATATTATAAACTGGCCCATTATTGTACTTTCATCACTCAAATTCGAAGACGCGTCATAAAAACTTTGCTCTTATCCAAAAGGTTGAGAGAACGGCTAAGTTTTAAAGGACGATATCGACACGGGCCTTTTCAACGCCTTCGATCCTCAAAATCTCCTCTTCTGCCCTGATCGCCAAATAAGATGAGAAAGGGCAGAGATCTGAAGGGATCATCTTGACATGAACCTCGTTTCCTTCTATCTCGATCTCCTTAACTAACCCCAGATCGACGATATTCCCTCCGGCTTTAAGACTCACCACCTCCCTTAACGCCTTCTCAACCTCCTTCTTCGTCACCATCTCTCCTCACACTCATCCCCATGTCCAACCAAGAAGCCTTTGTTGTTAGATATCCCATTGAAATGATATCCGGCTTGGTCCTCGCGAACTCTTCGATATTTTCTGGTGTTATATTGCCCGAGAGTTCTATTTTGACGTCTCCCCTCTTTCCCCCTTCTTCCAGTTCCGAGATCACCGCTCCAATCTCCTTTGGCTCCATATTATCGAGCATGATTATATCGGCACCGGCCCCACATGCCTTCATCGCATCTTTTGGAGAAGAGACTTCGACCTCGATTTTCTTTGTAAATCCTGCCTCTTTCATCCTTTCTATCGATTCGATCAAGCCTGTTGTTGCGATGTGATTGTCTTTTATCAAAATTCCATCATCCAACCCAAACCTATGGGGATAGCCACCGCCAATTCTTATGGCCTTCTTTTCAAAGTGCCTAAATCCGGGGGTTGTCTTCCTCGTCCCGGCCACAGTAACTCCATAAGGCTTGCATTTCTCCACAAGCCTCCTCGTTGCGGTTGCAATTCCGCTCATCCTCATCATGATATTGAGCATGACTCGCTCCAAGACCAAGATTTTCCTAGCATCTCCACGAATACTCAAAATGATGTCCCCACTCTTGATCTCATCTCCATCTTTGAAGGAAGTGTGATAGTTTAAATTGAAGTGCTTAAGCAATGCCCTGGACTCTTCGAGACCTGCCAGAATTCCGTTCTCTTTTGCTATCATCTCCGCTTCAACTTCTACATCTTGGGGGATAACGCCTTTTGTGGTGATGTCGCCGTTCCCCACATCTTCATCCAAAAATTCTAAAAGTTTTGAGATCATGCTACCGCCTATTTATCCCTAGATTATAAAAATTTATATGGTATCGGTGCCAGAATTATGCCCATGAAAGCCCTACTGGTTATCGATATGCTGAACGACTTTATAAAGGAGGATGGTGCCCTCCCTACTCCCGGAGCTGAGAAGCTCATACCCCACATCAATGCCAAAATTAAAAAGTTCCACTCCAACGATTGGCCCGTCATCTTCATATGCGACTCCCACGCCGAGGACGATGAGGAATTCGAGATTTGGCCCAAGCACTGCATTGTCGGCACGGAGGGTGCTGAAGTTGTCAAAAGTTTGGATAGAGATCCAGAGGATATTGTTGTCAGAAAGACGCGATACTCGGGATTCTTTAACACAGATCTGGAGAAGGTATTGAAAAAAAATAATATCGATACCCTGTTCTTGACGGGTGTCTTGACGGATATATGCGTTCTACACACCGCCGCAGACGCCGCCATGCGAGGTTACGAGGTAAAGGTCCCCAAAGATTGCGTTATGGCATTGAACGACGAAGCCCATGAATGGGCCTTGAAGCACATGAAAGAAGTGTTGAATGCAAAGATCCTTTGAGAAAATCTACCCTATGTAAGACTGAGGTGCGGGTATGGGGGCGCCCGGCCCCAGTTCTTCCTTCTTTTTTTTGTAGTAGGCCTTGTATTCCCTCCACGTCCGCTCAGCAATTTCGCCACGCAAGACCTTGGTCACGATCATCTTTGGAGCAGGAGGACCTCGATCGGATAGGGGGCGGTAATCCACCAAGACTATGTCCCCCTCCTTCACCTTTGCGGCCAGATTTAGATCTACCAATAAAGTCAATAGATTACGATCCCACATCATCAGCATGGCTTGGGTCTCGTCATTTGCGGCCTCTATATCCTCATCTTGAGACGAAAAAATCTTCAGTACCTTTCCTGGGTGATACACAACGGCACCTCCAATATCCCTGGCCTTTTCCCATATCCGATATCTCCCTTATGTATTAAAAATGATTGGATAACATGATACAAGAGAATAAAAGATATTAATGGATTGTCGAAAAACAAAATCAAATCTCAACTTTTCCCAATTGCTCCAGCACGTAATCCCTTATTTTTTCAACGGTTGGCAATTTACCATGAACCCCTCCATTCTTTATTAGCGGCTTGAGCTTGCTCTCCATTGTACCATTGCACGAATCGCATTTGATCTCTCCTTCTGGCTTGTAAACTATTTCCCCTTTCATGCAACTCGGGCACCTATAGACCTCCTTCTTACCTCCGAACTTTCCGCGCTTTGCTACGGGCTCTCCTTCTACCTCCACGAGATCCATGGCGAAGTCTATGGTCTTTGCATTGCTTATGGAAGTGCCAACTCCGAATCCATCTACATTGTCCAAGTATCGTATCTCCTCCTCGTCTACGCCGCCCGAAACGAATATCTTCACGTCTTTATAGCCCCTGATGTCGAGTTCCCATCTAACTTCTTCCGCGATCTCCCTCATATCGCCTCGCCTCGAACTATGGGTGTCTAATCGAACGCCGTAGAGCCCCTTGACCGCCTCTGCAGCGATGATGGATTCGATCTTTTCGTCGTAGTAGGTATCGACCAGAGCTATCCTCGGCACCCCTTCCTCGACCACTTCGTCGAAGTACCGAAATGCCTTTGCCTGGTCTCCGAGGGTAATGACCAAGGCATGGGGCATCGTTCCCGAGGACTTTTTTCCTATCAATTTCTCTGCCCCTACTCCCGAGAACCCGTCCATTCCTCCAATATACGCCGCTCTATCTATCATGGGTGATATTGCGGGGTGCATCCTCCGTATTCCAAAACTCAGGACTATCTTATCGCCGGCGATCTTTTTGATCCTTGCGGACTTGGTTGCGATGCCAGAAGCCTGACAGATCAGGCCGAGTAAAGGGGTCTCTAACTCCGCAAATCTCTTGTAATCGCCTTCGATCCTAATTACGGGCTCGTTCGGGTAGAATATGCTGCCTTCTGGGAGGGAATAGACGTCCACAGGGTAACCCTCAAAGAGATATGCTACCTCCTCAACTCCAGCTAAAATCCCCCATTTGTAATCGTCGGGGAAAGAGCTAGCGGTTACTTCTGCTATAACGCTTTTCTCTACTCCCTTCTTCTCCAAGATATCCTTTGCCCTGGCAAAGTACACATCTGTGGTTTTGCCATCCTTGATCTCATCCACGGTTGCAAGATGGAACATCTTCATAACCATTATTTTACTTGGATTAATATATATAAACAGCGAAGTGGAAAAGGATGCTTTTATGGATATAGCGCTCATAGGTTGCGGTTTCATAGGGAGCGTTATCGCTCGATCTATCGCGGATAAAAAGCTCCATGCAAACCTACGAATTATATTCGACCGTCACGAGGATAAGATGCGAAAGATATGCGAATTATTTGAAACCAGGCCTATTATCGCAAAAGATATGAAAGATATTATCGAATCAAACGTCGACCTAGTTGTAGAGGCCGCGTCCATCAAGGCGGTGCAGCTATTTGCTCTAGATATCTTGCGCTCAACGAAGAGCATGATGATCATGAGCGTGGGCGCCTTCGCCGATGAAGACTTTTACGAAGAAGTCTTGAAAACTGCAGAAGAAAACGATGTTAAAGTTTACCTGCCTTCTGGAGCTATTGGTGGGCTAGATGCCCTAAATGCGGCGTCGATTGAGGGGATCGATGAGGTGACATTGGAGACGATAAAACATCCCGACAGTTTAAAGGGCGCTCCTCATTTAATCAAAAATGATATAGATTTGACTGAGATAAAGGAAAGAACGGTTTTGTTTGAAGGAAATGCTATTGAAGCCATTGAAGGCTTTCCAGCGAATATAAATGTCGCAGTAGCTCTGAGCCTCGCGGGTGTTGGTGTTCAAAAGACAAAAGTTAGAATTGTGGCCGATCCCAGTATCGATAGGAATATCCATAAAATATACGTTAAGGGTGAATTCGGAGAATTCTCATTCAACATCCGAAATCTTCCATCGCCTCAGAACCCCAGGACCAGCTATCTTGCAGCGCTTTCTGCCATAGCGACCTTGCAGAAGGTCATGTCCCCTCTGCAAATAGGCTAAAGAATTATGTATGCAAGTGACATGCCACGAGATGACCCTTCTTTATTTCCTTCAGTTTGGGCTCCTCACGCGAGCAAATCTCCATCTTATAAGGACACCTAGTGTGGAATCTGCATCCAGTTGGTGGGCTCAATGGCGAAGGGACCTCACCTTTCAATAAAACCCGCTCCTTTTTGACACGAGGATCGGGCACGGGCACGGCCGAGAGCAGTGCCTCTGTGTATGGGTGTTTGGGATCGTTGATGATCTCCTCTTTAGGAGCCATTTCCACGATTTTCCCCAAGTACATGACCGCTATGCTGTCACATATATATCTTCCAACTGCCAGATCATGGGTTATAAAAACATATGTCAGATTAAATTTGTCCCTGAGTTCTAACATCAAATTCATTATCCCTGCCCCAATAGAGGCATCCAGCATAGACACTGGTTCGTCGGCAACTATAAATTTGGGTTCTACCACTAAAGCTCGGGCAATCGCTACTCTCTGCCTCTGCCCTCCGCTAAGCTCATGAGGAAACCTGAAAAGAAAGTCCTCTGGCGGTTTAAGATCTACAACATTCAATGCCTTTGTAACTGCCTCTACTCTTTCTTCAAAAGTACCAATGTTCTGTATAACCAGAGGTTCTGCAATAGTATCAAAAATGGTAAATCTGGGATTTAAAGATTCATAGGGGTCTTGGAATATCATCTGCACGTTTTTCCTGAATTCTTTTAGTTCTTTTCCCTCCAACCCCGCAATATCTCTGTCTTCTAGATAAATGCTTCCAGACGTTGAGTCCAAAAGTCTCACCAACAGCTTTCCACAGGTAGTCTTTCCACAGCCAGATTCTCCAACCAATCCAAAAATCCGCCCTCTTGCAATTTCAAAGCTGACCTCGTCTACCGCATGGACATAATCGACCCCTCGGGAAAAAAAGCCTTTTCTCACGGGGAATAGTTTTTTTAGGTTTTGAACTTTGACCAGCATGGTTATCAACTTGTGTAGAGGTGACAGGCTGCGTAGTGCTTCGATTCGATCTCTTTAAAGGCGGGCTCGTTATCCTTGCATAGCCCCATCAAATAAGGGCATCTGGGATGAAATCTGCACCCTCGAGGCGGTGAAAGCAGGTTTGGAGGCTCTCCTGGTATTGGTGTCAACCTTTTCAAAGGCCCTTTGATGCTTGGAAAAGAAGCTAACAAGCCTTTGGTATAGGGATGTAAAGGGTTCTTGAAGAGGGTCAAGGAATCGGCATATTCAACGATTTTACCAGCGTACATCACCGCTATGCTATCGCAAGCCTGAGCGATAACAGAGATGTCGTGGGAGAGGTACATCATTGTCATTTGAAGCGTCTTTTGTAGTTCCTTTATCTCGCCGATTATCTGATCTTGAACGATCACATCTAAAGCCGTTGTTGGTTCATCGGCGATTATGAGTTTTGGATCACATGCAAGGGCCATCGCTATGATCGCCCTTTGTTTCATGCCGCCGCTGTATTCATGGGGATACTCCCTTGCCCTCGGGGGATCCATCCCTACGAGTTTGTAAAGCTTTGTAACCTTCTCCTTTGCCTCTTCTTTTGTGACGTGCTCATGCAATACAATGGCTTCGATGATCTGGTCCTCCACTCTATAAACTGGGTTGAGGGCGTTCATCGCTGCTTGAAAGATCATAGATATACCCTTCCATCTAACCCCTCTCATACCCTCTTCTGATCTAGATATCAACTCCTCACCATCGAAGAATATCTCGCCATCAACTATCCTCCCATTTGGGGGTAATAATCTCAATATCGAGAGCCCGATTGAAGTTTTACCGCAACCACTCTCTCCTACCAAGCCCATCGCCTCTCCTTTTTTTATTTCAAGAGAGACGCCGTCCACTGCCCTGACATAACCCTCAGCGGTGTTGTAATACATCTTCAAATCCTTTACCCGGAGTATACTCGTCATCTCTCTCTCAGCCTCGGATTTACGATTTCGTCCAGTGCCCTTCCTATTAAGTAGAAGGATAGAGAGAGTAAAGAGATAGCAAGTCCGGGCGGCAATAACCAATAGGGCGCCCTGAATGTGTGGCCGGTTGTAAAGGCCCATTGTAGCATCATCCCCCAGCTTACTACACTGGGGTCCCCCAATCCTATAAAACTCAGTGCAGCTTCAGTGAGTATGGCCCCACTCACGCCAAAGGTCATGAAAAGGAAAGTTAAGGGAAGGACATTTGGGGCGATGTGTTTGAATATGATCCTGAAATCGCTGGCACCAGAAACTTTTGCGGCTTCTACAAAGGGCCTCTCTTTCAAGGATAAAGTCTGCGCCCTTATGATCCTTGCAACTCCGGGCCATCCGAGGATTGCAATCAATATAACGATGATCCAAATGCTCATCTTGCCGATTGCTGCCGCAAAGACTATGATGAATGGAAGCCCTGGGAGAATCAGTACAATGTCGGTAATCCTCATCAACAGGGTATCGATGGTCTTTCCAAAATATCCGGATATAAGTCCTATAGAGGTTCCGATAAAAACGGACATAAACGCTGCTGTTATGCCAACGGCAAAGGCGATTTGGGCACCCGACAACAATTGGCTTAGGATATCTCTTCCCATAAAGTCCGTGCCCAATGGGTGCATTAGAGACGGCGAAGTAGAGAAAGATATCTCTGGATCGGTGCCGGTCATTGGGTCATACATCTCGTCTATCATCTTGGGTAAGGGGGCAAGGAGCGCCATGATCCCAAAGAAGATGAGCAAGGCAACACCGATAATTCCGATTCTGTTTTTCTTGAAAAGATTCCAATTTTCGGCGACGATCTTCTTGTAGGGAGATATCTTAACCATAACACCACCTAGTACTTGATCCTTGGATCTAGATATGCATAAAGCACGTCTGCTATGAGGTTAGCGACGAGCACGATCGCTGCCAAGAATATGAATGCCGCTTGTGCAAGGGGGTAGTCGTAATTCAATGTTGCGGCCACGATCTCCCTACCCAAGCCCGGCCAAGAGAATATCACTTCCGTTAAAACACCGCCGCTCATGGAAAAAGATAAAGACAAGGCGAAAGCGGTAACTACTGGCAAAAGGGCATTTCTCGCGGCGTGCTTATCCCTTATCACGCGATCCTCCAGCCCCTTTGCCTTTGCCGTAATTATGTAATCCTCGCCAAGGGTTTCCAGCATACTACTTCGCATCAAGAGCATCGCGCCGGCAAAGCTGATAATCGTGAGAACGAGCAAGGGGAGGGCTAGATGGTGCAGTATATCCAAGGCGAGGGTGATCTTACTGACGCTCTGCCTCGCCATCCAGAGCTCAGCTGAGATCATTCCTCCCAAAGGGAATACTCCGAACTTGTATGAGAATATCCAGATCATCAGCAGACCGAACCACGGCAAGAAGACCGAGTAGAACAATAGACCAAAAAACGTCAAGCTCAATTCCAATCTGCTCCCCCTTTTCCATGCAATCATTTTTCCCAGCATAAAGCCCAAACCCCATGCCACTATTGAAGCCGTTGTAAAGAGCAATATGGTGTTGGGCAGCCTTTCCATTATTATATCATATACCGGTCTTCCAAAATGGAAGCTCCGCCCAAATTCCCCCCTAAAGAAATTTTTTAAGTATATCAAAAACTGCTTGTACAAAGGCTCATCCAAACCAAATTGCTTTCTAAGAATCGCTTTGGCCTCTGGGGGCATTTTTGGATCCAACATCATAGCTGCTGGATCTCCGGGCATTATCCTGAATAGCACGAACATCAAAGCTATGACGATGAACATGGTTATGATTATCTGGATCGTTCTTTGGACTATATACCTATACATACTCATTTTCTGTGCCTCGCATAGCCTTTTTGATCGTTATAGAATGGCTTTCGCTCATTATTAAAAGGCTTTAGGCGAATAAAATCGTTTCGAAAATCTGGATATAATTGCGCATCTATACTTTGTTTACTGCCAAGGCTACAAAGATGAAGAGAAGGGGCATAATCGTGACATTTATGAATGTGCATTTGATCTCAATTTGAAGAAAAGGTGGATGGAAGGATTATAAGAATAAGCTGAGAAGGAGATAAAACCGGATCGGATAATCTGCCTGAAGTGCCGTAATCCAATAAATAAGCATCGTCTGGAACTTTTAACATGCCCCTGAAATCGAACAACTCTATGTCAAATCTTCAAAAATTGGATACCGGAAAAGACCCTTATTTCCTCTTTCCCATATCGGACATCAGTGCTGGTATCAGTGCAATTAATATGATTACAGTTGGTCCGCAAATGCCTTTCTCCTCTTCAGGTTTCATAGCCGGTTTTAGGTATATAATCGATCCAGAAATCCCGCCTAGATCCTCGAACCAACCTGTGAAGCTTTCAGCATTGTAGGCCTCGATTTCGTCCCTGAAGTAAAGAGGGATATAAGGTAGCTCTGACATTATCATCTCTTGGCACTTAAAGATGAGCCCCTTTCGCTTTTCAACATCGCATTCTTTGCCAGAAGCATCTGCTAAGGCGTCGTATTCGGGGTTGCTATACCCCATCGGGTTGTATCCTTCTGGCACTGTTTGGCTTGAATGGAAGAAGACTTTCATATAATCTGGATCTAGACTGAGTGACCATCCCAGTATATAAACATCGAAATCCTGTTCTGTGTAGACTTTCTGAGATATGGTACCAAATGAAGTAGGCTTTGCTGTTGCTGGCATGCCCGCCTCCCTTACCCACTCCTGTATTAACATCCCCGCCATAGCTCTCATTGGGTCATAATCTGCTGGAGGGGTCAGTATATCAAAGGGCTGTACTGGATCCCCGTCTGGCATTAGCAAGGTCCCTTCGTCATCCCATGTATATCCTGCTGCTTGTAATATCTCCTTCGCTTTGGCGATCCTATCCTCCTTAGCCAAGCCTGCTCCAAGTTTTGGGGTATCAGGGTTATACCAGAACTCATTTCCTGGCGGAACTATTGTATAGGCCGGCTCTCCATACTTCTGCAATATTCTGTTCACTATGAATTCCTTATTAACCAGATATGCAAAGGCCTCTCTGAATGCCAAGTCGCTGAAGGGCTTCTTTCTCACGTTGAAGGCCAAGTAGAATAAACCGTTTCCTGGCGAGGAGGTTATGTTTATCTTCTCTTCTTTCATCAAGTCGCCCACGAAACCCGGGTCGATGGTCCACCATATGTAGTCTATCTCTCCCTTCTTTAAGGCTAGAGCTGCTGCATCTGTCGTGCCGTAGAGTTTGTAGAGTATGCCGTTATAGAAGGGTCCAACTGTGCGATTTCCTATCACTTTACCTTTTGCCCAATAATCCTCCCTTGCTATAATCTTCACATATGAGCCTTTGATCCACTCCACAAAGGAAAATGGCCCTGCACTCACAGGTTTTTCAATTTGGTAGTCCAACAAGAATTTTAGGGGATCTTCGCTTGCCTTGGCTTGCGTAATTATCGGCTCCCATTCTTCTTTCTGCACTATTAGAGACATCAAAGTTCCTACTTGGAATAGCGGTGTGCACTCTTCTTTGAGGTAGAACTTTAGCGTGTAGTCATCAACGGCCTCTACTTTCTCTATGAACTCCCAGTCCGAGTAGTACCTCGGAACTTTGAACTCCAGCAATACATCTGCCGTAAACTTGACGTCATGGGCAGTCAATTGCGTGCCGTCGTCCCACTTTATGCCCTGTTTCATCTTTACGGTGGCTACTCTTCCATCGAAGGTTGGCCAGCCTTCGGCAAGCCAGGGGATCACTTCGTGAGTTATCGGCTCTCTCGTGTACAGGGGCTCATAGAACCATCCAATAACATTCCAGCTCCAGACATCGCCGGCCTTGAATGGGTTCAGCGTCTTTGGTTCATCTTGACTTCCTACCTTGAGATATATTTCCTCTTGGGCAGCCAATGGAACAGCAGAAAAAATAGTAGTGAGCAATAGAATAACCAAAATGCTCAAAAATATTTTTGTTAGATTTACTTTTTCCATTTTGTCTTCATCTCTACAGGATGCGAGTTTTTTGTGCCCCTTATTGAACAAGACTTCACGTCTCGGTAATACTAAGCTCATCTCCCGTTCAACTCGATGGAGGTCGATAAATCGGAAGATTATTTTACGATCTTCTGTATATCCATCTCCAATATATCTTCAGCGCCAGCTTCCTTCAGCTTTGGTATAAGGATGTTGACATCCTTTTTTGGGGCGACCGTTTGTAGAGCATAATAACCGGAGTTGTAGAGCTTTGATACTGTTGGGTTCTTCATCGCGGGAAGTATCTTTATGACGTCCTCCAACCTGGCTTCGGAGACATTCATGGTTAGGAGAACCTTGCCCCTCGCCTCTATAACACCGAGCAAAAGGGTCCTGATCTCTTCCATCGCCTTTCTCTTTTTTGGATCCCGCCAAGATCCCTTATTTGCCAGAAGTTTTGTCGATGACTCCAGAATGGTGCCGATTATCTTAAGGCGGTTCTTTCTCAGGGTTTCCCCGGTCTCGGTTAGGTCGATGACTACATCCATCAACTCGGGAACTTTTGCCTCAGAGGCACCGTATGAGAAGTGGATATTCACTGGAATGCCCAAGTCGTCGAAATACCTCTTCGTCAAGTTGGGGAATTCGGTCGTGACCCTGCTATTTGGCTTGATATCTCTTGGCCTTTCAATGCCGGAATCGTCTGGAACGGCCACCACCAAGCGGACTATACCTGAACCTTGCTTGCTGTAAGGCATGTCCGCTATGACCTCGACATCTGCTCCGGATTCGTTTAGCCAATCCCATCCCGAGATGCCCAAATCGAAGTAACCCTCCTCAACATATTTTGGGATCTCCTGAGGTCTCAAGATCTTGACCGATGAGATTCTGGGATCGTCTATCTTGGGATTGTAGTCCCGAAAACCCTTTTTGACCTCCAAATCCGCTTGTTTGAATAACAGTAACGTTTGTTCTTCCAAACTACCCTTGGGCAAGGCGATGCTCAACATGCTTATCCTCCTTTTTGTCATGAAACTTTGGACTTATAATATTATTGTTAACTTCTTTTAAAGTTCTTAATTCCTATATGATCTCGACCTTCAGGTCTTCTATGTCTTTGATCTTTGAGATGGATCTCTCCAAATCTCTGGGATCGGCGCCCTCCACCCTCAAGACCATTTCCACTATATAACCCGTCGGCTTGTTCAGCGAAGTAGAGACGATATTCCCCCCATTGTTGGCTATTTTGGATGAGATGTCGGCCAGTAAACCGGGTCTATCATTCGAAACTATCTTTATATCGACGACGTATCCCAAAGAGATCTCTCCTTTTCTCAGCAGAACCTTTGCGTCCTCTGTTGGCAATATGCCGCCAGCCCTTCCTCGCTTCGTCCTCAACAAGCCCAACTCCCTCAAAGTCCTGATCGGCCTGTCCAGACTCCTCGTATGTACGCCTAGAGTTTCTGCTAGATCCGCCATATGTATCCCGGGATCTTCTATCACCCGCGCTATTATCTCCTTAGTCAAGCCGCTCAATCGCATTAAATCCACGCGTAAATATTTGCAAAAAGTATATAAATAATTGACGTGCTATTGCTGATGGTGTTTATAATAACGCGTTTTATATAATAAATAACGCGTAGTTAAATTTTGAACATACCGATGCGCATGAGGTGTTGAAGCATGAAAAGGATCTTGGAGATATTACAAAAAAACGCGAGGGCGTCAGTAGAGGAGATCGCCACCATGACTGGGTTGTCCAAATCTGAAGTGGAGAAGGGCATAAAAAAGATGGAAAAAGAGAGAGTGATCGTTGGCTACAAAGCAACGGTTAACTGGGAGAAGGCCGGAGAGGAGTTCGTCCATGCATTAGTCGACGTAAAAGTTATACCAGAACGCGGGCGCGGTTACGATGCCATAGCAGAGCGGATATATAGATTCCCAGAAGTCAAGGCACTCTACCTCGTTTCAGGGATGTACGATCTCTCTGTGCTGGTGGAAGGGAGAACGATGAAAGATGTCGCATCCTTTGTCTCGGAAAAACTCGCACCTCTAGAGCAGGTCCAAGGAACCGTTACCCACTTTCTTTTGAAAAAATACAAAGAGAACGGGATGATCTTCGCCGAAGTGGAAGAAGGCAAGAGGTTGGCGATCAGTCCATGAGGAGATCCGTCATTTCTGATCGGGCCAAAGACGTACCCCCATCTGGAATCCGCAAGTTTTTCGAGATGGTTATTGGCATGCCCGACGTCATATCGTTGGGGGTGGGAGAGCCGGACTTCGTTACCCCCTGGCACATTAGAGAGGCCTGTATCTATTCCCTAGAGAAAGGCTACACCATGTATACCTCAAATTTTGGCTTGTTGGAGTTGAGGGAAGAACTTTCTAATCAATTGCTGAAAGACTATTCTATTGAATACTCCCCAACGGACGAAATCTTGGTCACTACTGGAGTCAGTGAGGCTTTTGACTTGGCCATTAGGGCCATCGTAAACCCCGGCGACGAAGTCATAATCCCAGAGCCTTGCTATGTAGCATATGTCCCATGCGTCGCCTTTGCCGGTGGCATTCCAATTATTGTGGAGACGAAGGTTTCGAATGAGTTTAAGATTACGCCGGGACAGATAAGGGATAAGATAACCGAAAAGACCAAGGCATTGGTTTTGAGTTATCCAAACAATCCGACTGGAGCGGTGATGAAGAGGAAAGAATTGGAGGAGATCGCGGATCTCGTAAATGAGTATGACCTCCTCGTGATCTCCGACGAGGTCTATGACAAATTGACCTACAGCGGCAAACATGCTTGCTTCGCTTCCCTCAACGGTATGAAAGAGAAGACGGTCTTGCTCAACGGCTTTTCAAAATCCTTTGCCATGACGGGCTGGCGGATCGGATATGCAACTGCAAGGCCCGAAATTATCGAGGGCATGATGAAGATTCATCAATATACCATGCTATGCGCCCCAATAACGGGGCAGATGGCGGCCATTGAAGCATTGAGAAATGGTGAAGAGGAGATGAAGAAAATGGTTCGGGAATACGATAGAAGGAGGCGCATTATCATAAAGGGGCTGAATCAAATAGGTCTCGATTGCTTCGAACCCAAAGGGGCCTTCTATGCATTTCCATCAGTACAGAGTACGGGGCTTACTTCCGAAGAGTTTGCCGAAGCCCTGCTCAAAGAACAAAGCGTCGCGGTTGTACCCGGCACAGCTTTTGGAAAATCTGGAGAAGGCTTTGTCAGGTGCGCTTATGCCGCATCGATAGAAAATATAAACGAAGCGTTGATGAGGATGGAGAAGTTCCTTCATTGAGTTTTATTCGCTGCATAGTTTGGCCACCAGCAATTTCCTTATTTATATCGTTATCCTCAATCGATTCATCTATCGAGAGCCATTCTTAAATTGACGGAGGGCAGGAAAATGAGACCAATCGAAAGAATATAGAATTAAAAAAAGCGATCACTTTAGATCTTGATTTCAAAACCACTCGTCCCATTCCGGGACTACTGGTTCAATCTCTCCTTTCTCGAAATGGCTAAACACTACGCCCCTTATCTCTCTGCCTCTCCTCCACTCATACGTGTACCTTATAAAAGGTTCGCCAATCACAATACGCCACATTGGCACAAAGATCTCCTCTTTCTTCTCCACCTTTCCAATGGGATAATACTCCAACTCAGTTGACGCCAACTGGATAGATGTCAGAGGTATAGAGGTAGTACTAAACCACTCGTCCCAATTCACGACGATTACCTCTTCCTCCTCTTCCTCAACTTTAAGTTCCTCCCAGTAATATTCTCCTGCCTCAAAATCCCTTGCATTGCCGAAGATCGCCGGATATGCCTCTATGAGAGTTGCATTTTTCACAACGAACGGAGCGGAAATAAATCCAGTCGTGTTGGGGGTAGTTAACTTGAACTCTTGGTACCATTTAGTGACCTTGATATAAGGAAGCTTTTCTTCTATCGAGAAGGGGTCTATTATTCCGGTTCCCGTAGGGACAAGTTTAATATGAATGGTCAAACGCTCATTCGGTCTAATGTACCATCCCCGTGCACTAATGCCGGTGCCAACTTCGGTCCACGCCTGACTTCCTCCTCGGTTTACGGTATATTTGGATGTAAAGACATAGTAGGTATTGATAAACGAATACTTATCGTCTGGGTCGCCATATCTGGCCCTCATATCTAGATATGTCCACAATATCCTCTCACCACGAGCACCATCTATCTGGTCACCATGAACCGTCCACCCCGAAGGGAGTAGCAACAACACGTTTTCATAACCATGGTTTTCTATTTCCGCCTCGATTTCTGTTGAAATATCAGTGTATGAAGCTTCAGGAATGGGGCCGATATCTAATACTTCCACTTCGGATGTAGGCACCGATATCCCCGAAACTAGAGTAAAGCTCATCAGCACTAAAAGCGCAACAAGCCAGATCTTTTTCAACCTACTCCCTCTTCACTTTTCACTTTATACTACCCATCCAAGTCGAAGGCTTGGAGATCGTGACCAATAGTTTGTCTCTCTCCTCTTCGGTGATCAGCTTGTACACCAGATTCGATGCCTCGACCTCATCCATCTCCACCAGCATCAGGTATTCTACCTCAAAATCACCGATATTGGTCATCCTCTCTATTTCACCTAGAGTGACACCATATTTGCCCAGTATATCGGGATCTTTTACATACTCCTCGGGTATCTTGCCGGCAGCTACGGCCTTCTGAATCTCAGTTATGTCGACGGTATATGTGCTGGATGTTTGCCTCATCTTGTATCCGACGCTAGCGGCAAACCCCTCATCGATTGGCGATACTGCCCCCAGGGCACCGATTGATAAGGAGGGAACAGTTCCCTTTGCCTCCGCCCCGCCACCTGTATCTGTCTTCGCTTCAGTTTCGGTTAGGGATATGGTACCACTTTCTTGGGCCCTCAAGATGGCCATAACCTTTCCATCTTTGGCCAAATACCTATGGATGATTGTCTCGTTTGGAAGGCCCTCATCTTGGGTGTAAAAATAGTGAATATTGATGGTATCGCCTACCTCGAGAAAACCGCCTGCAAACTGCTCTCTTGATAGGCGAATAGGGACATATTCGGTTCCCGCCTCAAAGAAAACTATGGCTTTTAACTCGTCAAAGGGCATTTGGGCGATCTGCTGTTTAATATCTTCCAACCCGCTAAAGAGATTCTCGCCCACCCTCATCCCTAAAGTATCCGATGAGCTACTTTTAAATTCCGCTGCTTTCGCTTCCGCTTCTTTGGTTCTGTTCCCCCTCAACTCCTCCGTTACCTTTTCCCAGGCCCGCTCAACCGACTCATTGGCATCGATCTCATTTACTTCTTCGATCGTCGTTGCATTTCGCACTTGCTCCAGTATCTTTTCCTTTTCAACGTCCAATTCCGATGGAGTGCCCTTAAACGCCTCCTTAATTTCCCTGGTCTTATTCGATTTCGTTTCATTCAATTTTTTACTGTAATTGTAAGCCCTTTCCGCCTCCAAGGCCTTTCTCGCCTCCTCTGCCTTCCTCGCTTCTTCGGCTGCCTTCTCAGCGGGTTCTTCTTTCCTTATTACCTGGATCTCCTCTTCCTTCTCTCCCCCAACGTAAAATTTATATCCAACAGCAATTACCGCGCCAACCACGATCAGAATAACGAGTATGCCCACAATCCTGGCGAGTCTTTTTCTCTTTTCTGGTTCCTCTTCAGGTGGGACAGGTGGTGGTGCTTCTTTGGGTTTTTCTGGGGGAGGTACCCTCTTTCTCAGTGCCTCTAGCCTTCCCACGATGTCCTCATCTTTCTTCTCCCCTGCCATGCCATGTTCCACCTATGTATTGCTCTCCTATCCTTTCTCTGGTTCCCTATATAAGCTTTTCCTCAAGGAGCCAGAACTCATCTAAAAAGGCCCAGTAATCTAGAAAAGATTCCATAATCCCTTGGTATATATTCCCTACCAATCAAACTTCCCGCCAACCTCATTAACTCCACTGAAGGCTTTGAATTTGGATACTCCATAACAAAGGGTACCTCATAAGCCAGTGCCTCCTTCACTTTTTCGCTCTCCGGAATGATTGATATAACGCTGGATTCTAGGGTATTCTCAACTTCACTTTGGGTCAACTCTCTGGGCTTATTCTCAACCCTATTCAATATCACACCTATTACTTTGGCCTCCATCCTCTCCGCCAAGATCTTCATCTTCAATGCATCCGATACAGAGGATACCTCGGGCATCGTAATGATTATGACCTCCTGTCCCCCGTCCATCACCATCGCCGCATCCCTGCCGGCAGGGGCGTCTATGACCAGGATATCTACATCTTTGGGTATCTCTCTCAATGATGCCTTTAACATCTCCATATTTTCTTCATTGAAACCGTCGAGGGTTATTCCCGCAGGTATCAGTCTGACCCCACATGGACCCTCGTACATGACATCCTCGATACTCATCCTGCCGCTCAAGGTGTCGATCAATGCCACAGGTGGATTTCGTAACCCCAGAATTATCTCCAAGTTGGCCATTACCACATCCGCATCGATGACCGCCACCTTCTTCCCAAATTGCGCCAAGGCAACGGCCAAATTCGCTGCAAGGGTTGTCTTACCAACTCCGCCTTTTCCGGATGCTACAACTATGAAACGCGTCATCTTTCATCCATCGCTCCAATCCTCTCAATCACCTCTATCCCCGGCAATTTCTCGCCGGATAAAAAGGAAACACACGCGCCTCCGCCGGTGCTAATGTGGGTAATGCCCTTTGAGACGTTTATACTATTTGCCAACGTTGCCAAGTGCCCCCCTCCAATCACCGAAATTCCATCCGAAGATGCCACGGACTTCAAAAGTTCTTCTGTGCCCAAAGCAAACTCCTCTATCTCAAAAACACCTGCAGGTCCGTTTACAACGACGATCTTTGCTTCGCCGATTATCTTCTTGTACCTTGTAATGGTATCAACCCCGATATCCAAGATCTTGCGGTTCGGAAATTCGCCCACTGGGGCTTCAACTCGTGAACCATTCTCCTGAAATGCGAGATCTACTGGCGTTTCTATCTCCTCTCTGTATCTTTCCATAAGTTCTCTTGCCTCAACTATAAATTTGTCTACTCCAACTTCTCTTAAGAATTTTGAATTTTCCCCCCCAATCTCCTTGCCATCCGCTACCAAGAATACATTTCCAACTACGCCACAGGCCAAGACTTTATCTGCAATGCCTTTTTTTAAGACGTGTTTTATCACTCTAAAAGAATCATCTGCCTTTACCCCCCCCAAGCAAAATACTCGGGGTTCTTCTCTAGATTCCAAGACCCTGCTTAGCATAGTTATCTCCCTCTCCATAACTCTCCCGAAACAGCTCGGCAAGACCATTGGAAAAGCCACTATAGAAGGTTGACTCCTGTGAGAGACCGCAAAGGCGTCGTTTACATAAAAATCAACATAACTCGAGAGCTTCTTGACGAGATTCGTCTTTGCTTGTTCTTCCGGAGGCCGAGACATGATATCCTTGGACACTTCTTCAGAGCAGAATCTGACATTCTCTAGGACTAGGATCTCGCCATCTCTAAGTTTATCGATATCCAACCTTACCATGGCCCCAAAGGTATCGCCTACATATTTCACTTTTCTATCAATGAGCTCTCCAAACCTTTTGGCATGAGCCTCCAAGCTTGTAAAATCCTTTTTTCCGGGCCTGCTCTGGTGGGCGAGGATTATCACCTTCGAATCTTCGAGGTCATTCAAGGTTGCTAGATGACTTCTAAACCTCATATCATCTAATATGGCGTTGGTTACGGGATCTATAGGTGAGTTTATATCTACCCTTAGCAAGACCTTTTTGTGACGTAGGTCAAAATCATCCAAGGTTGGGAATCTCAAACTTCTTCCTCAAATATTACTCTTGCTCTCATCTTATTATATTTTTGCTTTTCTCATTCTTTTGGCTTCATTCGTGAATGTATGGAAGCCGATATCTCTATCGAAAAATTTTAAGAGGATAGCTATATGCGTAAAGGATAGGGATAGATGTAATAGAGACATTTCATCTAAATAGATTGGGTTGAGTAATATCGGTTTACATTTTGTGTTGTGGGATTGATCATAAATCCCTCCCAAATGGTGGATAAGGATGGGGGAGTTCAATAGAACTGGCCTCTTCCTCCCAAAATTTAAAAAGGTTTAAATACCCACTTAATACCATCCGGTGCCTAAAATGGCGTATGATTTCCTAGCTGCTGAAAAGAAAAAGAAGAAGGTTGTTGAAACCAAAGATATGGCCCTAGGGGGTATATTGGGCATGGCCCTCGAAAGGGCAGCTCGAGAAGGGGAGATAGAATACGACATCATAAAGGAGATAGATAGGGCCGGCCAGATTGGAGAAGAGGTCGAGGGAGAGGTACTGGAAGAGGGGGCGAAGTATAAGATAATTAAGAAAAAAGATGAAAAGACCCCCATTTATCTGGTTGCCCTTCCAAAGCTCACTAAAGACGACAAAAAACTGCTCAGGAAGATCGAGAAAAAGGCCATAACCGAAATTAACGTTGATCCAGACGCGATCCTGAACCTTGAGGAGAAGAAGAAGACCTTTACGAAAGAAGTCCTCGAGCTGATAGAGGTATATTATCCGGATATCCCTCCAAAAAATCGTAACTCTTTCACCTCGCTAATCGTTAAAGATATGGTGGGGTATGGTCTACTGGACCCTTTGCTCTCAGATGACAACTTGGAAGAGGTGATGCTACTATCAACTGGGAAAAGTGTCTATGTATATCATAGAAAATATGGTATGTGTAAAACGAATATCGCCTTTGAAACCGATGAAGGGGCAATAAAGATCATCTCCAGGATTGCACGGGCAGTGGGTAGGAAAATCGATGCCTCTACTCCCCTACTGGACGCGAGACTCAAAGATGGATCTAGGGTCAATGCCACCGTCCCCCCGATATCCCTTGGCGGGCCCTCTTTAACTATCAGGAAATTCAAGGCGGAGCCATTGACTATACTTGATATAATCAACTTTGGAACCCTTGGCGCCGACATCGGTGCCTTTTTGTGGCTCGCTGTTGAAGGCTATGGAGTTAAACCAGCGAATATCCTTGTATCCGGAGGGACGGGGAGCGGGAAGACCACAACTCTGAATTGCCTCGGCTCTTTTATTCCCTCAACCGATAGGATCGTATCGATAGAAGATACCGCCGAACTCCAGTTGCCCGTAAAACACTGGATACGGCTAGAGACAAGACCCCCCAATGTCGAGGGAAAGGGCGAGATTTCGATGGATATGCTCTTACGCAACACTCTGAGAATGCGACCAAATCGAATTATAGTTGGAGAAGTGAGGGGGAGCGAAGCCAGTACACTTTTGACTGCTATGAACACTGGCCAGTCTGGGTGCCTTGGAACGGTTCATGCAAATACCGCCAAAGAGACCATCACTAGATTAACAAGTGCGCCTATGAATGTACCCTCCGTGATGATCCCCGCACTTAACCTTATAATAATGCAAAATAGGCTCCATCACAAAGGCAAGGCCGTAAGGAGAATGACGGAGATATCTGAAGTGGTCGGTACAGGTACAGGTACATTTCAGCTGAACACCATTTATGAGTGGGATCCAAGGGAGGACAAAGTTAAAGCCACTGGAGTCCCCAGTACCATAAAGCACACATTGGCCGAGCTTAGAGGGATCGACGTAAAGGCTGTCGATGACGAGATAGCGAGGAGGACTTCTGTCTTGGAATGGATGCTTAAAGAGAAGATAACGGGAATAAAAAGGGTGGGGGGAGTCATAAAGGATTATTACATCGATCCAGAAGAGCTTATGAAGAGGATAGGAGAAGGGGCTACTGAAAAGGGAGTGGAGAAGAGAAAAGATTTGGGTCTCTTACAGGAGATTTTGGGGGGTGTCGACGAGGAGAAGAAAGAATTTAAGGTTGAGGAAGAGGTTTTGGAAGAAGATGAGCTCCACAGACTCGTTAAAGTAAAGGGCGTGAAAAACCCCCTGTACCGGGTCTTCCTCCCGAAACTAACCAAAAAGGAGAAGAAGATACTGAAGTTGGCGGAGAAGACCGCAATAGAAAAGATAGAGATCGACCCTACAACCCTCCACGATAAGAAAGAGGCCGAGAACATCTTCAAAAAGAAAGTTGCAAAGATCATTGAAGACCTATATGTTGGAGTAGATCCTGCCAAGCGCAAGAGTATGACCAATTTGGTCGTGTTGAATATGATCGGATTGGGGCCATTGGAACTTTTGCTTGGGGATAAGAAATTGGAGGACATCATGGTGATCGGAAGTGAAAGGCCGATCTATGTAAACCACAGCGAATATGGCACATGTAGAACAAATATCGTGTTCGAGAGTGACGAGGAGATTGAAAGAATCTTGGAGAAGATAGCAAGCTCTATCGGGAGGAGGATCGATAGGTCCTCGCCCCTACTCGATGCTAGATTGCTAGATGGTTCTAGGGCAAACGCTACCATTCTCCCAGTATCTCTCGATGGAGCTACTTTGACTATTCGAAAGTTCAAAGCAGACCCTCTAACAATCGTAAATCTTATAGATTTTCATACCCTGAATACGGAAGTGGCCGCATATCTATGGCTGGTCGCTGAAGGTTTTGGCATAAAGCCCGGGAATATCCTCGTCGCTGGCGGAAGTGGTAGTGGGAAGACCACAACTCTGAATTGCCTCTGCTCCTTCGTCCCAACGACGGATCGAGTGATCACCATAGAAGATACCGCAGAGTTGAGGCTGCCGCTAGAGCATTGGATCAGGCTCGAAACCCGGCCTCCGAATGTGGAAGGCGGTGGGGAGATTACCATGGACGACTTGGTAAAAAACACTTTGAGAATGCGTCCTGATAGGGTGATCGTCGGGGAGGTCAGAGGTCCCGAAGCAAGGACCTTATTTACCGCCATGAACACCGGGCATGATGGATGTATGGGTACCTTACACTCCAACTCAGCAAAAGAGACCATCACGAGGCTCACAAACCCCCCGATGAATGTTCCAAAGATAATGATCCCCGCATTAGATCTAGTGCTGATGCAACAAAATATATATCATGAAGGAAGGATATTAAGAAGGATAACGGAGATCGCCGAGATTGCGGGTCAAGAAGGTGAGAAGATCACCCTAAATAACGTATATGAATGGGATGCCAAAACCGATTCGTTGAAACCGACTGGTATCCCAAGCATGGTAAAAACGAAGATAACCAAGCTCAAAGGGATAGGTTTGGGGGATATAGAAGACGAGTTGTCTAAAAGAAAGATGGTACTGGAGTGGATGGTGGAGAAGGGTATAGCCAACATAGATGACGTGGGTAAGGTATATAACAGATATTATTCAAACCCTGAAGGGCTGATGGAAGAGATCCGTAGTACTTCCTCAAAAGGGCTTGAGACTCGATAAAATGGCCGAGAATATAGTCCTAAGGATAGTGGACAGGATAGGTTTCAAGACTCTAGACGGTGCAGCGGCAGCTAGGAGGCGGGTTGCGGAATTTTCTGCAGCACTTCGCGAACAAGAAGAGGCTGTGAGTTCACTAAGGGAAAAGCGAAAAAAAGAGACGGAATTGAGAAAAAAAGCCATGGAAGAAAGACTCGAAGCTATAAAAGAGAGCGTGAGTCTTGGGGGATTTGAGGTTGGAGAAAGGGATATTGCGTTCGATAGGGAGGAGCTGGAAGTGCCATTTTCAACCAGGCTTGCCAACTTCATCTCCGATATTGCATCTGGACCCGCAAAAGGTTTTGGGTCTTTTTTTGGGAATATACAAGAAGACCTTTACAGGGCAAATATAATAATGCCCGCATCAAAGTACATCGCACTCTCGATTGGCATAAGTGCAATCGTCGCAGGGGTACTGGGGGTAGTGGGCGCGATTTTATTATCGATGTTCATGGGGGGCTTTGGTTTTATTATAGGAATCTTCATCGCAATTCCCGTATTCTTTTTCGGACTCGTCATCGCAAAGACCAATCCCCGTTCGAAGGTCAAAGCGAGATCAGACTCCTTTGGTAGGGAGATGCCATTTGCGTTGAGACACATGGCGACCCAACTCTCCTCTGGTTCCGGCCTATTGGAGACGATGCGCTCAGTCTCTGAGAGCGGATATGGGGTTCTATCCGAAGAATTTAAGAGGGCCATATTGGAAGTAGAGAGGGGGGCGACTATAGAGGAGGCCTTTGAGAGGATGAATATGAGGATCGACTCCCCGGGTTTGAAAAAGGCCTCGAGGCAGATCATTTCCACTATAAGAACCGGAGGAAATCTCGCCAACACCTTGAAAATAATTGCCGAGGAGATATCGACAGAGATGCGGATGAAATTGAAAGACTTCATCCAAGTTCTGAATACCTTCTCTTTGATGTACATGTTCGTCGTCGTCGTGGCCCCGGTCTTAATAACAACGCTGGTCATAGCGATGGGTATAGCCATGCGAGGTCTACCGATGCCCGTCGAGGTAATGTGGATTCTTTACATGGCCTTCTTCGGCATATCGATATATCTAACGTTTATGGTAAAGAGATTCGAGCCAAAGGTGTGATGAGCAATGGCAAAGTTGAAGTTTACAATTCCGGAACGTTTAGTACCCGAGAAAATCCTCAAAAAGATGGACCTCAAGATGGTGGATGCAAATCTGCCCTTCTCCGGAATAGAGTGGTTTACTATTTGGTTGATCTTGGGCTTCTTCCTATTTCTAATCCCAACCCTCTTGGGGAAATTTTTTATCGGTTTGGGGGGCATTTTACTTTCTTTGGTTTTGATGGTAGTAATACCCACCATGCAGGCTGATAAGAGGAGGGGCGCGATTGAAGCTACATTCCCTGATGCCTTGCATCACATGGCGGTTGCTGTTAGGACTGGGCTTGTATTAGAGGGTGTTATCCAAGAGATCTCAGAGGCAGACTATGGACCGCTGTCTGAAGAGTTTGGCAGGGTTACGGTTGAGATTAGGAGAGGCAGACCCCTAAAGGATGCCTTAACTGCATTCGCTGATAGGACGGACTCGAAAAATGTCCAAAGATCTATGCGGATGATATTGGAGGGTGTTGAGGCCGGAGGTCCAATCGCAGATGTGTTGGACGAGGTCTCAGATGATTTGAGGGCGGTGCGAATGATCCAGAGGGAGAGAAAATCATCCACGTCTCAACAGACCTCATTTTTGGGAATGGCCTCATTGATCGCGGGGCCTTTTGTTATGGGCACGGTAGCTGCGCTTCCCGCCATAATGGCCAAGGTTGCAGGACCTGGATATGGGGGCGGAGAGATAGAAGCAGTGGTGGGTGCCCTCTCATTCTATGTTGTGGCTCAGGCACTTAGTGGCGGGCTCATGATGGGCGTTGTCATGTACGGCAGCGCGAAAAAAGGAATCAAATTATCGATTCCGATGGGGATTGCGGCTTATGTCGTCTTCATGATAGTCAAATTCATCATGCCAAGCGTGACTACGATGATGGGATGATTGCTAGCCAAAAAAACTTGGAGATCGTTTGATTTTTCGGCCCTGAGGTTTACGTACGCGTAAACATGGTATTTACACCCATGTAAACAGCATATTTTTATCCTAATACATTGTATTATATGTTAAATATAAGCTAGAATGGCTTAGAGGAGGAAAAAAAATGTTTGGGAGATTCTTGAGAGAAGAGAAAGCACAGGGCGCGATCGAGTACATTCTACTTGCAGGCGGAATTATCGTCGCTGCAGTGGTTATTTTCGCGATATACTCGAGGATGACGAAGAGCGCGGGGAACAAATTGGAGAAGGCTACCGGAGTAGCAACGACCGCGATGCAAGAAGAGATAGAAGCTAAAGCCGCCAACATGACTGTCTAAACCATAAAGTGCCTCCATGTGTGGGGCAGTACTGCCCCTCCTTTTTTATCCTGTTAGACTAGCTTAGGTCATTGAAGGGCTCAGTTTAAGGGCGATTATGTTTCGATAAAGCTGTATCCAGCCCACAACGACCACCCATTATGTCCTGGAAAAAAGTAGGGTAAAATGTTTCAAAAGAAATTTTTGATACATTGAAAATCCATTTTTTATTGAGTCACGCGATACAGCCTAGCGGTTCTATTTCCTATGCTCCTTTCATTCACCAAGGTGAAGTATGGCGTTATCGCCCCTCTGGCAAATGGAAATATCTGGGTCTGATTATCATAAACCAGTAACAGATGATCTATGCCATTTTCCTTCATTATATCGACAGCTTGTGGAACCGTGAAATCGGTATCCCTGAGCATCTCATAGACCTTCATATGTTTCCCCCATGCTTTTACATCTGTTAGATCGCTGTTGAAGGTATTGGCATCGGAGTAATAGACGATCTCGTGCCCCAAATCGGGATCGTTTGCAATAATCGTATTATTTGAATGGAGGGGTACGTCTATTAAAACCTCTCTTACGATATCGGTATTCCAAATAAACTCCGCGCTTCTCATCTTACTGGTCAAAAATACACTGCCGAGGACAAATATCAATATCAAAGTGATGGCCAACGACCAGCCCCACATAACCTCCCCACCATCTCTCATCTTACGCGTACGATAAGAGATATCGGAAATTGCAATCGCTATCGCTATACAGAACATAAACAAGAACGCCATGGTGACGTTTACTTTGAAAAACACGCTGAGGAGGGAGAAGAGCGTCAATATGAGAAAAAAGTTATGACCGCGTTTATACATTAAAGGCAGCCCCCCAAAGATGATCAATAGCAACCCCACAGAGAGATGGTAGAATGAGAGGTAACTCCCCCAATAGTAAAAGTCGAAACTTAACATCTTGGCGATGGTTAAATTCCTCAACGAGATGGAAATCAACGGCTGATATTCCACAGTATAGCCCCAAGAATCCGGAGAAAAAGATAAGTTTAGAAATGGGACAAAACGATAGTAATAAAGGTAGCCAATTATAGAAGTGATAAAGATTATGCTCGTCGTTGCAAATATGCTTTTTCGGTTGCCTTCAGATAATATCGCTATCCAAACTATTGCTAATGTGAGGATTACAAAACTGTGAGAGAACACATAGAGTATCGAGACAAATACTGCCGTAATATACCACTTTATATCAAGGTCCCTTCGGAGTTTTGAAAAGACGAAAACCGTTAAAATTGGAAGGAAGATATTTAGTCCATTCGGGCGTGCCCACAGGGTGGTTCTAAATACCAACGCCGGGGATACTGCTAATAAAATTGCGGCGAGCATTGCTACCTGGATATCGAACTCGTCTTTGGTTAAGAGATACAACAGTGGGATACTGAGTATGCCGAAAAATATATTCAGATAGCTTCCGATTTCTAAAAAATTTAGTTGCTGGAAAACATATTTGGACAATGCCATTACGATGTGGAAAGATGGTGGGTAATAGTAAGGTATCCCCCCAAGTTCTCTGGGATCCCATCGAGGTAAAGCCCCATGCTCATAGATATATTCGGCAATGCGTGCGTGGTAAAAAGGATCATAATCGATAAAGGCAAGTTTGTAATGTGAGACCCAAAGCCGTAAGAATAATCCTACCAATAGGATTAAAGACAATATTGCAAATCTCTTAAACTTGTCCATATGCTCCTGATACCCCCTTCTATATCCAGTATAATACTCCTAACAAATCCGCATTATAATAAATTTTATGAGCGCCCACATAAAGCGATGCGATTATTGCAATCCCCAGAAAGGTTAAGATCATAGTTCTCTCATATCCCCTCAAGTTTTCCAATTTATCAACGATATAAGCAGAGGCCAAAATATCAAGAGCTGGAAGAGCTCCTATCAAAAAACGCACTTCTCCAGAAGGATAGAGCGTGAAAAAAATTAGGAAAGAAAGGAACCACAAAACCAGTAAAATAAATGGCTTTTCCCTTCGTAATTTAACTATGCCCATGTATGAGAAGAGATAAAATGGAACCGTCAGTGGAAGGGAGATTAAAAAGTAGTACCACGGCCTATTTGTAACCAATATGAACCATGGGTTGCTCTGTAAAACCTCTTTAGAAATCTCTGGAAGGTACCACGGAACCTTGTATATAGAGGTCACCCAGAATAGCCATGGAGAAAAAATTAGTAAAGATATGAGGATAAAGATAGACATCCTCTCGATAAATGCACCTTTCGATGACGCCTCGATAATTACTCCGTATAATAATAGCGCGGGGAAAACCAAGATGGCCGCCTGTTTTGTGAGAAGCGCTAGCCCTTCAAAGAGACCTGCGAGAATTATAAATTTTGAGTTGCCTCTTTCAATCCCCCAATAGAAAAAATAAAAAGTTAGGGCTATGAAAAATGCCATTACGACATCATTCCATATCTTTGAACTGGCCACCCAATGTATTGGCGATATTGCGCTGAAGAAACTCGCCAATATTGCGACCTTTTTATCGAATAGTTTCGAGGCGATGAGATAAACGACTAAACAGGTTATACTACCGAATAAAAAGGGGACTAATGCGGCTGATGGTATCTCTATCCCGAAGAGACGGTAAGAAAGGGAAATCATGTAAACGAATAGTGGGGGGATGTGAAAAAGGGGTTCATCGTAGTACGGTGGAACCGGCATTTCATGCCCTAAGACGAGGAATCTTGAGTTTAAAAAGCCCGTTCCCCTGAGTGTGTAATCCAATGGATCGTAGTAGGTCTTTTTAGCTAAAGTTTGATAGACGAGTTCATCAAAGCTCTTGTGAGGGAGGAAAAAGGCAGTAGACCTTAAAAACATGGAAAGGAGCAAAATAGAAATCAAAATTAAATTATTTTTACCTCTAAAAAACTCTCTAAATTCCTTCTTCATGGTGTAAAGTTTTATTACCCTATTGATTTAAATCTCTTCCCATGAGAGCTAGAAATCTCCTTCCTCTAGTTATTGCAATTATCTTGGTCGCAATCTTACTTACCCAAATAAGATTGAATGACATCCTATATGCTATCAAAAATATATCTCTACATTGGCTGATTTTTGGATTCGTTTTGTATATTATAGGTTACTACTTTAGGGCATTAAGATTTCATATACTTCTTGGTAGAAAAATATCGATTAAAGAGTTGTTCTGGATAGTATCCTTCCACAATATGACCAATAACCTTCTCCCGGCCAGAACTGGCGAATTTCCTTATATATATCTCGTGAGGAATAGGAAGGGCATTTCAACAGCCGAAGGTGTTGCTACGCTAGCAATTGCAAGGATCCTCGACTTTGTGGCTATTGCGATTATTTTTATAATATCGACGTTTTTCGTGTTTACAGAGTTGCCCCCTTCATTGGCAAGATTTCCGATATTACTAATAATTGCCATGTTGTTCGTCATTTTCGTATTGTATTCAATATCGTCTCATGGAGAGGACACGATTAAAGTGATAGAAGATATAGCTTCGAAAATTGGCGTTCGAAGGAGCGCGTTATTCTCGTCCTTACTTGAAAAAGGGAAAGAATTACAAAAAGAATTCCAGACAATAAAGTCAAGGAAAATAATTCTAAATGCCTTCCTAGCTTCTATATTGATATGGGGATTCATCTATCTCATGGTGTATGTTTTGATCAATGATGTAGGTATAACGATGGGTCTATGGGGGGCTATGTTTTGCAACACCTTTGCGATTCTAACGACGATCTTGCCTGTGCAAGGAATAGGAGGCTTTGGAACTCGGGAAGGTGGCTGGACAATCGGATTTATTCTATTAGGTGTGTCTTTAGAAACTGCAATTGCTACAAGTTTCGCCTTACATATAGCGATCATCGTCTATTTCTTTATACCTGGGATCATCAGTCTCTATAAAATAGATTAAAAGATGCTGGATGATGATGGTGATCCACTAATACCACCTTGCTAACTTGCAACCGCTTCATAGAGATCTAAGTATTGCCTAGCAATTCTCTTCCAACTGAACTCCTTTTCAACCCTTTCTCTTCCCTTTTTTGCCAGTTGTTTTCTAAGATCATCATTTTCAATTAGACTAACAAGTGCTTTCTTTAAATCTTGAGAATTTTTAGGCCTAACTAATAATGCTGCATCTCCAACTGTTTCGACACAGCCACTAGAATTAGAAGTTATAATTGCCATTTTAGCAGACATGGCTTCTTGCAAAACAACACCAAAACTTTCTTGAGAAGATGGAAATACAAATATCGAAGAGGTCTCATACAAGTTTTTATAATCTTCAGAAGTGTTGTCCAGCCATCCGACAAACTTCACATCTATTTTCACGTCCAGAGCTTTTTGTAGCAGTTTTTCTTTGTATGGCCCTTCCCCCACGATAACTACTTCGTAATCCGACTCAAGATCTTTAATTGCATTTAAAAAATATTGAACTCCTTTGCGTTCAAAAAGACGGCTTACTACTAGTATCCTCTTCTCTTTCTCCTTCGGCTCAAATTCGGTATAATTAAAACCATGAGGAATGACCTTTATTTTGTTCGTCTGCATCTTGTCCAAGATGAGGTTCTTTAAATAATTTGAAGGCGTTATCACCCTCTCCGAATTTTGAACTATCTTTTCCCAAAAGGGGCTAGCAAATCTATGCGTGAAAGAGAATCTATCGGGATTATAGCCCGGAACATCAGATCCATGGGAAGTTATTATGTAGGGCAAATCCTTAGACTTTTTTAACAGATAAGAAACTCCTCCGCAAGGTATTATGAAGTGGGTGTGGTTTAGATCGTATTTCCTCTCCTTCATCAATTTTAAAAGGAGAAATAACGCTGAAATATCATATGAAAGCATCTCACGGGTATGACAGATCTCCTTTTTTGATCTGATGCAGGGCACTCTATATACATTGATTCCATCGATTTCCTCAAACCTTTTTAAACCTTTATAACCCATCGTCACAACGTCGACATTTACCCCCAATTTAACTAACTCTCGGGAGAGATGGTAAGTTATTGGAGATGCCCCCCCTCCCAGAGGCGGAAATTCGTAATTTAACATCAGGATGTCCATCTTACTCATCCGTTAATGACCTTTCAATCTCGAAACTCTTTCTCCCCATTTTGTCATAATATATCCTTACCACTATCTCACTTAAAAAGCCAAATGTGATGAATTGTACCCCCAATATCACCAACAAGACCGCCAATAACAACAATGGTCTATCTGCTATGGATACGCCAAAGAACAATCGTATAACAGATAAGTAAACTCCTATCAAAAAGCCAACAATAAACTGCACTAACCCTAAGACTCCGAAAAAATGGAGAGGACGGGTCGAATACTGCGTCCAGAACTTCAGATTTATCAGATCCAAAAAACCTTTTACGAGACGCCAGTTCCCGTATTTTGTTTCCCCATGTCTCCTGGGATGATGGCTAACCTTTATTTCTGTAATCTTAAATCCCCTCCATGAGAGTAATGCGGGTATATACCTGTGCATCTCTCCATACAGCTCTATCTTCTCTACAGCCCCCCTTCTGTATGCCTTTAGAGTGCACCCAAAATCGTGAATCTCTACTTTTGTAAGATATCTCGCAAGCCAGTTGGAAAACCTAGAAGGAATTTTTTTTAGAAGGGGATCTTTTCTATCTATTCGCCAACCATTTACAACATCGTAACCTTCTTCTATATTTCTCAAAAGTAGGGGTATGTCTCCTGGGTCGTTTTGCAAGTCCCCATCCATCGTTACTATGATACCGCCCTTTGCATAATTAAAGCCTGCGCTAATAGCTGCTGTTTGTCCGAAATTCTTCCTGAATCTGATGACCTTTACATTTTTATCCTTTTCATGGATCTTTTCAAGCGTCGCAAAGGTGTTATCGGTTGAACCATCGTCTATGAAGATTATTTCATACATCCGGTTCAAACCATCCAATACTCCCTTTAGTTTTGGATACAGCTCAACGAGATTTTCTTCCTCATTTAGAACTGGGATGATCACAGAAAGCTCAGTGGTACTTGACATTTTATTTTCCTCAAGTGTATAAGATTGGATATATGGCTATTTAGGTATTACTGAAAGATAAATTTTGATATTCGGTTTTATTCTTAATCTAGGACATTTCTGAAAGGGATAGTGTGTATATAAAAATTTAAAATGGGATTCGAATTTTAAAGATTCCGCCATAATTTATAAAGGGCGGTTAAGGCAAAAAGAGTGGCATGAGAAAGACAGTTCCAACATTATTATTGGTTTTATTTTTATCAAATGTTTATGCTACGGAGCCAGCGATTGACATTAGAATGAATACCGTGGAGTACCCAGATGATGGGATATTAAATCATAATTATGTGATCCATACCACTGTCTGGCTCAAAGACTACATTTCATATTATCCCTTTTTGTATCCCAATAAGACCCCAGAATCCCACACATTCGATATCGCATTAGTGGACAATGGAAGACTCTACGAAGTAAAAACGGTAACCTTTTATGCCACAACTCCCGAAAATCCCGATTCCCTACGGAAGGATGTTGACTTTGTCTGGAGTACAAATCGGAAAGGGGTTCATTTACTATCGTTACTATACGACTATGCAGATGAAATTCCAGAACTCAAAGAGGATAACAACGACTTCACATTTCGGGTTTATATATATCCAACAAAAAAAGAGTATTATACAATGGTTGCGAGGGGCAACAGATACCTCTTAGTACTCGTTGGACTATATCTATTTTTGGTGATTTATCACTTCGGGAAAAAGCTTTTGTGATGATCATCTTCCCTTGTATATCCGAACATAAGGTATGCCATTAATTTTCACTATGTGCTCTGGATGCCCTTCCGTATACTCCGTGACAAAGCTTTCAAAATAAGTTTCTCTCTGAATCTGGTTGATGTAAAAAACATAATAATCTATCTTGGGATATAGTAGCGGTACATCGGACATATCCACCAAATTTCCCTTGAAAAAGACTCTAAAAACTTGGGGGTAATATGCCGCAACAACTGTATCCTCAGTGCTTTTCTGGTTGAGGTATTCTGCTGCATTCTCAAGACCTTCGCCCCAGCCCACTATGAGTATATCTGGCGCGTTTGAAGGCCCTATCACTGGATTATAGTAAGATAGATAGTAGGGATGTAGAGATATCGAAGAGAAGGCCTGGAGCAGAATGCAAATGATGAATATGCTGATGACGTGCCTCTTATTTTTAACTAGTTCCTCTGTCATTTGATAGACCCCGGTTGCTGCAAGGATATCCACCAAGGGGAATACTGGGAGTAGGTAGCGATCCCCTTTTTTAGCGCTCAATGACAAGGCCAAGATGAAGAATAAACCAAGAGATAACAAGATAATTTGACTTTCTTTTTGGAGCTTAGGGGTTTTGGTTAGATAGAATAAACTGATGATAAAAAATAGTAAAATTATTGGCGTCGATCTGAGCAATAAGACAACAGGATAAAATAGAAATCCGGGATCCGGGCGTATTTTCCCCATAAAAAAATTGCTCCCTTCATGGGGTGTGGTAACGACGAGGAGTGTATTTTGAATTAACGCGTTAGTAGTACTGAGGGGACTTACCCATAAAGCGGGCCAGATAGCAAAGTAAATAAACACGCCGATGCCGCACCATATCAAGAAGAGTTTCAATTGTTTCTCTTTTATGTTTGCTACATATCTACTTCTCAGGGTAAAAAGAATGAATGGAACCAGCAAAAATCCGGGCAGTTTTGTCAAAAACGCTAAGCCTGCGAAGATTCCGGAAACATATAGATAATAGCTGTTTTGTCGATGATTTAGGAAAGAGATGAAACTCAGTATTGACAATAGCATGAAGATCGTCAGTAAGGCGTCCAAATGGATGATACGAGAATGCGCGATGAGGAAGGGGTCCAATGCTATGAACAAAGCGGCAAGCAATGCTATTTCTTCATTGAAGATTCTCTTTAGGAGATAGTACGCCAACACTACACCCAAGGATGTTATCAACGCTATCGGGAATTTTGCCGCAAATAATAGCCCCCTTGTTCCTCCGTTTCCTAGTGCATTTTTCATCCAAAGCGAAAGGCCGGATGCCCACATCGTCGTTACTCCGGGATGAGCAGTTATTAAAGTGTCCTGCAACTCAAGATGAGTAATAGCTTGGATAAAGAAAGATGAACGTCTAATCCAACCAGGCTCATCTATGGTCAAGATGGTACCGAGGTCTATTACCCTCGGGAGAAATGCAACAACAAATAGGATGAAAGGTTTCACGATGTCGGAAATGTTTTCATGGGGATATCTCAGCTTCATCACACAAACTCCGATCCCTCTGTGGGTATTGTATTAAATCACATATCTCACTTCACATATATTAACACCGATATCTGAGTTT
>JBHIFP010000006.1:0-34326 GCA_046761145.1 Hydrothermarchaeales archaeon (SeqCode)
ACGTAGCGCTCTATGACGGTTCGATGTTAGAATGGAGCAACAACCCAGATGTCCCAGTAACGGTGGGCAGCGAACCATAGGCTAGGAAGTAATCGATAAAAGACAAAGATAGGGTAAAGAATGAGAGATCTATCAGCCATTTTAATTCTCGTCCTGCTCGCCATCGCCATTGGATGCATCGAGGGAGTGATAAAGCCAGAAAGGGGCGTGGGACCCGAAATAACCGTACCACCCAAAACAACAATCATACCAACAACACAAGTACCCACAGAAGGGGTACCGACGACGTCACCACCGACAACGCAATTGGCTGTGGAAGGCGAAACCGAGGGCGCACTTGATCTAAATGAAGCGAATGTCATCGATGTAAAATTTACTAAAGATGCCGGTGGAACGTACACTTTTTACGTAACTATTAGACACAACGATACTGGTTGGGATCATTACGTGGACTGGTGGCGTATCAAAACCCTCGACGGCGAGGAGATAGCACGGAGAGAATTGGCACACCCCCATGAGACCGAACAGCCCTTCACACGAAGTTTGAGCGGAATAGTTATTCCAGAAGGGATCGATAAGGTTATCGTTGAAGCCCACGACAGTGTGCACGAGTATGGGGGCCGGACTATGACTGTGGACCTAACGACAGAAGGCTCATAGGGAAAATTTTTATCGAAAAAGGTTATAAAATGATAGTAAAGAGGCGAAATGAGGGAGATCGTCATGAATAAAAAACTTGTTTATCGGGGGGCGATATTTTGCTTGGTCATAGGACTTATACTATTTTCAGGTTGTGTAGAGCAGTTGAAGAAAGAGGAAGTTCCAACTATTACTGAAGCCCCAACTATTACTGAAGCTCCACTAGTTACAACACTCCCCCCAGAAAGGATAGCTGCTGCAGAAGAGCTCTTTGAGCAAAAGTGTTCTGTTTGCCATAGTCTAGCTAGGCCGAGGTCCAAGAGAAAATCCAAGGTGGAATGGAAAGATACTGTAAAGCGTATGCAAGACGTAAATGGAGCAAGAGAGAGGGCAGGATTGACAGATGAAGATGCGGAGATCATCATCGATTATTTAGCAACAACTTATGGAAGAGAAGAAGTGATTGTCCCCGCTACTACGGCGCCTCCTATTACCCTTACAGCCTCTATGGCAGGTGAAGGCAAGGACATCTTTCTTGGCGCCTGTTCAGGATGCCACGGCTCAGACGCGGCAGGAGGTAGCCGCAAGAAGATCTTGGAAGGGGGCAATCCTCCGGCAGATTTTACAAATCGTCAATTTATGGAGGCAAAGTCCAACGAAGGATTAATCAGGGGCATTTCAAAGGGCATAACTGAATCTTATATGCCGGGGTGGTTACAGGAGGAGGGGGGACCCTTTGACAACGAGCAGATAAAGAAGTTGGTGGCCTACTTGAGGGCAGTAACAGGACAAGTGGATTACAAAGAGTATATCCGTCCGGTCAGTGAACCTGAACAACTTTTCAATTATAAATGCGCATTTGCATGTCACAGCGCGACGAGGGTGGAAGCCGCCAAGAGGAGCCCCGAAGGCTGGAGGAACATCGTGGATAGAATGATCGTTCAAAACGGGGCGTCGATTAAAGATGAAGAAGCGGAGAAGATCACCCAGTACCTAACTGAAACTTATAGTGGAGAATTCGGTGGCACGCCTTTAACTGAATCTGGGTTGCCTGACTATTACGAGCTCTCGGCAAATCTGGAACCCAACTTGAAGAAGTCCGTGGAGAGAGGCAGACTTTTGTGGCAAGACCCAAGGCTGGGTACAAATGGTAGAACGTGCATAAGGTGCCACCCGAGGCCGATCATTTTGAAGACGTGGGCCCATACCTATCCCAAGGTGGGCAAGTACTACGAAGCCCAGTTCGAGTTCCCCGGGATGTCTACGATCAGCGACATAAATAATATCTTGTGCGTAAGGGATGCCCTGGCGGGTAAAGCCTTAGACTACGATGATCAGAGGCTGACGGATTTTGAAGCTTTCGAAACCTTATTCAGCAATGGAAAGGCCATTGAGCTGGGGAGCAGCATCCACGAGACACATGGAAAAGAGAGGTATGATGCCGATTTTCTCGCTCAGACCAAGGCAACTTATGACGATGCTCTCAAAAAAGGCGAGGCCTTATTCAATGACCCTACTTTAGGCACTAACGCCAAGAGTTGTAACGCCTGCCACCCGAATGGAGGGAGCGCGGGTAGTGGCATTCCAGATCTCCATGGCGTGGGCGCTACGTATCCGAAATACAAGGAGACTTATTATGGCGGAGCGAGAGTTGTCAGGCTTGAGCAGTACATCAACAGCGAGATCGTGACCAAGTTGGAGGGAGGGCCCCTCAAAGGCGAGGACTCTACTGTAGCGGGCGATGACCTGAAATTCCTCTTGACTTATGTGAAGTCTCTAAGTGAAGGCTATATCGTGGACATCGGTGCAGACCATGCCGTAAAGCGAGGGTAGCGGGCCATTAAATATGCAATACAATGGCTGGGTAGGGAATCGGTACCGAGAGGGGGAAGTACCCCCCCACCTATTTCTTATGGTTGTGATATAGAATCTGGACGATATAAAGGGAAACAAAATGAACCTCGACGGAATTTTTTCATCTTTTAAGGGACGTTTGAAAAACAAATTTTCGGTTTTGGCGATCTTTTTGATCGTCGCCATCGCCTTTTTTCTCTATAAACCGACCAAAGTGGTCTATCCCGATGAATTTGGGTATCCTGAATGTTCTCCTATGAATGAAGAAAAATACGAACCACTCATCACCGTTGAACTCAGCAGTTGGGAGGACATATATCTTCCGGATTGGAAAATGGAGGATGGTACCATTGTGATAATAGAGGACTATAAGCTAAGACTGTGGCTAATAAGGCAAAGAGGAGGAGTGGATAAGATCGTCAAGATATGCTGCTTCGAGGACCCTTTCAAATGCAAAACTACGAAAACTCCTTATTGAATAGGGATAATGAGTGGAATATTATGCCCTTCTCGAAGAAGATCTCGGTAATAATCCCGGCATTGAATGAGGAAGAAGCCATAGCCAAGGTAGTTGGGGATATGCCGGAATGTGTTTCTCAGGTCATCGTCGTGGATAATGCTTCTGTAGATGATACAGCAAAGGTAGCAGAGGGAGCCGGGGCCAAGGCAATATTCGAGGGTAGGAGGGGATATGGATATGCGTGCTTAGCGGGCATCAAAGCCCTAGAAGATCCAGATATCGTCGTATTTATGGACGGAGATTACAGCGACGATCCGAGAGAAATAGAAAAGTTAGTTGAGCCCATAGTGGAAGAGAACTTTGACTTTGTGATGGGGTCTCGGATCTTGGGAGAACGGGAAGAAGGAGCTCTACCGGCCCATTCCATTTTGGCCAATAAATTATTTGCAAAATTGGTCTATTTATTGTATGGCCTATCTTTATCCGATATAGGATCATTTAAAGCTATAAGATATGCCTCATTAATGGCCCTTGACATGAAGGATACGAGCTATGGATTTCCGATGGAGATGGTGGTAAAATCTGCGAAGAGAAATTTGAGGATTAAGGAAGTCCCAGTAAGGGTCAGAAAGAGGATAGGTGTATCAAAGGTCACGGGCAATCTATTCGCTTCTGTGAAAGCGGGATTTAAGATAATTTATATAATCTTCAGGTATTCACTGAAGAGGGTATAAGGGGTGATCGAGGTAATAAGCCAAATGAATCGAAGAGAGGAAGCGCCTCATCTTCCGACCCAACTTTATATCGAGCCGACAAATAGATGCAATTCGAAGTGCAATATATGCGTGAGGACCTTCTACCAATACGAAAAAACGAAGGATCTCTCTTTCGATGAATTCAAACTGATAGTGGATCAGTTCCCCAATCTAAAAAGGGTCGTGCTGCATGGCATAGGGGAGCCGCTTTTGAACGCCGACATTTCAGAGATGGTAAGTTATCTCAAAGCCAGGAATGCTTATGTACTCTTCAATTCCAACGCCACTCTACTCGATCCAGAGATCCAAAAGGGTTTGATAGATGCGGGATTGGATGAATATCGCGTTTCAATAGACTCGGCCACCCCTGAGACTTACCTAAAAGTCAGGGGGGTTCCTCTTTTTGACCGAGTTATCGACAACCTTAAAGGATTTGTGGCCCTACAAAAATCCCTCCAGAAACAGAGTCCCAAGATCTCACTTTGGTTTGTTGGAGAAAAGGAGAATATTGCCGAGTTGCCAGATCTCATAAGGTTGGCAAAAGATATAGGCATAAAAGAGGTCTACCTCCAGCGCCTCACCTATTTTGATGGTCAAAAGGCAAGGGGGCTTGCTAAAGAGGAGCTGACGATATATCAAAATCCCGGAGAGAAGGTGATGCAGATTATCGAGGAGTGCGAAAGCCTTGCCCACGACCTCAAGATAGCCTTTAGGTCTAGCGGAGCGACGACGCCAAAACAGAGTCTGATCAAAAGAGGAAAAGATGAATATCCATGGCAGAGCTGCCTTAGACCTTGGACTTTGAGTTATATCACCGCCAACGGCAATGCCCTGCCCTGTTGTATCTCTCCTTTCTCGGTCGAAGAATATGCGGATTTGATCTTGGGCAATGTATTCGAAGATAAATTTGGGAAAATCTGGAACGGTAAAAAATATAGATCGTTAAGAAGGCGTCTTTTGGGCCCAAATCCGCCCCAATACTGTAGAGGGTGTGGAGTTAAATGGAGCTTGTGAACAGGAGATACCACCTCCTCATTCTTATCATCTTTTTAGGCGCGCTTTTGAGGTTTTATTTTATCTTGAATATCCCGGTTACCAATGCCGATGGAATATACTACTCATGGATCGGGTTGAATTTGGTTGAAGGCTATGGATTCTCCATAGCCGAAGGAGAGTCGCTCTTCACCATAGGAAATGTGAGGATGCCCCTCTTCCCACTAACTCTGTCACTATTCTACAAAGTTTTAGGGACAGGTTTCATAGTCTCCAAGATACCTTCTTTGATCTTCGGTCTTCTCATCATCCCCCTGGTTTATTTGATCGCAGAGCAGATATTTGATAGGGAGGCGGCCATCCTCGCCGCTCTACTTATAAGCTTCAACCCCCTGCTCTCTTTTTACTCCACCGAGATAATGTCGGAGGGCATTTACACATTTTTTTTAATGCTCTTTCTTTATTTTTTGATCTCCAACAAAGATGCTAAATACGCAAAGATGGCTGGAGTCATAGCGGGGCTTTCTTATTTGATGAAAATGACTGGAATGGGGCTTGCGCTAGTCGGAATCGTCTACTATGCCTTTGTTTTAAGGAAGAAGTTCGTCCGACATTCTCTCGAGTTTCTTATAGTCTTCATCCTATTGTCGTTTCCGTGGCTTTTGTGGTGCAATTACGAATACGGCACGTTATTCGTACCAGAAAAAAGCACGGCGAGCTATCAGTACGAATTGGAGTATGGAGAGGAGCCATCAACGAAACTCGGCATGGCCACTTATCTACTCGATTATCACACTACAAGGGAACTATACTCCGGCTTTAAAGATGGGGCAAAAAAGCTCACCAAATCCCTCCTTACAAACTCATTTTTTGGCTATTCGGGCGTACTGGAGCAAGAGGAGACGACAGGACGCTTAAAAGCCATCTCGAGATATCTTATCCTCCTAGGTCTGGTTCCATTCCTGATAGGGGTGATTGTGGAGAAAAGGATGGGAAGAGGAATCGACGTTGCCTTTGGGGGGATAATCTTCTTGGGTCTTATCGCCCCAGCATGGCAGATGCACGTCATCTCTTGGCCAGAAGAGAGATATGTGGTCCCACTTCTCTCTATAACACTCATTTACTTAGCCGGCGGACTCTCAAGGATTTATCACTGGAGAAGGCCATTGGCAATCATTTTTGCACTTGGTTTTATGGCGTCTTTTCTCCATACGAGTTTTGGACTCATTGCCATCGAACACGCCAACACAAAAATAGGCTATTATTACGCATCCTCAGATATTGACCTGCCGAAAGACTCGGTTATAATCGCTTCCAATACGGAAAAAGTAAGGGATTTGGGGTATTCAAAGGTCTACCCCCTTTCAGATCGGAATTTCGATGGAATATTGGAACTGGCCAAGAAAATAGGTGCAGAGTACCTCATAATAGATTCTTCTTCCATAAGCAATCAAGACCAGATTCTTCTCGTCACCCACTGGTATTCGAAGAAGGTTCCAAAAGAGTTTTTGAGGATCGGCGGAAGGAGATATAAGCCTACATCATATAAAATCAGATTCAGTTAACGCTTTTTGGGCTTTTAAGTTCAATGTATCTCCCTGAAAATGAGAACTCCTCAATCGACTAAATACAAGCCGAGATCATCTTTCCGATTATCTCTACTACTCCTTCTGCGTCCCACTTGGCGGTGTTCAATATCACGTCATATACACTCAAATCATCGAGGTCGATATCATATATCTCCTCGTATCTCTTCTTCTCACTTCTCTCCCTATCCTTGGTTTCCCTCAACGCCACTTCGAAAGACTTCTTTTCTCGATTTGCAACCCTCTTTGCCCTGACTTTCAAAGGCGCATTGAGCCAGATCTTCAAGTCGGCATCCAACATCCAGCCGCTCAACCTGCCATCGACTATTGCATTGCCCTCCTTTGCCATCTCTACCTGCCTCTCATCCACTTCCCTGTCCAGTTCGTGATGTTCCTCTGCAAACTTGGAGAACTCCGCCAAAGACATGCCCATCTTCTCCGCCATTTCCCTGAAGACCCTCCCCGCAGAGATGTGCCTCAAATCGAACTTTTCTGCAAGGGCTTCAGCGATCGTCGTCTTCCCGCTCCCAATGGGTCCACCAACCGTCACAATCATTCCTCAACCTCTGGCACGTGCCTTTATCACTTTCCTCATGCAACTTGGGCAGAGATTCCCTCCATAGGGTCTATTTGGCCTTTTCTTCGACTTTGGCAACTTCTTCAATTCTTCTTTTGTCTTTTTTGGAACCGCGCTTAAGGGTTTTTTACATATTGCGCATCTCACAGGGCTTGGTCTTTTTCTCTTGTAATGGGTTACGGTCTTTCCGCCCGGCGTCACTTTGAAACTTTTCTTCTGAGAACCCGACCTTTTACCTGGTGTTACCATCCATATCACCTCTGATATTGGAAGCGTAGCACTGTCTTTTTGATATTGCTCTTCGCATCTTGAACTTTTTCTTTTATGTAATACCTCTTTTATTCTATCTTAATGACGAGTTGTTTGAACAAAAGGGACAAAGATTAGGGGGTTTCGATATTCATTAACTTTTTTATCAAGGAGGATGTTGGAAATGAACAAAAGATATACCAACCCAACCAACCTAACGTAGTCCCATATCTGGGTAATGAAAAAGGCAAATTTACGACCACAACTTCTCTAGGGATGATGTGGTGAAGCCAGCCGAAGATTATGATTATCGGGAACATGGTGTAGATCATGGGGGCAAAAGCGCTCTTCATCATCTCGCCTTGGATCTGCATCATCTTACGTTGAACCTGTTGAAGCCTCTTCGTATCCCCCTTCTTTTGCAATTTATTCACTTGCTTTTGGTACTCCTCGAGCCTCTTTTTGTACCTCTTCATCTGTTTTTGATCTACCACCTTTGCGGTGACGTACATGATGAAGAACGAGACGATCGTGGAGATTATCAGAATACCGAAAAGCCTGTTGATTTCTTGGTTCGAGGTCAAGTGGAAGAACGGCCCAAAGATCAAATCCATAAGTCCAAAAAATGGCTTCGCTATGGTTGTAAATACCATGCCTTCACCTCAGCGCATCGGCCATGTCCTCTGCGGCCTTTTCGAGTTCGTCGGTATTATTCCTGACCAACTTGACAGTAGCTCCGGTAAACATCGCATATGCCATGGCTATAGCCCTGTTCATCTGTTGGTGCTCTTCTAGACTTGCAACATCTTCGGCATCTCGTGCTCTTGCGGGGTCTCCTGACCTTCTCGCCACGATATCCTCGGGGTCCGCCTCGATCAGAATTATTGTATCGGGATTGAGCTCTTCCAAGACCCATCGGGGCAACCCCGGCAGATATCCCTTCGGCGTCTTTACGGTGCAATGGGTATCGACGATAATGTTGCTCTTCTCTGCCTCCTTCGCAATCTTTCGCGCTGCTAGGCTCTGGATCTTTTTTTGGATCGCTGGGGGCTGTTTCCTCAGTTCGTCTCTGTCTTCGGCTATCCCCTCTTTTTCCGCTACTTCGAACATCGCATCCCCGAAGTTTATTATATTGAAGGAACTACCTATCTTTTCTAAGGAATGGTTCAATACCGTGGTTTTTCCAACTCCCGGGGTGCCCGTGACGACTACTACCTTCATGCCATCACCTTAAAAGATATCTCCTATCAGTCCTCGAAGCATCGGATGTATCTCCATGAGCTGCTCTTTGGCCATCTCCTCGTAAAGCTGGTAAACTATGCCTACAGTTAGTAGAACGCCCATTCCCCCTCCTAAAGCCCCGGTGAGATCTCCGAAGGCTGCAAGTAACCCAGCAGCCGCGCCCCCCAGCCAAGTAACAGCGGGTATGTACCTGTTCAATACCCTCTCGATTATCCTTATATCGCCCCTGAAACCGGGGATTACCATTCCGCCCTCTTGCAATTGCTTGGCAATGGTTTTTGCGTCCATGCCGGCGGTCTCTACCCAAAATTTCGAAAAGATCATCGACAAACCAACCATGAGGGATGTATAAATGCCCGCTTGCATTGGATCATTAAGGGCAGCGCTTAAACCAAATGGTCTTCTGAAATATAAGACTATCCCACTTACGGGCGTGTTTCCGGCGAAGGTCCCCAATATGGGGTGCCCCATCCCCTCCAATAGTTTTGCCCACAACTGAACATTTGCCATCAGTATAACTGCGAATATAACTGGGAGGACATTTGCGTAGATGAATTTTATGGGATATCGGCCCCTAGCACCCCTGAAGCGTCCATAGGAGAGGGGTATCTCTACCCTGATGCTCTCGGCGTAGACGACAGTTGCAAAGAGGATCAAGGTCCCCAAGATTGGGGCTAGGAGGTAATAATCTGTTCTGCCGTGGGTCAAGGAGTAAAAAAATGCCGGGATCATGCCGGCGGGTACAACCTCTCCTTTCATAGCTGGGAATGGATTAAACGAGCCAATAGCTATTTCGGCGCATACCCCCGCCACTATGAACAATCCAATCCCCGAACCGAAGCCCCATTTGGTTACCACCTCGTCCATGTAGATGATCAGCAGACCTCCAAAGAAAAGTTGTGCGATCAAAAAAAGCCTCAATGTTGGATCGTTATTCGCCGGAGGCAACGCCCCCATCAAAACCATGACGGCCGCCTCAAATACCGTGAACAAGATGGCCAAGGCCTTTTGAGTGCCCTGAAATATCGCTTGGTCCCTTGGAGTTGAGAGATCCAAATCAACGAGCTTTCCTCCCACCAGAATTTGCAATATGATCGAAGCGGTTACAATAGGTCCAATACCTAGGGCAATTATCGAACCAAATTTTCCAGCTACTACGGCGCGCACATTCTCAAATATATCTATGGCCCGAGGATCGAGACCGAATAACGCGATCTCCCCCAGTAAAAAATAGATTAGCAATATTATACCCGTCCATCTTAACTTGTCTTTGAATGAGAGGGCATACCTCGGGCTCTCTACCTCCGGCAGTCGAACCAAGATATGCTCGAATCTGTGTAAAAATCCCATCCGCGATCAACCCGCTTAGATCTCTATCTCTCCCCAGCTTCCAAAGATATCGCCTTTCCGCCAGCCTCTTCAATCTTCCTCTTTGCGGATTCCGAGAAGCTCGGTGCTTTGATTATCAATGGCTTGGTTACCCTCCCTTTCCCCAAAACCTTTTTGCAGTTTAGTTTTGTAATATCGACCTCGATCTTATCCTTCTTTTTCTCAGCTATCCCCTCATTTAAGAGTTTTTCAACCATCTCATCGATTTCATTTATATTTATTGTAGCGGGTCTTTTCTCAAAGGGTCTTTTGAATCCTTTCTCTCTCCCAAAATATCCTGGGCTATTCTTCATTACCCACGACCACTTGTGCTTATGGGTGCCCGCCATTCCCCTTCCTCCTCTGCCTCCTGCCCCCCTGCTTTTTTTGCGAGACCCGCCGCCGCAAGTCCTAGTACCTCTCATCTTCCGAATCTTCCTGTGTTTCGTTGCCATGAAGACTACCTCATCCTGTAAACCAGGTCCTTTATCTTTGGCCCCCGATAACCCAGCGCGCCACCTTCCACAAAAGGCCTCTTTATCTTTTTGTGTCCCTTTCTCGGGGGGTGTAACCTAAAGACCGGTTTGAGATGGGGGATATCCCTGAGTTCTGCCTTCGAGGCGATGAAAGCCTCGGCAAAATTCTCTATCGATTTGAACTCTGTATTCTCCTTTATATAAGCGTCTGTGAGCTTTCCTCCGCCCGACAATTCTCCTCGATTTTTTAGCACCAAAGTAACATCTTTTTCGTCCACTTCCCCCCAGGTAACGTAGTCCTTTACTTTGGATATCATCCCTTCAAGGGAGGGCGATTCGTTAACAAATACGCAATGATTGACCTTATTGAGTCTCAGCATCTTCAGGGTATCTTCTATCTTTCCCCTCACATTTACCCGTCCCCGTACTCTGATGACCGCTAATCTCTTGGGCGATTTATCGTCATTTGCTTGTTTCATCTTGCTCTACCTTTCCCTCAGTTATCTTCAATGCATCCATCTGCTCTTCTGAAACCTTGATCGACGATGTCTTTTTTAGGGCATTGAACGTTGCATTTGTGAAATTGATAGTTGATTGGGTTTGACCTTTGGAGACCGACCATACATCTGTAACGCCCGCTAGCTTCAAGAGCTTCTTTGTAACGTCTCCTGCAGCCAATCCTATACCTCTCGGTGCAGGTAGTAGGGTCACGGTGACGCTCGATGATTTACCAGTCACCTCGAAGGGTACGGAGTGGGGGGAACCGCAACCGCATTCCCAACTTCCACAGCCCCTCCTAATCTCCGCCATATTCAACTTCGCCTCCGTTATCGCCTTTCTTATCGCTGGCCCTACCTCCTTTGCCGTGGCCTTACCCAGTCCGATGTATCCATCTTTATTTCCTATGGCGACGGTCGCCCTAAACTTGACCCTCCTACCCGACTTGTGCATCCTCTGCACCAGACTTATATCGATCACTTCCTCTTCCATGTCAGGTAAAAGGGCGTCGATGATCTCCGATTCCATGATAGGTAAACCCAATCTGAAAACTTCTTTGATGTCCCTAACTTCTCCTGCTTTTACCATCCTTCCGAGTTTCGTCTTTGGTTCCCAATCTTCTAACTCTACCATCTATTATCCTCCGGATTTGATCTTCTCTACAACTTTCTCAAACCCTTCTCCCTTAAATCTATCATCTTCGGGCAAGACATCATCTCCATGGGGGATTACCATCCCCGCATCTATCGCACCTTTTAGAGCGGCGAAGATTTTTGACCTTTTGTTCAAGGATGCCAGTCCAGCATCCAAGACCGCATTTTTCTGCTTTTTCTTAATCGCCCTCATACCACACATCAGTCCGGTCAAATAAAAGGACGCCATGTTGGACGTGCTCCCTTTCCAACCGTGGCGTTTCAACTCTTTCGAGTGTGCTGATGTGATTGTGACGTCTCCTTCGGGGCGATATTCGATTAATTGGACAGTAGCATGATTCAAACTCTTTCTAATCACCAATCTGGGCTTTCCCGAGATGATCAATTTCGCCCGTTTCCTATAGTCGGTTTTGCCTTCTCTTTTTCTTCTGAAAGGTACTCTGTATCTGGGTCCAGTTGCCATTCCCTATCTCCTCAGCAATTTATGCTCCTTGAGATATGTGTCCAAGTGAGATCTACTCTTGAATATACCGCCCTTCGCCATTAAGTACAGCTTTCTATACGTCGAGCTATCGATCTTTTTGGAGTCCCTAAGCCCCTTCAACGAGTCTCTAACGGGTCTTATGGTGGATATCCATCTCCTCTTCTTTGGAACTTTGGCCCCAATTTTACCCTTTCTCCTCCCATGCCCCCTCCTCCTGCCCTTCGCCCTTTGAGCACTCCTTTTTCTGCCTCTATGCCTACTCACTCCTTTCTTCGCCCTTGCTTGAATGGTCCCTTCGCGGATCCGTCTTTTAATATCGTCCCTAGTGACAGCTGTGGCGACATCTTCAATACCTTCAGGATCGATCCAGACCCTGTTTTGACCAACCTTCAAGATCTTGGCAGCCAACCTTTTCTGGGTCTTCAGATCCATCAGCTCTTACCTCCCGTATTCAATACCTTAAGTTTTAACTTGCGGGCTTTTTTCAATATCTCCCCTCTTTTCCTCTTGCCGACTTTTCCCGCGATCCTGACCGCCTGAGTCTTTGGGTCGATATCATCCAACTTAGACGGATTTGATATCAGCACTTCCCTAAATCCGGACGGGTGAACCCCCCTAATCCTCTCTGGATTACCGTAGCCTATCGAGGGTTTTACTCCTTTTCCTCTCTTCCCCTTCCTCAACTTACTGTGAATACCTCTGGGCTTCCTCCACTTATCTCCGAGTTTTTTGTATCTTGCTGATTCTTGTCTCTTGAATTTTGGCTTCTTCTTTTTCTGCATCAAAATCACCTGATCGGAACGCCGTTCCTCTCGACGAGGTAAATGCCATCTTGAAATACCCTTCTATCCCTCTTCTTTACAATTGTGGCCTGTTCGATATTGGTGGCCGTCTGGCTAACATCTTCCAAGTCGATGCCATTGACGATCACCTCCCCCCCTTTTACCATCACTTTACTTTTGCCCACTATCTTCGCCTTCCGTGGTACCCCTTCCCCGAGGAAGTTCTCGATCTTTACTACGTCCTCAACAACCTTGACGCTCATCGGAAAGTGGGCATAAACGACCTTGAGCTTATATTCAAAACCCTTCGTGACGCCAGTGATCATATTATTTATGTGGGAGGCAAAGGTTCCGACAAGGGCCCTTTGGGTCTTTTTGGGGTATCCGGTTTCTATAATAATAGAATTATCCTCTTTGCGGAGGGTGATCCCCGAATAATGCAACCTCTTGGAGACCTCTCCAATTGGCCCTTTCACCGTAACTATCTCATCGGCGATATCTATTGAGACCTCTTCGGGAACTACAATTACCTCCTTAATTCTGGGATAAAGCATATTTGGCACCTCAATATACAAAGGCCAACAGTCTCCCCCCGATCCCTTTCTCCTTGGCTTCATAATGGGACATAACTCCCCGGGGAGTAGAAACAGCTAAGACCCCAAACCCCGTTGCGGGCAAGTATCTCTTTTCAAATTTTTCGAAATCCCTTTTGCCTACGGGATATCGGGGGGTAATAACACCACAATTGTTCAATTTTCCCAGCAGCTTTACCTTGAACTTACCGGACTTGCCGTCGTCGACGAATTCGAACTCCCCGATATAGCCGTACTCCTGCATAACTCGGAGCACCTTGCCAATAAGCTTTGACGCCGGTTTGATGACGCAGGTCAAGATACCCGCATTTTCGCTGTTCTTCAAGTTCGATAATGCATCTGCTAAAGGATCGATTAACATCATCATACCTCATTCGTACTTTTTAAATCCCAATTCCCTAGCAACTTCCCTGAAGCAGTGTCTACAGATGTTCAAGTTATAACTCCTGATAATCGGCCCATGAGAACCGCACCGTATGCACCTCTTTGTTCCCTTTCCAACCTTCCCTTTGGGCAAGATCAATCCTCCACGTTGATATGGTATCTCGTCTTCATGAACTCGACGGCATCATTTTTTTGCACCCGATGCTTCTTTGGGATCTTCCTTTTTCCCACTTTTCTCCGCTTTATCCTATAACCCGGCCTCTCGATGGTCAGGGTTACATCCATACCAAATATCCCCACATTGGGGTCATATCGCACACCCGGAAGATCGATGTGCTCTTTGATACCAAAAGAGACATTACCGTTATCATCGAAGCTGGATCTCTTAATTTTATTATCCACCGCAACTAAGGCGGAGGTCAAGAATTTTTCTGCCTTCTCGCCCCTTAGGGCAACCTTACAGGCAATAGGAGCTCCCTTTCTAATCCCCCAATTCGGGTTTGTGATCTTCGAATAAGTTCTGACTGGCTTTTGATCCGTCAATTTTTCTAGAACCGATTCGGCTTTGGCCAATTTCTCTCCGCCTTCACCGACACCGATGTTCACAGTCACTTTAGCTATCTTGGGTTCTCTCATGACATTGCCCATTTAAACGACCTCTGAAATCACCGGCTTATTTTCGCCAATCATGAATAGATAATCGTCAATCGTCTGGAACTTTTTGTCATTTGAGGATAACACGACAATATTGGGGTTGGGACTCCTCACGACCCTGATCTCTTCAATCTTTGCGACTTCCCCCATGTGAGCGCCGCCAATGATCAATGCCAGATTCCCCTCCTTAAATGGGATATGTCCTGATAGGCTGTTGTCTTTCAGGTTCATAAGCACGGTGTCCTTTGTCTTGTAAATGTCCTCTTTCGGCTTCTTCGGGTCCTTGACTTTTACCAAATAATTGGTCCCGTCATGGAGGTTCAATTGGATGTGCCCACCGTCAACAACGGTCTTGTCTACGATCCTACACAACCTAGATTTCGATTCCTTCTTCTTGATCTTTGTTAGGATTATTTTGCCCTTTTTATCGAACAAAACCAAAGACTGTTCCTTGGTCTTGGGTATCTGTAATATATCCATAAGTCCAACCGAGAATTTGAAATCCTTTCTAACTTTGCCGTTGACAACTATGCTCCCTTCGTGTATGATCTTCTTTGCTTCTCTACTATTCCTCGCATAACCCAACACATCTCTGACTACCAGCAACAGTGGAAGGGACCTCTCCTGAGGATGAGGACCAGGTCTGGGTTTAACTGCCCATACATGCTCTTTCCTTCTCAGCTTCCAAGTCCTAGGCGCCGCTAGTCTCTTCAAATGCCTTTTTCCCATCCTGATTACTCCTTTATTCTTCTTTCATCTTTAGTTACAGCCTTTGTAATACGAACATTTGATGGATGTACGGGGTAAAATCTGTCCCGTCCATCCGTCCTTTTGATGGTCACCCCCTCAATAAAGATCCTGAGTCTCTTCAGGTCGACCTTTTCGACCTTGCCCTTGTGGCCTTCGAAATCGCCCCTCATAACCTCTACTGTATCCCCCTTCCTTACAGGAATACTTTTCTTTGCATATTTGACTCGGAGTTTATCGGAAAGCCTAGCAGAGACGAGCTTCTGCCTCTTGTGCATCGGAGCGTTATATAATGCCTTCCTCTGCTTCCTAGCCTGTTTTGATTTCGTCATCTTTAATCCTCAGATTATTATGCTCGCGGTACTCGCGATTTTGGACCATCTTTCAGCCGCTTCTTTTGCTACCGGTCCTTTGATATCCGAGCCCTTGGGTTCGCCATTTTCATTTGTTACAACAGCGGCATTATCCTCGAACTTTATCCTAATACCAGAAGGTCTCCTGTACTCCTTCTTTTGCCTGATTATCACCGCATTGATCTTCTGCTTTCGCATCTCCGGCGTACCTTTTTTAACAGAGGCCACGATCAAGTCGCCTACACCTGCCTTTGGCATCCTACTTCTGATGCCCTTCTGCCCAATGACGGAGATTATCTCTATTACTTTAGCACCAGAGTTGTCTGCGCACTCTATCCTAGCACCTGCTGGCAATGATTTTACTATCTTAGCTCTAACAGCTTCCATCATCACTCGCCTACCTTTTCTATTAGGACAAAACTCGTCGTCTTGCTAATGGGCCTACATTCCATGATCCTGACGATATCGCCGACCTTTGCATTTATACATCCGGGGGCATGGGCGGAGATCTTGGATCTCCTCTTTTCATATCTCCCGTACTTTTTTAGGTATCTGTAGTACTCTCGTTCAACCACTATGGTTCGGTGGGCCTTGTCGCTGACGAGCCTGCCTTCTAAAATCTGTCCTCTAACCTTCAATGTTCCGTGGAAGGGACAATTGGCATCGTCGCACTTTTCCTCCGGCGTTTTAACATTCAATCCTATATTCATCCTCGTACCTCAAATCGTTACCAATATCAAAATCTCTTCTTGATCCTATCTTCCGGCCTTCCTATCAAAAGCTTTCCATCAATCTCAATGAGGCTATCATGAAGTTCGAAACAAAAACAGGCTTCCGACTTTGGTATCTTCCTCTCTTTCTTACCGTCGTCAAGCACAATCATATTTTTGGTTTCATCAACCACTATCCCTTTTAAGCCGATTGATGATCGATTTGTGCTAAAAGATACCTCTGCCTTGAGTCCGATCAATTCGTGTCTTACCAAGTTCTTTGGGGTTAAATTCCTCAACTTGCTTCCACGAGGTCCGACGGAAATCCTATCTTTTGAAGAATCTCCTTCACCTTTTCTCTGTGATCTCCCTGAAGTTCGATCCTTCTGTCCTTGTAGGTCCCGCCGCACGCGCATTCCGTCTTCAACCTCTTTACGAGCTCTCGAAGATCGATATCCTTTTCATCTATACCTTCCACGACCGTCATGGTTTTCCCGAACTTTCTTTTCACGGTGGATACTTTGATCTTCTGAGCTTCTCTTGCAATATCTTCGCAGACACAAAGTTCCTCTGGCAATCCGCAAACATCGCAAATAGCCATCTACTCTTTAACCCCTTTCTGCGCTTTAATGGTCATCATCCTTGCTATCGTCCTCCTTATCTCTTTGATCCTCCCGGGATTTTCAGAAGCTCCTCCAGAGGCTATCATTGAGTTTTCTCGCAAGAGCTCATTCTTGAGTTCTGCTATCTTTTCATCTATCTCTTCTGGAGGCATATCTCTTATCTCTTCATTCCTCAGTATCGCCATTGGCATCACTCTTCTTTCTTTTTTGCAATTTGCAACTTCTTCTTGGCCAATGCTTCTATAACCGTCTTTCGATTTTTCCCACCCATTTCTGAATCTAGAAGGGCGTCAAGTTCTGCTTCTGAAAACTCCGTTGCATTTATCTCCTTTATAGCCGCCCTTGCGGTTTGATCGAGGGGATCATGGGCAGCTATGAGCTCTTCTTCTAACTCTTCTCTCTCCAATTTTTTCAGGGCTTCTTCGCCTTTCTTCTCTTCTTCGAATGTCCTAATATCGTCGGGCAATTTTACACCCGGAGGCATTATTTTGACCTGCACGCCTATTACGCCAGGTTTTGGTGCGGCCACAGCAATGCCTTTTTTGACATATAATTCCGAAGGCTCTCCACAATGTTTTATATAACCGTCGACGAACTTCTCAGACCTCGACCGATCCCCCGTGAGTTTCCCCGAAATTGATATCTCAGCCCCAATTGCACCGGCATCCATTATCCTCCTCAAGGTGGTGTATGCCGCCCTCCTAAAGTGAAACCCCCGTTCCAGTAACGATGCAACATTCTTCGCCATGACCTGGGCATTCAGTTCTGGAACCTCTAACTCGTTAACCTCAATTTGGGGATTGTCTAGACCGTACTTATCACGTAGAACATCTGTTAAGGTTCTAATGGACGCTCCCCTCTTTCCGATGACCAATCCGGGTCTTTGAGCATCAATAATTACCCTAGTTCCCATCGGGGTTCTTTGGATATCCACCCCCCCACATCCCGCCCTCTCCAGTTCCTTCGTCAAGAATTCCTTCACTTTGGCCTTTCTGATATTCTCACTGACAATCCGACGCTCTACTCCCATCGTTTCACCTTTCTTCTAATACGATTTCGATATGAGTAGTTGGTGTGTTGAACGGAGTTGACCTTCCAAACGCTCTGGGGATAAACCCTCGAATGATCCGCCCCCTTTTCGCCGCGATGTGTTTGATGTGTAGCTTGTCGGTATCCAAACCCTTATACTCCGCATTAGCTTCGGCACTCTCCAACACCTTTAATATTCCAGAAGCAGCTTTTTTGGGGTATCTGCCCGTATGCCACCGCCTTATCCCCCGCCTATGGGCTACCCCCTTCTTGTACTTCCTAAAGGGGACGATCTTTTTCAACTCGATTACCTCTTTCAAATACCTCTTACCATCCTCCACTTTCATCCCTTTGATTGCATTGCAGATCTCGACAGAGTGTTTTGGAGATACCCTCAACTCCCTTCCGATCGCCTCGGCAGCTTTCTCTTCATTTTTCGGTTTGTAGGAGTACCCCAATTCAGCCATTCGCTACACCTATTTCAATGGAATATATAAACTCGACCTCGTCGCTCCCATGCCAGGAGCGCCGTGTGTAACTCTCTTTCTGGTCAATACAAACTCTCCGAGACAATGCCCAATCATCTCCGGTTTTATTTGCACCCTGACGAACTCTTTGCCATTGTGGACTTCGATCGTAAGTCCGACCATCTCGGGCAGTATCAACATATCTCTGCAATGGGTTTTTATCCTGCCTTTTGCACCATTCTTTACCTTTTTTATCTTCTCGAGTAACCTCTTTTGTCTGGGCGGCATTCCCCTCTGTAAGGTTCTCCGTTGCCTCGCGGGAAGCAAGGCAGCGAACTGATCCATCTGCAAGCCTTGGAGTTCTTCCAAGGTATGTCCTCTGTATTTAAAGACTTTCTTCGCCATCTTCTTCACTTCTTTCCGATTCTTCTCGGGGCTATTAAACCAACTTTTGCACCTGGTGGGGCGTTCCTCGAAACTGAAGTAGGTCTCCCTGGGTGCTGTCTATTGCCTCCACCGTGGGGGTGGCATTGGTGATTCATCGCAACCCCCCTAACTTTTGGCCAAACCTTTGCCTTGGCCTTATGGTACATCTTGCCGGCTTTTACCAAGGGTTTTTCCAACCTCCCCCCTCCGGCGATGATTCCGATGGTCGCCCTGCACCTCGGGTCTAGAGACTTTATGGTACCCGAAGGCAATTGGATTACGGACTTATCTACATCGTGGGTTATCAATAATGCATAAGCCCCCGAAGCCCTGGCGATCTTTCCCCCATCGCCAGGGGTCATCTCGATATTGCATATAGGCGTGCCTTCTGGAATCTCTGCCAGAGGAAGGGTATTTCCCGGTTTTATCGCCGCGGATATGCCGCACTCTATCTCATCCCCAGTTTTAATCCCTTCGGATACAAGTATGAGCCTCTCTTCTCCGTCCTCAAACCTAACCTTCGCAATGGGGGCGCTTCTACCGGGATCGTGGATGATATCGACTACCTCTCCTCTTACTTCTCCTGTCTTCTCCTCCTCATCATATTGCCTGTGCTTGATCTCACCTCTGTAACGATGCGAGGGGGATCTATAGGTTGAGGTTCCTCTTCCTCTTCGTTGGGCTTTCAACCGCTTTCCCATTTTAACACCTAGAATATTCCTATCCTTGTAGCTATCTCCTCTGCTCTGAACTCTGGTTTGAACTTGACATATGCCTTCTTCAGACCTTTTGGAGTGACTAGTGTATTAACACTCTCAACTTTAACCTCATAAAGTTGCTCAACTGCCCTTTTGACATCCCGCTTAGTTGAGCCTTTGGTTACTACGAATACCAACTTATTCTCAAATTCGATCAATTTCATCGCTTTTTCGGTTATCTCGGGCCTCACAATAATGTCGTAGGGGTCCATTACCAAAACCTCTCCTTTATCCTTTTGATGGCGGACTCCGTATATAGGGTCAGCCTGCCATAGTGTGTACCCGGAGCCAAATGTTCAACGCCCAACTCATCCACCGTTACGACATCGACCCCCGGATGGTTGCGAGCCCCTAGCTTAATCCCTCTATCCTCAGAAACCACGATCAAGAGGCTCTTCTTCCTCCTGTACTTCCTCCCCCTTCTCTTTCCCTTCCCCGCCCGCACTTTCTTCCCCTTTGCCCTTAAAAGGTCGTCCCAAAGTCCCAAGGCTTTGAATACCTCTTTGGTCTTAGCGGTCTTCCTAGTTTTCCCCAACGAATCCGAAACCACAATAGGCAATTCGACGTCCCCTACCCGATGCCCTCGCTCCAAAACAAGATCTCTATTGGCCGTCGCAGCTATTGCTGAAGCAGTGGCCTTTTTCATCTCCCCTCTGTTTATCTTCCTAATGAGCTTCCTCTCGACCTTTGGAGGATGCGCCCTCCTACCTCCAACAGCTTGCGGTGCAAATGCGCCTCTCCCCCTTGTTGGTCCTCCCCCCGCAACCCTGGGCAATCTCGCCAATCCCCGCCCCACCCCCCAAGACTGAGCAGAAGTCCTCTTTCCCGCCATCAAATTGGCCCCCCATGGCCGAATCCTCGTGGACTGAGACGCAAGTACGGCCCTCTTTATCAGATCAGGCCTTACCGCTTCATCAAAGACCGAGGGCAACACCACCTTCCTTTTGGTCTTCTTCCCTTTCAACGAATAAACGTGAACTTTCATTTTATGAACCCCGCTTTGACTCGGTACTGATATATCTCAAATCGGGCCTGCCTTCGGCCCTCTTCATCGGGCCTCTTATTGCTGGTCTGATTCTCACAAGTCTTTTTTGTGGTCCTCCTACCGAACCTTGGAGCAGGATATAGTCCCTCTTGATTACCCCATATTTCAAAAACCCGCCTTTCGGCGTTATCTTTTCCCCATCTTCGCCTATCTTCAAAATCCTTTTATTGTACTCCGTCCTCTGATGGTAGCCCATCTGTCCAGACTGCGGCACTGTCCACATCATCGCAGCGGGGTGCCATGGCCCCAAGTTGCCCGCAGTCCTTCTACCTTTCCTGGTCTTTCTGGGGAGTAGCTTGGTGCCCCACTTCTTAACAGGGCTTTGGAAACCCTTTCCTTGGGTAATGCTTATGATGTCCACGAACTCGCCTTCGTCAAATACCTCGGAGGGTTTGATATCTTTGCCGAAGACCCCTTTGGCATATTGGAACTTTTCTTCCAAGGACGAACCACCGATATTATATTCCATCACTTCCAGTTTCTTCCTTGACAAAGAACTGAGCCTAGGTTGTGTGTGGACTATCAACCTGATATTATCGATGTCCCCCAACATCCCCCTGAGTTTATCCAACTTTTTGCCGGCCTTTTTCGGAAGTGGAAAGACCCTTGCCAAGTCCTTGATAATGTCCTTTGCCCAAACTTCCGTGACTGCCCTTTCTCCATGTACGGTCTTTTTATAGGCTCTAACACCACAGACCCTCAAGGGCGGTGTCTCGATCACCGTCGCTACGGTGACGATCTCTTCACCATGAGTTAGACTATGGGGGCGTTCATCCACGATGGCGACTTGGATTGTGGCTGCCTTGTATCCGCTAAAGCCCTGCATCCTCACCCTCTCTTCCTCGGGCCAGGACTTTATTCTTGGAACTAACCTCTTCGCCCTCTTTCTAGGGCCATATGCCAACGATCCTCTTCTTGGGTGGTGGGTTTTTGGCATCTTTTTACCTCATATCCTCGATGATCATAACAAAAGTTTAGGGAGTAGTAGGGGATAATCTACCCTAAATCTCTCACAATATCCGATGAAGCTGGGATTTCACTGCCCCATAACTCTAGCACCAAAACGACTGTTAGCTTCAAATAGAGCAACTACTGGGTTTATAACCTTTTTGGTTATTCGCCTGCTCCGCTATGTGGGCAAGCTTCTCCGCATCGCATCAAAGAGAATTACGATGAACGCGAATTGGAGTATTTTAGTTAGGGATGCACTTAATATATATAAGAATTTCTATGTGTTTGACCACTATTGTGTTCGTAAGGGTTGGACAAAGGTCTTTATCCCCCTATAATTTGTATTATGTTAACGACTACATCTCAACCTCCTTCAATACATAGCCTTGATTTCCGATGCCCAATTTTTCGGATTCGTCGATCTGCACTCGCCAATTGGTCCGTGGGTTGATGAGGGCAAATTTATCGGATGCCGATTCAAGGGCGCCCACGTCTTCAGCTACACTCAACGGGATCCCGGGGGCATCATTGACGAGGTCGACGGACGCCTTGTCGATGGCAACCGGATCTCGAGAAGCCAAAATTCCTATATCCGGGATGAAAGGTCTATCTGAGTGGGGATGGCAGTCGCAGTGCGGGATAACGTCGACGAGCAAGTTTATATAACCCATCCTGCGCCTTTGAAATATTCCAGTTATGACAGAGGCGTTTCTCGCTATCTGTTCCGATAGCTCTACCGGGGTCTTTCCCTCTGCTTTGACCGCCCCAAGTTCGCAGATATCCAGACACACATTACAACGGAGGCATTTCGACCGAATGACTTCGAACTCTTTTATGGCATCTTCTGGACAGTTCTCTACACAAGCGCCACAACTATCACATATGGATTTGTCGATCCAGGGAAAGCCGTGATAATGGACCATGAACTTGCCGGTCTTTGTGACACAACCCACGCCGAGGTTTTTTATCGCACCACCAAAACCCGCTTGGATGTGCCCAGTCAGATGGGAGAGGAGTATCATCGAGTCGACATCCGCAAACCCCTTGGCGACGAATACACCGTTCTCCTCAATACCTTCTAGGCCATCATCTCCATCAGCGATGACGATGGGGGCGCCTATCGTCTCTTCCGAAAACCCGTTCTTTCTCGCAGCTTCTAGATATTTCTCTGCAGATGTCCTACCGGGAAGCCAACCAAGACCGGAGGTTTCGAGAACGACGGGGTCTCCTCCACACGCCTTGACTATATCGACCAACTTGCTGATATAGGCAGGCCGTAGGTAATGTACATCACCTGGCTCTCCCATGTGGGGTTTTATGGCCACTTTTCCTTCTATGATCTTGTCAAATTTCGCTTCGTGAAATAGCTTCTCCAACTTGTAAAGGAGGCTCTGTTCTGGGACCCACCATTCCCGAAATCTCGGAACCCCGGACTTTACGAAGAATACCTCAGCCATAGGCGACTCCTGTGATCTTTCAATCCTCTAGCCCGAGGATATTCAAGAGCCCGATGATGTTCTCCTTTGATAGCGAACCGTCGGAGACTTTCTTGAGCAACTCCTTGGCGTTGAAGGCTACACCTAGGCCCGCGTTTTCTATCATTATCTGGTCATTCGCTCCATCGCCGACCGCTACTATGTTCTCGGTCGAGATGTTCTCCTTTCTGGCCAATTCGAGGATGATCTCGCCTTTGGCCTCTGCATCGATGATCGGTTCCATCAACTCACCCATCAATTTTTCATCCTCGATAACGAGCTGATTGGCGAAGGCATAATCGAAGTTGAGTCTCTCCTTCAGTTTATCTGTAAAGTAGGTGAATCCCCCGCTTATCAGGGCGGTCTTGTATCCCATGGACTTTAGGGCCGTGAGGAGCTCCTCAATTCCAGGAGTCAAGGCGAGGTTCTCCGCCACATTCTCCAAGACGCTTACCGGCAACCCTTTCAGTAGCCTTACCCTGTTCCTCAAGGCCTCTTTGAACTCCAAGCCGCCGCCCATGGCCTCCTCTGTTATCCCCTTTACTTCGTCTTCTACTCCGGCGGCCTTGGCGAGCTCATCTATGATCTCGAGGTCGACGATGGTGGAGTCCATGTCAAAGACGACCAATCTCTTTTCCCGTTTGAACCTCTTCTCGTTTTGGATGACGATGTCCAGCCCAACCTCACTGCCTCTTTTATCTAGGGCATTTTTGACCTTTATGTAATCCTTCCCCGAGAGGTCTACCAGAAATTCCAGGGAGATGAGGTCGCCTCTAGCCGTTAGCAGCGTCTTCTCGATGTTCACGCCCAGGTCGGAGAGTATGGAGGATATATCCGCAACTATGCCCACCCTATCGCGAGCCAGAACCGTGGCGACGTACAAATCTTTTGCACCCTTTTTGCGGAAGGGCTTGTACTCCGATAGTGGGGCGGTGTCGATCTCCAAATCGAGCTTTCTCCCCTCCTTCTTCATCTTGTTCTTCAGTTCTCCGTAAGACAAGACACCGGTGCTCAGGTCTACTATCATGAACATCTGGAATAGACCTTGGATCACGCCCTGCTGTATGTCGACTATGTTGATCTTGAATTTTGCCAAAAGCGAGGTTATATCCGCTATCAATCCCGGTCTATCCCTCCCGAATACAGTTATAACGACTTGGTTCTCAGCCACTCGACCACATCTCCTTGAGGGCATTGTAGCGTTCTTCGATATCCTCGGGGATCTGTTGAAACTCGGTCTTAAATTTAATCAGCTCCCCATATCCCTTTAAAAAAGACGGGATATCCACTCTCTCCCTTTCCGACATGCTATCCAGGATGCGTTTTATCAATTGCTCTTTTCTACCGGACAATTTGAGGTTTTTTTGTCTCAATATCTCCTTCAATTCCGAGACATTTTTTCTCTCGAGGTCGTTCTCAGTTTTATCCAGAATCCCTCTGAGCTCTGCCACCTTCTCCTTGAACTCGTGCTCCATCATCTTCTCGGTTTCGGCCTCGACGACGTTCTTCACCATCAGGGCTCTTATATTCCTGACGGTCTTTTCGCCTATTCCTTCGACAGGAAAGTTCTTGGGGCTGTGCTCCAAAAAGGAGTTGAAGACCCGCATGGGGGTACCATAGGTCCTCAAAAGCTCTTCTGCGCGCTTGGTGTTGATGCCGGGTAAGCCCGATAGTAGAAATAGTTGCTTATCATAGTCGCTCTGGGCTTTAGACTTCCTCCTTATCATCAGATGGTCGGTCCTCTCGCCCTTCGTCGCCCAATACCTCAATAGGTCAGCAGTATCGTAGGCGCTACCGGAAGGTATTATCGCTATCCCCATATCTTGGATTTTCTTGAAGATAGAGGTCAATGAGTGCGGATGGACGAAGAATTGGGTGGACCACATAGTGCGAGGCTGGGTCCTTGCCGAACGTCTGCCTTTACTCAATATTTTGCCCAAAGCGTCTATGCTGTAGCATCTCCCAGTCTTTGCGCTTGTGAATATGGCGCCCTCGAGGATTATCCTTGCATCTTCGTACTCCTGGAGGTGCTCGATTTGAGTAAAAAGCCTTCCATCCGAGACGCTGGTCAAGAAGTCGCTCGCCCTCTTCCTCTCGACTGCAAGGGTTCCATTCTCTGTCTGGACGAGGTAATCCGCTATCTCCAAAGGCATCTTCACAACTACTATATCATCAAATTTCTTCAGATTTCTCACGACGTGAGTTCGCGCTTCGTGAGGGTCGTATACCACTACTGGCTTATCCCCGAGATAGGTATCTAGGAGCATTTCTATCCAAGTTATAGTTGTAAGTATAGTAGATAAATAATTTGTTTCATCAGTAAGATATAACCCTCACATCTTATCGCTCAACTCGAGAACTCTGGTATATAAACTCGGCGAAATCCTGTAGGTATGTGATATCAATCTATCCAATGCAGAGCGGAACTGCCTTTTGTCGATAAGATCCTCTTTCACCGCCTCCAATAAAACAAAGGGCGTTTTTAAACACGGATTTGTTTTCAAGCAGATTTCAGATCAATCTTGATTTTACGCTTCAAAACTATTTCATCGCCTTTGAATTCGGATGAATATGCATACACCTCGACACCTTCTTTATCGGCCTGTCTTAGGGCGATGCCAAATTTTGGATCGGTTTCATCATTCGGGGAAAATATAATCATAATCACCGAAAGGTTTATATTTTATGATACAGGTGTTTAAAATATGATACAGTTGTACCAAAAAATTAAACAACTTAAAGTTCTGGAGTTGTTCATAGAGAATCCTTATTCACAATATTATCTCAGGGAGATCGCTAGAATCTTGGATATAAGCCCTATGACTGTTAAACGAACTCTAGACCTGCTGGAAGGAGAAAGGCTGATAAAAAGGGAAAAGCAAAAGCACATGGTTTTATTCAGGGCTAACATGGAAAGCCAAGCCTTCAAGAATCTGAAAATAGCCTACAACCTTGCCCTATTTGAGAAAAAAGGGCTGGTTAATTTTATCAAAGATAGGCTGAAGGGCCTGAGTTCTTTGATGTTGTATGGGAGCTATGCCAAAGGCGAGAACGATAGAGATAGCGACATAGACCTTCTAGCTATAAGTACAAGCAAAGAGAGCACGAGCTTTAACTTTTCAGGGTTGTTGGGTAGAGAAGCCCACGTTACATGCTTTACCCCTGCCAAGTGGGAGAGCCAAGCTGAGAGCAACAAGGCCTTTTATCTCGACGTCATAACCGAGGGGATCGTTCTATACGGCACGAGACCGGTGGTAAAGTGAGGCTGGTAGACTGTTTTAAAAAGAGACTGCTCAGAAGAGGGAAGCCAGACATCCTAAAAAGTCAGAGGGCCTTAGAGATAGCGGGAAGCACTCTGAGGAGGTCCGAGAAACTCTTTGCCAGCGAATTCTACGACGAAGTTATAGTTGCTGCCTACACGACCATGTTCCATGCAGCTAGGGCCCTCCTTCTCAGAGATGGCATTTTCGAGAGGAGTCACCTCTGCGTGGTAGAATATCTAAAGAGGAATTATCTAAAGGCAGGCATGCTAAATCAATCACACATCCACTGGTTTGATACATACAGGATAGAGCGTCACGAGACCCTGTACGGCTTGGAGAGAAGTGAGACTCCCAAGCTAGAGGCCGGACAGGCGATAAAAAAAGCTAAAGAGTTCATTGGAGTCGTTGAGAAAATTCTTACAAAGTAGATTTTCTTGAGGAGTATAGAGTAATTGGAAAACAAATTTTACCTTCTACCACAATCCCAAGGATTTTGTTGTAGGGTCGAGGGTTGCTAGGGCATGAGGGGGTTTCCGATCAAATTCATCGGGAAACCTTTTATGAAATTTTCAAAATAAGTGATGACCTTATCCCTCTTCATAAAACGCAGCCGACCCATCAGTCTCGCTGACATAGACCTTGGTAACTAGGGGGACATGCTTCTTCACCTCATCGAATATATACCTCGCGAGGTCCTCCGCTGTTGTCGATTTGATCGGTAGCAATAGGTAGTCCTCCTTCGGGATCGAATAGAATTTCGTGGGGGTGGTGACCTCTATCTGCCTTTCCCCCTCCCTTATCTTTACCGTTCCTTTCTCGGCCGGGAGTAATAGTTTGTGATCCAGTCTATTGACGACCCCTATTATCACGTCTTTTATCTCCCTGAAGTCCACCACCATCCTTCTTTTATCCAGGTTCCCCCTGAGCTCCACCTTCACCCCATAATTATGACCATGTATCTTCTCGCACTTCTCGTGCTCCACTATGAAATGAGAGGCGGAGAATCTCAGCCTTGGGTCGTCGATCACCAGACCATACATCAGAACACCCTCGATTTCGTTATATCATCCTCGATATCGCTCAATTCTTCCGCATATCCCACTGCTATTTCCTTAGCTAGTTTGATGGGGTCGAGTACTCCGAGATCTGAGAGCCCAACAGCATTAACATAGTCAGGAACACCTTTATTGGAGATGTTCATCCCCAGATGTATCTTACCTGAAGACACTGAAGCGGTTGCGATGGAGACCGAGAGTTTTTTATCCTCGTGATATAGGCCGCTCCCTTTCCTCGTAATCTCGCCAAACTCTCCGATCTTCTCTTTTGCCATATTGATGAGCAGCCTCTGGCGGTGATATGTGAGTCTCAAATCGCCCTGATCGAAGTGCTCGATCACGAGATTGATGGCATCGTCGGATGTTATCGGAAATTCTTCATCGCCCTCTCTCCTAAAATCCTTGATGTCTATAAGTTCATCCCTGTGCACCTTTATCGCTCCTCGAAATATCACGATAGAGTCGCCTTGAACGCCGAGCTCTCTGAACGCCCATAGGGGCTTTATCTGGTCGCCCGTATACTCTAGTCTATCCTCTACCATTACTATCTTCGATCTACCCACAGTTTTTATATTGGTTCTCATTCTCGTTCAACTCGTTCTTTATCTCGGAGAAGAAGCCCGTTTTTTCTCCAAAGGCGTTGTGCCTGTGTATGGACTCGAAGTTCTCCTGCCTTGCGATTATGTAGGCATTGTCGGGCAAGGTGGGGTACTTCTCCGCTATACCCTTGAGCATCAGCCTCAGCACGTCCTCCACGAATCTGGGCTTCTTGTGGGCATCCAATACCACCTGGAGTTCGTCCGTCCTCTTCAGGACTTCATACAAAGGGGAGCTCATGGCATCCTCTATTATCGTAACCAGGTCATCCGCTTCGACGCGATAATCCTCGTCGGTCTCGACTATGAGGGTCGCTTTGCCCCTCTGATTGTGAGAGGCCAGAGGCAGCTCCTCAATAAGCTCCTTATCCAGGTCGAATTTCTCCGTCACGTAATCTCTTATCGCCTCGGAAGAGCACGGGCAGACCGTCATCCCCTCTACAGCCATGCCGATGCTCCTCCTCACCTTTATGCCATCGTCAGTCCGCCATGCCACCGCCCTGGAGAGGATCTCGTAGTTCTCTTGGGTCGGGACCTTCAAGGCAGGGGTCTCTCTTGGAAGGGCATAATCGGCCACTATCTCGACCTCTGCCCTCGTCGCCTTCTGCCTCTGGAGGATCTCCTTGGCTATGGCTATGCACAAGAGCTCAGTATCCTCGACCTCTGGCCCTATCGTCTTCTCTATGATCTCGTTTATCACCTCCAAGTTCCTGGACATGTGGATCCCCTTCTTCGTGGGCATGAGGTCTATGAAGGCGGAGATGGTGGCGTGGAGGATATTGTACTGCTCGCCCCGCTTCCTGATTATGGTCTTCTTCACGTCCTTTACCCCGACCCTTTCGAGTTTCATATATACCGGGGGTTTTGATTCTTGCGTATCCTTGATGTACATCACAAAACACCCATCATCTTGTGGGACTGGAAGGAGAAGGTTATCATGTCCGGACCCAAATATTTGGCGGCCGCCTCTGTCAGCTCGAATATCTTTCTTTGAGGAGTGGCCTTAACCGGACCATAAGGCGTGGCCACTTGGATCGCCAGGGCAACGCCCATATCTCTGAGTTCCTTTGCATACCACTCGATATTTTCTGATCTGGTCTCTCCGGTCACCACCACCTTTCCAAAGACCTTTACATCACCATCTTTTAATAACTTTATCATCTTAAATTCATTCTCAACGAGGAGTTTCCAGTCCTTTGCCGCTCTGGAACTCTCGTCCTTTATGTCGACGCAGGCGTAGTCGAACAAACTCGTGATATCGCTAGGGGTATCGTGGATGCTTCCGTTGGTTTCGAGATAGAGCCCATAACCCGCTTTTTTGAGCTCTTTGGCCAGCTGGATTACAAACTCCCCCTGGTACAACGGTTCCCCCCCGGTAAAGCTTATGCTGTGGAGATCCCGGGTTTTCAGCATATCGATGATCACGAGGACTTCACCGACCGATGCCGGATTTTTATGAAGCCCAAAATCCCTCTCACCCGGTGTTACCTCCACCCTGAATTCTCTTCGGCGCGGCATCCTCGCTTCGGGCGTATCGCACCAGATGCACCCAGAGGTTCCGAGTTCCTTCAGCGCGAGGTTGCACCCAGCAAAGCGCAGGAATATCTGCCTCTTTCCCGAGCAACTGCCTTCCACGCTTCCCCCCTCCCCCTGGTAGCTCGAGAATATCTCCGCGAGATAACCGCTATGCTCGTTTTTCAAGATCATTCCTTATACACCGTCGGGTCCTCTCCCAGATGATCCTACCTTCGTCATCGAAGTCGATGGGCTCGTAATACGAGACTGCATGGGTATGGGAACGCTCAGCCTTTGGGTGAGCATCACTTCCTCGTCCTTGAGCCCATAGGCGAAGGTCAGGGTATGAACTTCTTCATACTCATCCTTGACCCCCCATAGGCTTGTGGCGGAGTCCAGACCGTCGCTCAGTAGAACTATAGCTTTCATCTGGATTCAGTTGGACAGCTTTCGATAAAAATCTTTCTGCAGTAGCCTTAACCCCATTCCTTGGCGATCTCGTTGAGCACATCTGTGGAGGTTATGATGCCCACCGCCTTTCTCTTGACGGATGTAGAGATCACGACCAATCTATGTATGTCGTGCTGGAGCATCTTCAGCGCCGCGTCTTTCAAGCTGTCCTCTTGATAAATCCCCACAAAAAAAGGCGTCATGATGTCCTCGGCGACCAGTTTTTTGACGTCTGCATCCGACCCTTCGTTGAATATCTTGAAGATGTCTATTACGGATATAACCCCCATTATCTCCCCGACATTGTCCACAACGATGATCCCGGAGATATCTTTGTCCACCATGGTCCTTATCAGGTCGCTGACCGGGGTATCAAAATTGACATCCACGATGTCCGTGGTCATGATGTCGGCGACTTTGGCGTCTAGCTTGAGAGGCGGGTCCATGGATTGGTTTATCTCTTACTATTATTTAAAAATATTTTCGTCCAGCAAGCCCGCGATCTCCTCCCACAGGTACCTCGGCGTGATGATGCGCGTCCTGCCCTTTCGACCCTTCCCGCTGAATCTCGTATCTATCAAGCGAACCGCCTCCAGTTTATCCAAGGTCCTATAGAACTGGATATAAGTGATCTTTGCCCTCTTTGAATACCTCTCGTACAACTCCCCCGAAGTTATTTCGCCCTCTCCGTGTCGGGCGATGGTCCCGAGCAGCGCCTTCTCCTCATCGTTCAGCGCCCCCAACAACTCTCGAAGATTTACCAACTTCGATCTCTCATAGGCATCGTCGATGTGTTCCTCCCTTATGATCCTCGAAGAGTCGGACTCCGCGATGGCAGCGCTCACCCTTAGCAATTCTATCCCCACCCTCAGATCGCCGTGAGATGATGCATAATTCGATATCTTCTCGACGAGCTCCTCGGATATAACCCCGGGATAAAAGCCCAGTTGAGCCCTGTTCTTCAGTATGTCGAAAGTCTCTTTTGCTGTGTAGGGGGGGAAGTAGATCTCCTGATACCTGAAGATAGAGCTGACCTTGTCGTCCAAACCGGACCTAAAATCCGCGTCGGTGGATATACCAAAAATTGCGGTCTTTGCCCCAGAAAAGACCTCATGGGCCCTCAATATATCGTAGATGATCTTGTTCGCGCGTTTCCCGTAAACTAGGTAGTTCAGATCGTCCAAGGCGACGACCAGGCTTCTGTTATCTTTTACGAGCTTTTTGAAGATCCTGTCGTAAATCTTCTGGAACGGCACCCCAGTTTCAGGGGGCAGATATCCGAAGATCTTCTTGAAGATCTGGGAGAATATAGTAAACTTCGAGGTGTGGATCTGGCAGTTTATATGTACGGGCACGACTTTGTTGGATGCGTCTTCGACCTCCTCGAACATCTTCTTTATGGCTGTCGTCTTCCCCGTAGCTGGTGGGCCGATGATGAGGGCATTTATGGGTCTTCCTCTCCTCAAGGCAGGTCTTAGGCATTCCGCTATGCCCTTTAATTGCGAGTTTCGATGGATGTAGTTCTCCGGTATATAATCGGGATTGAAGACCTCCTCGTTCTTGAAGAGGGTCTCGTCGCTGAGTAATAGATCTTTTATGGTCATCTTCTATCGAGTTTACTTTGGAGTACTTACAGATAATTTTTTGCTTTACAACCACCAAAAATAAAGAGTGAGAGGGTTTAGGGGGTAAAGGACGTCAAACACCTCTCACCGATAAAAATTTAACCATAGATCATCGCTGGTGCTTTGTCCACTTCCATGGTTGGCTGGAGTACGGACCTACTTTCAAACTTCGGCTTGAGTGAGATACATTCCAATGTGATACTCATCTCGATCGCCACGCTATCTTCTCCCTCACTGGTCATTCTGGATAAGGTAGTGTTGGTGAATATCGTGCCGCAATTCAAACATACCGCATGTTCGTCTTCGAATTCCAAGCCGGAGCCGCACCAAACGCAGAATATCCCAACGTTCATCTAAATCACCTGAAGATAATGAATCTATGGTAGTATTTCAGGATTGTGGGAGAGCGGATGAAAAGTAATAGCTCCCATTGTCAAAGATCACAAAATTCATGAAGCGCTCATATGCTCCAGCCTATCATATTTTGCCAAGTCTCCTTCTCGATCGAGCTCCTTGATCTTTTCCGAGAAATCGGTCCCGACTTTCTCCTTTACCTTCTCTCTGGCCATCTCTGTACGGCGGATCTTTATCTCTTCCCGTTCCTTGGCATCCTTGGCTTCTTCATAGAGGGATTCCAACCTTTCTCTATCTTCGTCCAAGAATTGTGCGGGGTATTTGTCGAACCTAAAATATTCGCATGTAGTATCCATCTCCTCCTCCATGGTGGCGGATAACCCCTCTATCATCTTCCTATGCCTCTCATCCAATTTGAAGCCGATATCGATACACTTGTAACCCACCCCCTTGTACATCTCCAATTCCTTGTCGTGTAAGGGGTTCACGATGAGATCTTCCGGGAATAGTCGACAATATAGCGGTCTGTAATCGTAGATGGAGCATTTACCATCCTTTAAAAATCTACAAGGGGTCTTCAGGCCTATAACCGGGAAGATATTGGAGAAGATGGGCAGTTCCGTTCCGTCGATATCGCAGTATCCTCCGAATAACTCGGAGATGGATGTGCCCAGATGGCGGGATATCCTCACCAGGTCCCCTATGGTCAGACTGATGGGCACAGTTTTGTTGGCGCAACAACGAACACAATCGTCGTAACAGATGAATTTGTGCACCTCGGCGACGTGCTTTGAGAGATCTTTGCTCTTCAATTTCTCGCCACAGTATGGGCACTCTCTCTTCAATAAAATCCCTCTCTTCTAATCCTTTCCATCGCTTTATCCTTTATCCTGTAGAAGCGCTTTACGTAGCTCCAGAAGAGCTTGAAGTCGAACTTCGGTATAGGGCTTTCTGGCACGTCCAACATCAACTGATAGTTATATAAATAATGTGGGGTGAAGCCCCTGCTCACCTCTCTTAGGTCTTCAAAACCTTCCTTGAGGATTTCTATTTTATCCAAGGCGCGTGTTCCGAGCTCTAGCTCTTCGCACATCTTCAAATAATGAACGGTCTCGAATCCCGCTATTTTGGAGGCAATGGTGTCGAGGGCGACGCCGTCCAAACTGCACATAGCTAGGTCAAGCTGGACTTCACTCCCGAATATCGGGCCGTCTCCCTCCATCCCCACAAATCCATCGAGGATACATAAATCCGGCAATGCATCCCCTATGACCCTTACCAAATTTTCGTTCATCAATCTAATGCTCTTAACGAATTTGTTCAGGAATAATCGATCGACAAAATTGATGCTGTGCACACTAGGTCTTTGATGAACCACACACCCCATCATATTTTTCAGGCACGCCGTAAAGATCGCATGGTCGTGAGTCTTTGGCAGAGCCAAAGAGATCGTATAGGCAGATTCGGGCAGTGTAGATATCCTCCCCCTCTTAACGCTTCCATTCAGTCTTTTAAAGTCTATCTCCTTAGAACCGAAATCGGTCAAATCGGAAAACTTCAGATCATCGAATTTCTCTGCCAAGGGCGTGTAGATATTGTCATCCCCCATCCTCGAAAAGGCGAATGAATTGTCGCCCACGATTATATCCTCAAATCTATCGCGGAAGTGTTCCAATATAACATCCAATGCAGCAGGGTCGGTGCATGCCAGGGGGAAATTGATGTCTATCGCATTTATCTTGATGAACAGTTTACTGGAGTTTTTCCTATCGATGCTACTATCGATATCCTTCTCCAATAATTTTAACGCCCTTCGGAGATTGCTCCTCCTATCCCCGCCTTTGACCATCGCAACTCTCGGCATTGCAATCCCCAATCTATTCCAGAAAATCGGAGATTTTACTATTTCTGATCACGTTCAACGTCTTCCAACTCTTCCTGACAAAGTCGGGGAATTCGTGGTGCCGATGAAACCATTCTTCTAGAAACTTTTGGGTGATGGGGTCTGAGGGGTAGCCGCTTCCAATATCCCCGTACTCGCCACAAAGCCCCTCTATAGCATTGTCCCTCTCGACCTTTGCGATTATGGACGCTGCAGAGACTATCGGGTATCTCTCGTCGGCTTTGTGCTCTACGACCAGGGCAGTATTTATCCGTAATTTGCCCTGTACCGCCTTTTGGAAATTGGACGGGAGCACGTCCGCGGCATCTATGAATGCAACCCGGGGCTTTAGGATGTCTATTACCTCTGCAAACTTCTGGGCCTCGATTTCATTGAGACTCGTCCCCCGCCTTCTGAGTTCATCCAACTCCAGGGGGCCGACTTGGATCGAATAACATTGGTATTCGTTGGCGATGGAGCGGTATAACCTCGATCTCCTCTCCTTACTCAGTTTCTTGGAATCTTTTACCCCCAAGGCTATGAGGTCTACAATTTCGTCTTCCGACGCTAAAACACCGGCTATTACTAGGGGCCCTATGACCGGTCCTCTACCCGCTTCGTCAACCCCACAGAGCATGTCTTAAAATACGAAAACGATATAAATATAATTACCCATCAATCGATAGAACTCTATCCTACGCCTCCGTAGCTCAGCTGGCCAGAGCGCTTGACTTGTAATCAAGTGGTCGGGGGTT
>JBHIFP010000007.1:0-33216 GCA_046761145.1 Hydrothermarchaeales archaeon (SeqCode)
CGCATATGACTTAATTTTCCCCCGTCTCTTGCCCACTATCCAAACCGAATATAATGGACTCAAAGCTCATATCTCGATCAAAAATTTTATAACTCACGGCTGGATAAGTGTTGGAAGGTTGATGAAGGTGGAAGGTAAAAAGTTGAATAGATGGCTGCTATTGGCTCTGTTGGGCTTCCTCGCCGCTGATTTTCTTTTGAAGCACCTCGTCTTCAACAAGGAAAAGAGGGAGGAGCTTAGATATTGGTTAGAGTATCACGCGAATAGGCTGGGAATCGAAATCCAAAAGGATAATTGGTGAAGGACCTTAGTAAACTTCTACCCCCATTTCCAATAATCGAAGACCGAAGACGAGAATTGGGAGATTTGGCTCAGGCCGAAAAAATTGAACCGTATTTCTTCACGTTTGCAGCGCACGTCGTTCCATCATCTTGCGCGACGTCGAAGTGTACAATATCCTCCTCTTCTAGAAAGGGCCCATCTATTTCACTTTCGCAGACGACGATATTCCCCCCATCTTTTTGGACAATGACGCCGAGGCCCTTATCTTTGTTGTAGAACATCACTATTCCATTCTGCAATTTTGCAACCCCTACTTTGTGAACTTATATTCTGGCTAGTGACGGTTTTATAAACCTTCCGACAGTTAACAGCGCCGTATTGTTTGCCCACAAACCCAGAGCCAATAATGCAAAAAGGTAACGCCAGTAAATTCGAGATCGAACCCCATTTGGAACGCTACATTTTTGATTTTGGGGTCCAGTACGACAATAAAAAATTTATAATCACCAACAGAGGATATATAACTATGATATCAGGTATTTGTTCCGTGTGCGGCAGGGTCTCTACCCTATACACCTGTTCCGTATGCGGCAAAAGCGTATGCGGGATGCACTATATTGCAGAAAAAGGAATCTGCAATCTCTGTGGGAGAGGTATAAAATTCAAAGGCGACCTGACAGAACTGTGATCATGGAAAAGGTGATAAAATGACCCCCCTACTCTATGCAATCATCGCATGTCTGGCCACGATCTTCGGGGGGCTTCTCCCCCTTTATACCAAGATAGGGGATATCGAAGTCAGGTATCTGCTCGGATTTGCTTCGGGGGTCATGATAGCGACCGCCTTTTTCGAGATGATCCCAGAGGTGAAGATCCACCAAAATTCGCTGATGCTCGGTATAGGCTTTTTCTCGCTTTATCTCATCGAAAAATCCGTGATGATCCATTCGTGCCCAGAGCCGGAGTGCGACATACACACCGTGGGATGGGTCGCAGTACTGGGAATAGGAATTGAGAGCCTGATCGATGGGATAGCGATAGTTGCTGGATATGGGATCGCTCCAGCCCTCGGTTTGGTGATAGCAGTTGCCGTCGTGATCCACGAGATACCCAGGGGGTTTTCGACAACCGTGATAATGAAAAACGCGAATTACGATCAGACCAGAACGCTCGCTGCCCTCGGCATCGACTCATTTCTCACACCAGTAGGCGCGATTTTGGCGAGGTTTTTTCCGTTACAATTCTTCGAAGCTATGATAGCATTTGCGGCAGGGACCTTTATCTATATAGGGGCAAGCGACTTGCTACCCGAGGCCCATGTAAAGTTCAACATAAAAGTGCTCCTATCCGTCATCTCGGGAGCGATTTTGATCCCCCTCCTAGAAACGCTGATTTAGAATAACCAACAACGTTAAATCCTTTCGCATCAAGATATTATCTGGTCCCCATGTTCAGGTTGCTCAGACCGGACTCCATCAAAGTCCTAAAGGACGAAAAGGCGAGAAGATCCCTCCCCAGATACTTCGCCGTAATGGAAGGCGCGTTGCCGAGCAAATGGGACATCTCCAAAAATATCGAAGTCGGGATCGATCTCGATGAAGATATGGAATCGCTGTGGAGGGCGCATAGCGAAGGGATGGATAGTCTCAAAGTTATCCAGGGGGATATCGACTCCGGTAAAATAAGTTTGGAGAAACTAAAGAAGTCGAAAACTTCTCTGTTGGATCTGAAGATCGAACTCGCAGAGCGGATGCTGGAGAGTTGCGAGTTCTGTGAGAGAAAATGCGGGAAGAATAGGAAGGAAGGCGAGAAGGGCTTTTGCAAGGTCGGTTATGATCCATTGCTCTCGTCGGAATTTCTGCATTATGGAGAGGAGCCGGAACTCGTGCCTTCTCACACGATATTCTTCTGCGGTTGCCCGTTCTATTGCATCTACTGCCAAAACTACACGATCTCGAGGCATATCGAAGCCGGGATGGTAGTTCCTCCTAAAAAGATGGCCTACGTCATTGACGAGAGAAGGAGGAGGGAATCGAGAAACGTCAATTGGGTGGGGGGTTCTCCTACACCCAATCTCCATTATATCTTGAAAACCCTGAGGGAATGTAAAGAGGATATCCCCTCGGTATGGAACTCCAATATGTACATGAGCGAGAAGGCGATGGAGCTCTTGGCCGGAACCCAAGACGTATATCTGGCGGACTTCAAGTACGGCGATATCAAATGTGCCCTGCGACTCTCCAAGGTCCCGAGGTACTTAGAAGTGGTGAAGAGGAACCATAAGCTCGCTTTCGAACAGGCGGAACTGATAATAAGGCATCTGGTTCTGCCAAACCACCTAGAATGTTGCACAAAAAATGTTTTGAATTGGATCGCGGAAAACCTCAGCGGAGACGCAAGGGTCAATGTGATGTTCCAGTACAGACCGATGTTTCGGGCAGGGGAATACGAGATCATCAACAGACGTTTGAACTCCGGAGAGATGGAGAGGGCCCTTGAGATAGCAGAGGAGAGCGGGCTAAAGAACGTGATAACCTGAGGAGAGCGCATGGTCGAGATCTTCCCGATGATGAGCAGGTCCTTCGATTCGAATGTTTACTTAATCATCGACGAAGTCGTTGCATTGATCGATACTGGAGCTGGATTGAGTAATGGCATTAGAAGGGAGATCGAGGATAAGCTCGATGGTAAAGATGTCGGCATCGTCATAAACACGCATGCCCATCGCGACCACGTGGGCGGAAATCACCTCTTCGAAGATGCAAGGGTTTTGTGCCATGAGTTAGAAGCGGTGGAGATGAGATCCGGCAACCTCTATGGAACACATATATTCGTCGGGCCGAAGAGCCCCCAAAGAGTAGATGAACTCTTGGAGGAGGGGGATGAGATCGAACTTGGGGGGACGGCGCTGGATGTTATCCATACGCCCGGCCATACGCCGGGAAGCATCTCCCTCCTCGAGAAAACGAAAGGACTTCTCTTTTCCGGAGACACCTTATTCCCGGAAGGAAGTGTCGGTAGGACCGACTTGGAAGGTGGGAGTATGGGGGATTTAATTAGATCGTTGGAGAAGTTACGGAACTATGAATTTGAAACCTTGTTTCCGGGGCACATGCAGGTCGTGGGAGATGCGAAGGAGCATCTAGAGAGGGCATTATTTTTCCTCGGGGGTTTCTGAGTTGGCGAGAAGGTTCCTAAATGAGATGAAGTGGCACCCGAAAAAGTCCCTCAAAGGACTGGAGGTTATATATATCCACAGGGGGGCGCCCGAGGATCGCATGACAGTCTCGGCCGAGGACATCTTAAACCTGGAGAAATCCTTTTTTGTAATTGAGGTAGATGATAAAAAAACCAGGATACCTTACCACAGGATAGTCGAGATAAAGAGATCCGGCGAGGTCTTATGGAGGAAGAGAAGTGAGAGACGCCAGAGTCCGAGAATACATGACCCATGACGTCGTCTGTCTCAAGACCGACCAGACCATAGAAGACGTCATCAAGTTGATCAAAGAGACCGACCACGATGGATTCCCTGTCTTGGAGGACGGAAGGTTGGTGGGGATAATCACGACCCGCGATGTGGTGTTGCATAAGATAGACGAGAGGGTCGAGCACGCGATGTCGAAGGAAGTCGTCGTGACTTACCCCGATACCAAATTGATGGACGTAGCAAGGGTAATGTTCCGTAGGGGGTATTCGAGGCTCCCCGTCATAAACGAGCAGAAGCACCCTATCGGGATAATAACCAACATGGACGTGTTGAGATCTCACATCGAGCGGGTAACGCCCGGAAAGGTAGAGAAACTCAAAGATTCGCTGGCGAAATTGTATGCCGTCGATACGACCGTCAGGTTGGCAAAAGTCGAGATCTCTGCCCTCAGGCCAACCCAGAACAGGATCCAACCGGAAGAGTTTCGGGGGAGGGAATATGAGTTGAGGCGTGGCTTGGCCGAGCCCATAGTGGTGATCAAAACTGGAAATAGGCTTGTCCTCGTCGATGGGCATCACAGAGCCGTGGCGGCTCGCAAACTGGGAATCGAAACCCTAAATGCATATATTATTATATTGAGCGAAGATATAGAATTGGGCATGGAGAGGACAGCCAGAAAGATGGGGCTCCACACCATGGAGGACATAACGGTGAGCAACGAGCTTTATAGAGAAATCGCTGAGATCGTTCGGAGCGACGACGAGGGGAGGTGAAGGGAAGGGTCTTTGAGTCGATGAAGAATCGGGAGGAGAAACCCGGAGTAAATACCCGTCCTATTTGAAAATGATTCTGGAATGGGGGGTGATCCACAAAATTATGTCCATCCCCCCATTATAGAAGGGGTTTATGGATTCTCGAGATGGGGGAGAGTTAGGGGCACTTGCACAGGTTATTGAGCCTACAGAGGATATCAGTCCTGCTCACGATGCCCTTTAGCTTGTTGTCATTGTCGACGACCAACAATCTACTGACATGGCGTTCGTCCATATCTTCTATGGCGGTGGACAATAGAGTATCTTCGTCTATCAATGCGAGGTTGGTGCTCATCGCGTCCATTACGAGTCCGCCTTCTTTCTTCTCGGCCAAAGCCTTGGCAATGTCGAGGGTCGATATCACCCCGATCGGTTTACCTTCGGACACGACTGGCGCACCATGAATATGGTGGTTGATGAGGAGTTGGGCGGCCTCCCTTATCGTAGTTTTGGGAGTCACGGTCTTAACATCCGTCTTTGCCAATTCTACAGCCTTGCCTTTGGGGACGCTCGCCATCGTAACGATATCGATGAGGAGGATGTTATTTATGTCGTCCCTCCCGAGGATCTTACCCTGTATGGTGAGTTTATTTACGGGCGTGGGGCCTATTCTTATCAAATCCCCGATCTCCATCCCCTTCAGGTTGCCTACAACGTGGACCTCGGCCCTGCACTTTTCGGGGTCGGTGACTCTGATGAGGTCTATACCAGTTACCGATAGATCCAAGAGAACGTCGTTGAGACAGATGGGTACGAATGCCTCCTTTTCTAGGGGTTCCAAGTCCAACATTTCGTAGGCCTCGGCGGTGGGTTTATACCCCCCTTTGGGGCCCGGTACTCCGTCCACCAACCCCAATGCCTTGAGGGACTGCATCTGATTCCGTATCGTGCCCGGATTTTTCCCCACGATCTCCGCTATGTCCTCCCCTTTAATTGCAGCGCCCTTTGAGCGATGGAAGAGATCTATCAATGCCACCAATACTTCATGTTGAACCATCGTAAGTTTCATTTGTAGCCCTGTCTATTTATCATTATTTATCATATATATTTTTTTATAAGGATAATTATAAAAAAGGTGATGTTATGGACTTCAAGAAGATGCCCAAGGTATTGCTCGCGGATGAATTGGTGGATATAGCCTTCAAAAGGGCCTCGAAAGAGAGCCGTAAACTGCCGAAGAAAATACCGAGACACCTGCGAGTCAAAAAAAAAGAGGCGGCGAAGGTCAAGGTGGTCTCAGGTTATATTCGCAAACATTTTGGGAAGGTGATAAGCAGGACCCCGAGTTTGGACCAATTAACCCCTTTTTATCATGATCTGGTCGACATTTTGGTCGGGATAGATGCCTTCAAAAGATCTCTGGCTTCCCTCAATTGGGCGACCGATGTAATTCTAAGACTGGAGAAGAAAACCCTTTATAAAATCAGAACCTCCAGAAAGAACGAAGATATCTTCGAAGCGAGAAGGGCATTTTACGGGAGGCTTACCTCGATTTTGAAACAGATCGAAAGCGATCTACGATTTTTGAATTCCGCAAGGGAACAGCTCCAAAAGCTTCCCTCAGTAGAGTCTACCTTTACCATCGTTGTGGCCGGAGCTCCCAACGTCGGAAAGTCGACATTTGTCAGGGGCATCACCTCTGCTGAGCCGAAAGTGGACAGCTATCCCTTCACAACTCAAAGGCTTTTATTGGGGTATTTTGAGAGGAGGCATAGGCGCTTCCAAGTGGTCGACACCCCCGGTCTACTGGACAGGCCTCTAGGAGAGAGAAATGAGGTCGAAAAACAGGCGATATTGGCATTGGAGCACCTCGCTGACCTGATCTTATTCCTCTTCGATCCATCCGAGGTATGCGGATTTCCGATCGAATATCAGATAAATCTGTATAGAGAGGTATCCGACATCTTCGATATCCGCGTGGTCCCGATTATAAACAAATCAGATTTATTAAAGGAGAAGACGATCGACGATTTTTCAAAGAAAATAGAGGGAGAAGTCTTCATCTGTTCCTCGACAAAAAATCAAGGGCTAGAGGCTATCATTGGGATGATCGTTGATATAGGGGATGTGAAGATCAGATGAACCTATTCTCAAAACCTATCCCCTCTGTTTTTATTGTATAGCCGCTTCCCTCTTCGACGATCTCGAACTCGTTGCCGAGGATCTCTTCAGTTACGTAAATGTTCGTCTTCAGATGCCCGGTGAGTTCGCCGACAACTATCTTGGAGGTGCCTTTTGCCAGAGCCATGTACGGTATGATCTGGTCTCCCATATACCTGTCCAAAGGGGCACCAGAATTTATCTCATCTAGGAGCCTTTGGGCCGCTTCTCTCCCCACTTTTTCGGCCGGCTTTCCAAGCTTCCCCAGTGAACTCGCTCCGAGCACTGTATTTTCAAACTCTGCCCATAGGGTCAAGCCACAGCCCATAGAATTGCCCCTGTTGTATTCGAGAGTGATTTCGGGATCATATCCTTTCAGAACTTCTAATGCCGCCTTTCTCTGCCTTTCCACTACATGAGATGGAAGATTCATAGAATGTGAAACCCCCAATATTTTTTTAAATTCCCCTCGTTTTGTGAGCTCGATCAACTTCAAATGCCGGGTGGGGAGAATTTTCGCCTTTACAGCTCCATCCCCTCTGGGGTAATACCCCCTCCTGACGATCTCGACCTCACCCATATAGCCCATCTTGGTCAAAATTTTCAAAAAAACATTTCTTAAATAATCCATGGGTGGGGACCACTTCACATCTGTACCGCCCGAAATAGCAGCGAAAACAACATCATTGCCAAAAGCTGCAGGGGGCATAAATACTTGTAAAATCAGGGAAATGCTCCCGGCTGTGCCGATCTCGACCTCGTACTCGCCAGATCTAATACCCCTAGGAACGAATTCGATTCTGGTTGACCCGATCCCGAGGCCTTCTATATGGGCGACGGTCAACTGCTGAATCGCCTTTACACCATGGAGATGCTGAGGCGCCAAACCCGGGTTGGGCCTATTCTTTCTTATGTCTGTTACTTCAATCGCCCTTCCGGTCAAAGCACTCAATGCTACACTGGTCCGTAGGATCTGGCCTCCGCCTTCTCCATAAGACCCATCTACGTGAATCGTCTCTCTCGGTGGCATTCTAGATATCTATGCCCCCCCTCCGATATAAAATTATCAAAATCCCACTTCTCTTTTTAAATCGAGACACAAAGTGGCCTACTTTTCGCTATCACTCAGGTGTCTGGGGGAGTTTCGACTCGTATTTAGAGGGGCATTTCGTCAGTAGCTTGTTCGCTTCAAGCTGAGTCGGCGATACCAGGGTCCCCACTGCGGTTATGCCCACGTCTTTTTTGAGATTCCCGGGCATTACTCCGGTGTATACGATATCTATGACGGCATCTCCCTCGGCTAGTTTGAATCTGTAGGTATTGGCTAGAACTGGGTCCTCCTCCCAACTTCCAGGGACGATAACGCCGGCAATCTGGACGTTTCTATTCAGATATAGTTCTGGTTGTGCCGAGACCTCGCTTACTCCCCGGATGGGGCTTATGAAGTCGCCCATGGAATTCAGCCCAATATATAAAGAGAGTATTATGACTACTACCCCAACTCCCAACTTCAACCTTTTGGCATCTTTTTTATCCAAGTTGACCACCTATTTTTTGAGCATCTCTTCCAGGTTCGATATCCTCTTCTTTAGGTCTCTCACCTTCGAGTCCAGATATGCGGCATACAGGATCAATACCGACCACAGTATTACCGCGACTGCTAAAATACTTCTAAATTCCGTCATCGCCTTGTCTCCATCTTATGATTTATTAAATTTTTACCAGATTATACCCAAATCCGTTCTTTATTGTCTATCGCTACTTTTCGCTAGTTGATTCAGCGCCCTGCACCCTTTACCTAACTTCTTCAATTCGATACTCAACCAGAGCAGATAGGCATAAAGTATTAGAGCGCCGAGTAACATGAGCATAAATGCCAACAAGCCGGAAGACCCCAGTTTAAAAGGGGTCTCACCATACAGTTGAGGATGATTCGACCTCCATATGGTTGCCGAGATATGTGTTAAAGGAACCCCGACAAATCCGAAGATTCCCAGAATAGCGGATAGTCTCGCCTTCGTCTCTTCGTCTTCCAGAGCTGCCCTGAGGGATAGATAGGCCGCGAGGATGAACCACAATACTAACGTGGTCGTCTGCCTCGGGTCCCAGTTCCAATAAGCACCCCATGCGAGGTTGGAGAAGATCGCCCCATTTAGCAGCAAAATTGTACAAAAGACGATACCGAGCTTGGCGGAGCTCGAGGCTATGGCATCCCATCTCCACTCTTTGGTCCTGAGGTACATCACACTCCCTACCAATAAGACCAGAAATGCGAGATAGGTAACGGCGGCGTTCTGCATCGAGAAGAAGAAGATTTTGTAACCCTGTCTCATGGGGTCTCCTTCCCATCTCAACAAGCCGGGATCGAGGGGGCCCAAATTCAAGGCCTTATACATGCCCACGAGGACGATGGCATAAAGAGATAGAAGGAGTAGAAGGGATTGTTTTCTTTCGAACTTTACCATCTCATTCCTCCAAGACATAATCGAAGAGTAGCAAAGACAACGTCGCCATTATGATTATGTAAATCACTATGAGCTTAACCTCTCCAATGTATTTTAAAGGATCGCCGAATACGAGCACTTTGCGCAGTGCCAATATCGTCAATATTACGATTGGCAATACTAGGGGGAACACGATTATCTGGAGGACCATCTCTTTTGTTCTAGCCTTCATCACGAGGGCGGACATGAAGGAGCCGACGATGATAAAGCCTATGTTTCCAAGAGTTAAAATGAAGATCGCCAAGAGTATGCCCTCCTTGATGGGATAATTGAAGATCGCTATAAATATGGGAAACGCTATGATCTCGATTAAAAATACCAAAATCAGGTTGTATATGATCTTCGCAACGAGGATGTCCTCTCCGCTCGCGGGTGTAAGCCTCAGCCCGTCCAAAGTTCCTACCTCTCTCTCCTTGATGAAGGCCCGCGAGAGGCCCAGCATGCCGGTAAAGAGCAGAACAAACCACAGAAGCCCTGGCCCAACGTCTTGAAGAGTTGGACTGAAAGGCTCTGTAGCAAAGCTGAACATGAGGAGGGCTATGAACGCGAAGAGGAACATAAGAGTTATGGTCTGTTTTGTTCGGAATTCTATCCTCAGGTCCTTCTTCCCAATCGCCACAATCGACCTAAAGTTCATCCCTTCCCCCCCTCCGTCAATCGAAGAAATGCCTCCTCGAGGCTCTCGACCTCGCTCTTGATCTCGGCTATCGCCCCACTCCTTATAATCTTGCCCTGATCTATGATCGCTGCCTTTTGGCACAGCTTTTCGGCCTCATCGAGATGGTGTGTTGCGAGCAGGATCGTCTTTCCCTTCTCATTCTGGTCCTTTATCATCCGATAAAAAGCGCGCTTGCTCTTTACATCCAAGCCTGTTGTCGGTTCGTCCAATAACAATAGCTCGGGGTCGTGCAGGAGTGACCGGATTATAGCTAAGCGCTGCTTCATACCCCTAGAAAAGGTCCCCACGGGATCATCGGCCCTGAATAGGAGGTTTGCCATCTCCAGCAGAGAGTTAATTTTGTCGCTGTCCGAGATCCCATAGAGGTTCTCATAGAACTCCAGGTTCTCCCTTGCGCTCAATTCATCGTATAAAAAAGAGTTGTGAGAAACTACACCTATCCGCCTCTTGATCTCCTCCTCATCCTCGACTATATCATAGTCATCGATCTTGACCGTGCCGGAGGTGGGCCTTAGCAATGTGCATAGTATCTTTATCAAAGTCGTCTTTCCCGCACCATTCGGGCCCAAGAGGGCAAAGGATTCGCCAGCATTGACGGAGAGGTCTACCCCGTCTATAGCGACGAAATCGCCGAATTTTTTCCGGAGTTGAGTAACCTCGATCATGGCCGGCAATGAAACACCACTGAAAGATGAACGCAAGACTATAAAAACCTAGTGTAGATACTCATGGCCATGAAAAAATTCTTCAATTACAAAGGCCTTGCCCTGGAGGTTACTCTAAAGGACGGGAAGGTGGTGAGCGCAGATATCGATCTTGATATCAACTTAAAAAGCAGTAGCACCTATGAAAATATCTCTTACGAGGATATGCTTGGATATAACATTGATTACTCTATTTTTTCTCCCTTTGAAAAGGATGTCTTGAAGAAGGTCAGGGAAATCCCTGAAGGGAGAGTCATGACTTATAGAGACTTAGCCGAAGCCGTTGGCAATGAAAAAGCCTTTAGGGCGGTTGGGAACACATTAGCGAAGAACCCATTTCCAATATTTATCCCCTGCCATCGAGTGATCAAATCCGATCTGACTTTTGGAAACTATTCAAAGGGAGGTCCGGTAATCAAAAGGATACTTCTGAAGGGCGAAGGGATAAAGTTCAGAGGCAACAGAGTAGAGCGGAATTTCTTGAAGAGAGTTCTATAAGTCATTTTTCCTGGTCATCGCTTTTCTCTAGCTCCTTAATTCTCTGCATACCGCCGATCTTTTCCATTAAATCAAGCACAGCCTTTGGAACCAGATGCTCCCATTCTTCGCCCGTCAAGATCCTCCTCCTGATCTCTGTTCCAGAACACTCCTCCCTCTTGTAAAATGGAAATGATCTCACCTCCCTACCAGCTTCTCCAAAGAGGTACTTAACCAAAGAATTTCCTGAATATACGACATCATACTCCGGGACTATGCTACTGACATGGGATACCCATATTGCATCGTCATTCACATCAGGGATCATGACTATCTCGTAGTTTTTTATCCCCCTATCCTCCAAACTCCTCAAGATCATCTCTTTCCTTTCCTCTGCCGTAAATGGATTCTCCTTTGTTAGGCCATACTGTGAACTGCCTATGCCGATGATGAGCTTGTCCACCTCTTTCACTATCTTCTCTATCACGTAGAGATGCCCGTTATGGAAAGGCTGGAACCTTCCGATCAATAGACCCTTCATTTACGGATCACCACCCTCTCTCCGCCATAAACACCCAAAGTTTGGCTGGCATCTCCCTGATTTATCGCCACTTCCAAGTACCCCCCGCTCCCTACCAAGCAACAGAGCTCCCCCTCCTCTGCAAACCCGTAGCTCTCTAGAAATCTTGGCTCAAATCTCTTCTTGTCTATTTCCAGTACAATATTACTTTTGAAGGCTATGCCGAGTCTATCAAAATCCTCGCTCTTGATGTTGGTTATCGCGTTGCCAAAGTAATCCGTGCACAAGACCTCTCCTATGATCTTGTCTCCAGTTATCTCGACTTCTTTGAGCTCGATCTTCTCTATATCCTCGATCGAATTTCCAAACTCTTGGGGCTCTGCTCCGCACGCTATTTTTGCAGCGATTGGGGCAAAGAGATCTCGCCCATGGAAGGTCTTCGATTTGCTTTCGGCAGTTATTTCGTAAATCTCCTCGATTCCCTCTACGAGGCTAAAGACGCCGTTGTCTGGTCCAATGAAAAAGTAGTCATTTGTTTTTATTATCACGCTCCTCCGCTCGGTCCCTACCCCCGGATCGACGACAACGCAATGGATAGTGCCATGAGGAAAGTATCCACAAACTGAATGGAGCACATAAGCAGCGTGCCTGATGTCGAACTTTTTGATGTTGTGGCTTATGTCGACAACCTTCACATCGGGGCAAAGAGAGTAGATCATGCCCTTCATCGCGCCTACGTATTCGGAGCCGCCGAAGTCGGTTATCAGGGTAATCATGACCATCACAGACGCTCGGCAATCGAATTGATGACACTGCTTTGGGTTATGATCCCGAGGATCTTCCCTCCATCGACGACGGGTATGCGTTGATATCCGGTTTTCCTCATGAGCTTTGTGATCTCTTTGAGGGATGTATCTTTGCTGACTGAGATCACGTCCTTGCTCATTATATCCTTGACCTTAAGGCCCACCACCTCGTCGCCGGCGAGGATTATATCTCTATGAGTGATGATCCCCACCAAAGTACCATTCTGGGTTACCGGCAGCCCCCCAATTCCGTGTCTCACCATCCTCAACTTTGCGGATGCCACTATCTCCTCTGAGTCGGCGGTCATGATATTCCTGATCATAATGTCCTCTGCTTTTAGGTCCCTCAAATCTTACACCACTTTTAATATTTCCTACTCGAGTTAAAAACTTTCCCTTTTTTATCCTCGTCAAAATCCAGCTTAAAAAGGAGTCTGAGAAATGGATTACGGGATATATGACGAAAAAGAAGAGTTTCCGACTTTCACCAGATTCTTTTTTATGCTTAACATAGTTAATATACCCCTAGCGTTAATGCGGAGAGTAAAGATATCGGTGTAACCATGACCCAGATGAAAGATGCAAAGCGGGGAAAGATCACGAACGAAATGAAGAAGGTCTGTGAAAAAGAAGGCGTTCCCATCGAGAGGGTTTTAAAGGGAGTCGCATCTGGGAGGATTGTGATCCCCAACAACGCCGAGCGGGAGATCGAACCCGTTGGGATAGGAGAAGGCTTAAGGGTTAAGGTCAATGCAAATGTCGGCACGTCCATGGATTTCCAGGAACTGGAGGTCGAACTGGAAAAGGCAAAGGTAGCTGTGGAGTACGGAGCAGATACCCTGATGGACCTCAGTACAGGAGGGGATATCGACAAGATCAGGAGGGAGATATTGAAGATCCCAGTACCCATAGGCACCGTCCCGATCTACCAAGCGGTTGTGGAAACTACTTGCAAAAAGGGCAAGGATATAGTCGACATGGACGAAGATGGTCTCTTTAACGTCATCGAAAAGCAGGCGAAAGATGGTGTAGATTTTATGACCGTTCACGTGGGGCTGACGAAAGAAAGCCTGGAAAAACTCCAAGGCCAAGGAAGGCTCACCGGAATCGTGAGCCGAGGCGGATCGTTTTTGGCAACGTGGATGATCCACAACCAAGAGGAGAACCCCTTATACGAAAATTACGGCTACCTTTTGGAGACGGCGAGAGAGTACGACATCACTTTGAGCCTTGGCGACGCCTTGAGGCCGGGGAGTCTGAAAGACGCCAGCGATAGGCCTCAGATTCAGGAACTGATCTTGCTCTCGGAATTGGTCGATAGAGCTTGGGATAACGATGTCCAATGCATGGTGGAAGGTCCTGGGCACATGCCCATAGACCAGATCGAGGCCAACATAATCCTGCAGAAGAAACTCTGCAAGGGGGCGCCTTTCTATGTTTTGGGGCCCCTCGTGACGGATACGGCGCCCGGCTATGATCACATCTCGGGGGCGATTGGCGGAGCAATAGCTGCCCTTTCTGGAGCCGATTTTCTCTGCTATATAACCCCCGCAGAGCACCTGGCTTTGCCCGATGTAAAGGACGTCAGGGAAGGGGTCATAGCCTCAAAGATCGCCGCTCACGCAGCGGATCTTGCGAGGGGTATTGATATGAAGCGAGACGAGGAGATGGCTAAGGCTCGATTCGATCTAAACTGGGAGAAACAGTTCAAGCTATGTATGGATCCGAAGAAGGCGATGGAATACCGGAGAAAGAGGTTGCCTCAAAATCCGGATGTGTGCACCATGTGCGGAGACTTCTGCGCGCTGAAAATCATGAAAGAGTACCTCCAGTGATTGTATATACTCGTAGTTATCTCAGGCGACGATAGCTCTTCATTTCGATTCTAGTTTCTTCGCCCTAAGGCGATTTTGGTGAGGTGTATTCAGAATTTATGCGGTTGTCGCAGTTGTTGTGGGCACTTTCATGAGAGATTTCCTAGAATCGATACTAAAAAGGTAAGTTTTCTGGGAATGGGCGCCTGAGGTATGCACCAAAAATTATATTGATATAAGACTGCCTGTGGGATAAAAGGGGTGAGAAACTGTAGGAGGCGAGTTTCTGCCCATTCAACCCACAGGTGACTTCTTCTCTACAACTTCGATGATTTAAACTTTTTCATCTCTTCCAGAAACTTGGCGATGGCACTTCTGTTTACGTAGTCGACACTCTAATCCTAAATAGATTGATCGGCCCATTTATTGATGCAAGTGGAATGGGAGGAGACATTGCCTTCCGATAATGAGAAGGGGATTTGGTGAAGGAAGAACAATGGATTTATTTATTCTCTTGGCAATGTTAATCGTCGTCAGAGGCTTTCTGACCATACTTTTCTTGAAATTTCTTGATCGCCTCTATCTGGGCCTCGATTCGCTCCATATCTCTCTTTAACCGTTCGCTCATCCAATCATCCATCGAATCACCAGCGGGGGACCTCGTAGTATAGAAGAGTGCATTATTGCATCTTTTTTGAGAGTTGCATGTGGTATTTAAACTTTACTATCTTTCCTTGGTACCATCTGTATCTGGGCTATCCCGGTGCTCGATGCGTCAGTGCATGGGGCTATGAAAATTTCCACTACCGGGACTAGCACCTTATTTCCATAGCCCCGCATGGTGACGCACACAACCTAATTGCGGATGGTACCTTTCCTTTTGTCGCCAAAATTGGCTAAACTAGCTGTAGTTGTCCAAGGTCTGTCTGGGCCTTATTTTACCAATATCCAAATTATGACCCATTATTTCATGAAGATTTTAACTCCTATAATAGATGGATATGGGGGATGTATCACAAGGAGAGAAACAGATATTGTTGGTCGATAGTTTATTGATTGTGTCGTTTATAGTTGTAGTAAGCCTAACATTTATTGGAGCTTTTGTCGTCAGATACGTGGAAAGTCCTACTATAACGCCCTCTGAAATTGGTTATTCTCATTTTTAGAACACAAAGTATATTAATCATAAAACTAAAGTAGAGTTAAAATTTTAGATAGGAGGTTAGAGTATGGTGTTGGAGTGGTTGTTTGCCTCTCTTGGCATTCTATATGGATATCAGAAACCCGGTGTTGAAGACCCAAAAGCCCTTTTTATGACGGGCGCAAGAGTGGGGATTGTACTTGCCTTTGTGGCCGGTATTTTGGCCGCTATCGTGAATCCGTTGGGCCCACTTCCCTTGTCCTTTGGCCTTGGTTTCGTGGGTACGGTATTTGGGGTAGCATACTACACAATCATATTTACTACCGGCGCGGTCATCGGAGATTTCCTCGAAATTGGCGTTAAAAAATGAAGTTTTGCTGAACTTCAATCCTTCGAAGTTTCAAAACGCGAAGTTTTATTAAGTGAAGTTGGTTAGTTTGGGGTGTACAATAACTTCGTATCCACTCTGTTCCAATAAGGATTTCTGCCTCGCACTTCTTCTATAGTGCTCGCCTAACTGTTATGTTTTTTGATCTGGCTTTATCAAAAAATAGAAGGGGGGATATATCCTCTCGCGGCTTCGATCTGCACATCTCATCTATATCGATGTTTACATAAATGACTCTTCAAATAAGAAGCCCCAACATTTTTATATTATTTGGGTTATACATTGGGCAGGAGATGAGAATCGATGAAACGGGTGATCGTCCTCTCATTTGTAATTTGTCTGATTCTAACCTGGAGCGGCTCTTGGGGGTATAAACCTATGAGTAACAGCATCGATGTCTCCTTTGAAAATGGCCAGCATATCAACGTGGAAGTCGCGAATACTCTGGGGACCATGAGGAATGGATTGATGTTTCGAGAAGATCTTGGAACCATGGAGGGGATGATCTTCATGTTTGAACGCGAAGACCTCTATGCAATTTGGATGAAAAATATGAGATTTTCCATCGATGTCATATGGCTTGACGAAGATCTGAGAATAGTCCACATCGAGGAGGATGCACCTCCGTGCGAAAATGGGGCCTGCCCATCATATCTCCCAGAAGTCCCCGCGAAATACGTGCTGGAAGTGGAGTCCGGCTTTGTAGAACAGAATGGAATAGCGATCGGGGAGAGAGTTAGTTTAAATAGGCCCGTTGCAAACACTCTTTTTTAATATTAACTTCTAAGCCCCCCGGGGAGGAAACTTCCCAATGTTCCATCGTAACGCCCTCTTATCTTCTTGGCTGTGAAGTTATGGCCGCCCCCTTGCTATCCTGCTTCTAAACTGAGTTCTATTTGATTTGACGAAGAATTCGGAGGGATAAATTGAGAATGTCATTTATGGTTTACATGAGTGACACGTCAAGACCATATACATCGACCACCTCATTTTATATTGCATTCGATAGAGGTGATAAAATTGGAGAGAAATGTTGGCGGACTCGACAGAGTATTCCGGATAGCAGGGGGATGGATCCTGATAGTGGCACTCGCGTATGAACCGTTTAGCCACTGGAACAATTTGATCGGAGTTTTTGCGCTATATTGCATCATTACCGGGACCCTTGAAGTCTGTCCGATATTCAATCTCCTCCATATAAATACGGCCAATACGGCCAGAAGATAGCCGATTTTGGGCTTTTTTGGATATGGCCAAAAGGCTAATTGGGCTCATGCTTGATTTAAAGAAGCTTAGATTGGGCAAATTGGCCGAATAGTTTAAATCATTGAAAAGGATAAACTGGACCATGGTGCGCAAAGCTATATTGAGAGAGGAGAACGTTGGAGGACTCGATAGGATAATGAGGGTTTGGGGGGGAATGGCCATATTTGCGGTTAGCTTTTTTGAACTTCAAGGAACCGCACAGGTCATAATTGGGACCTTTGGCATATATGGGTTGGTGACGGGAACCCTCAGATTCTGTTTGGTAAATAAGGCGCTCAAAATCAACACGGCAAAAAAGGCTTGAAGATGCGCGATAACTATTTTGAGTATAAAAGAGTTTTATTCAAGGGTTATTACATTTGGTCCTTATCTCCCCTTCTCTCGATACTCTTCCAGCCTCTTCTTCAATTCATCATCGCTCAAAGCCAAGATTTCCACGGCCAGTAAAGCGGCGTTCTTTGCGCTGTCTATGCCCACCGTTGCAACGGGCACACCGGGTGGCATTTGGACCATGGAGAGAAAGGAATCCAATCCTTCGAGTTTTACATCCCTTGGGAGACCGATGACGGGTTTAGTTGTATGGGATGCGATAACTCCAGGCAATGCTGCCGAAAGTCCAGCAATGCCGATAAAAATTTTAGGGCCCGATCTCTTGACGATCTCTTCGACTTTTTTGGGATTTCTGTGAGCCGATGCGATATACGAGCCATATGAAACCCCCAACTCTTCAAGGACCGATTCGACTTTCCTTACCAGTTCTGAATCCGATTCGCTCCCTGAGATTATGACAACGTCGGGCATTTGCCTACCTCAACCTTTTCAATGCTTCATCAATCCTCTCTATACCCCGGGTTAAGTCGTCCATGGAAGTTGCGTAAGATATGCGTATGAAGCCTTCACCGCACTCGCCAAATGCCCTTCCCGGGACTACTGCTACCTTTGCCTCGTTCAGGAGATAATCCGCCATCTTGAAGGAATCTCTCTCATATCTCGAGACATTGGGGAATGCATAGAAGGCACCATGAGGGGTCACACAACTAACATCCTCTATCCCATTCAACATCTTGACGACGACATCTCTGCGGTTTTTAAATTCTCTGACCATCCCCGCAACGCAGTTCTGAGGACTCCTCAAAGCGACTACTCCCGCCTTCTGCACGAAGGAAGTTGTATTGGATATGGAATGGGCTTGAATCTTTGTCATGGCTTCAATGATGGCCCTAGGACCTGCGGCATATCCCAGACGCCAGCCAGTCATGGAGTAGGCTTTCGAAAAGCCATTCACCGTTATCGTCCTCTCCCTCATTCCATCAAAAGAGGCTATGCTGTGATGCTTGACGCCATATGTGAGGTGCTCGTAGATCTCATCGGAAATGACGATCAGGTCGTGTTCATCACAGATAGCCGCGATGGTTTTTAGGTCATAGCCACTCAACACGACGCCGGTGGGATTGTTCGGCGAGTTTATGATTACTCCCTTAGTTTTGTCGGTTATCCTTTCTTCAATTGCCGCAGCAGTCAAACGAAATTCGTTTTCTTCGGTTGTGGGGATAAAGACAGGTCTGCCATCCGCCACGCGGACCATGGGCACATAAGAGACCCACCAAGGATCCGGGATCAATATCTCGTCTTCCGGATTTGTTATTGCCATGATCGCTTCATACAAAGCCTGCTTTGCGCCGGGAGTGACGATGATCTCTCCATCTGGATCATACTTAATCTTGTTGTCTCGTTCCAGCTTCTCGGAAATGGCCTCTCTCAATTCGATGATGCCCTCTGTGGGTGTATAATAGATGAAACCGTCATCTACGGCCTCGAATAGCGCATTTTTGATGTGCTGTGGGGTGTCGAAGTCGGGCTCACCGGCGCCCAATCCTATGACGTCGATGCCTTTGGCCTTTAGAGCCTTGGCCTTGGCGGTTATCTCAAGAGTTGGGGACGGTTCGATATATCTTAGTCGATCGGAGATCATGATATCAGATAATTTTTATAGTCCAACCCCATATTTAAAGGGTAGTGGAAGCATGAAACTGGTGGGCATTGTCGACACGACCTTCGCAAGTTATGATATGGCCAAGGATGCGATCGACGAGATCAGGAAGAGGAGAACGGGCATAAAGATCATCAGGCGCACGGTTCCCGGGATAAAGGATTTGGCGGTTGAATGTAAAAGATTATTAGAAGATGAGAACTGCGACGCCTGCATGGCCTTTGGCATGCCCGGACCAGAGGATATCGACAAAGCCAGCGCCCAAGTGGCCTCTCAAGGGATACAGATCGCCCAACTTATGACCAATAAACATATCTTGGAAGTCTTCGTTCACGAGGATGAGGCAGAGAGCGATGCAGAACTTGCAAAGCTATGTGAGAATAGGTCGAGAGAGCATGCGTTGAATTTAATCAACCTGCTGTTTCACCCAGAAAAACTGACGAAGAAAGCCGGAACCGGACAGAGGGAAGGATTTGAAGATAGAGGGCCGTTAAAGATTTGAATGCTCCTTCATAAAATTAGAGCATCTCCCGGAATCGTTTGGCATCTTCGTACATGGAGACGTTGTTGAACAAGCAGTAAACCACTCCCGCTTTATCAAACGACGCACATTTTTCGGAGAGTTCTCTCAAATCCCCCATCCTGTACTTATACATGTACATCCTCTTTCCCGGAGGAAAGCCGTGCAAGCGAAGGTAAACTATATCCCCGATGCACACCGGATCTCTCGCAAAGGGGTCGACACAATGGATTAGATCGAGGTCTTCACATAACTCCTCAATTTTGGAGTCGGGCCATTCTTTACTCCTCGGCTCCCATGCAAAATTCAAATTCTTCCTTTCTATGGAATTGAAGAATGCAACCATATTCTCGATATTTTCATGGATGGGTTTGAACGTCGCAGGGCATTGAAAAACGGCGATTTTGGAACCCAAGGCTTCACAAATCTCTCTGGTCCTCTCCCAAGCATCGAAAACCCCCTCGGTGGGTTTAAAGGACCCGTATTTACTTCTCTCTTTTACTGGGATATCGATCTTTGCCTTTCTATAAGTGGGACTCTGGGGGTGATGGGTGATGAGTTGCCAAGCCTTTAGGGCGAACTCGAAACCCTTTGGCGCAGTTTCTCTCCACCTCCTAGCGGTCTCTATTCTGGGCAATTTGTAGAAGGTGCTCTGTACCTCTACGACTTCGAAATCATCGAAATATCTCCTCATCCCTTTTGGAAAGCCGCAACAGCCGACATGTATCATTGTGTAGTATACCCCACATCTACCTTTTAAAATTTATAATCCATAGGAGATAATGTGGATCATGCCAAAAAAAGATCTTCCTATCTACATGGGCATCTTCTTGATCTCGATGGCCAGCTTAGTACTGGAGATATCTTTGACCAGGGTTTTCTCCGTCGCCCAGTGGTATCACTTTGCATTCTTGGTCGTCAGCATCGCCCTCTTTGGGATCGGCGCGAGTGGGACATTTCTCTCGGTGCTTCCAAGGGTACTGGAGAGGGAGTTGAATGAGAGCCTCGCCACATACTCCGGCCTCTTTTCGCTGAGTTGCATCTTCAGCTTTATCGTTGCAAATAACATCCCGTTTGACCCCTTTAAAATGGCTTGGGATCCAATGCAGATCCTTTATATCGCGGTTTATTATCTCCTTTTGGCATTTCCATTCTTCTTCTCCGGCCTTTGCATAGGCACTGCACTATCCAAGATCCCAAGGGAAGTTAACAGATTGTATTTTTCGGACCTTGTTGGAGCGGGTTTGGGATCTATGTTGTTCCTTCTATTACTCCCCCCCTTGTCTGGTTCTGGGGTGATAGTCTTCAGCGCGGTGCTGGGAACCCTCTCCTCCTTTTCCTTCAGTCTCAACCTCTCAAAAAGGGTGAGGGATGTTGCTCTTTTTGGGGCCGTGATTCTACTCATTCTATTGTTTAACCCTCCATCGATCCTCGAGATAAATATCTCGCCCTACAAGAGTTTGAAGATGGCCTTGCGATACCCCAATTCCAGACTCCTCTCTACTCAATGGAACGCCTTTTCCAGAATCGACGTGATCGAGAGCCCTTTCGTGAGATATGCCCCTGGTTTGAGCTATGAATATGCCGGAGAGATCCCCCCTCAACTCGGAATAACGATGGACGGCAATGGCCTAATGGCCATCACACAATACGATGGCCGACCTCTCGAGTTTACTCGCTCTCTTCCAACCGCTTTGGCATATCAATTTGAAAGGGGCCAGAAGGTATTGGTAGTCGACTCCGGTGGCGGGATGGAGGTCTTGGTAGCGTTATCCAATGGCGCTTCATCGATAACCGCAACGGAAACGAACCCCATCATCGCGGACTTGGTGAGGGAAAGATATGGGGAGTTCTCCGGTCACATCTACGAAGATGAAAAAGTCGAGGTTGTCGTGATGGACGGGAGGAGCTTCTTGAAAGGCAACGATGAAAAGTACGATGTCATCCAACTCGCTTTGGCCGGAAGTGCGCCCGCATCCTCGACGGGGGTCTACGCCCTATCCGAGAACTACCTCTATACGATCGAGGCCTTCGAGGACTTTTACGAGCATCTCTCCGAAGATGGAATCCTGAGCATTACCAGATGGCTCCTTCCTCCCCCAAGGGAGGGCATACGAATCGTCTCCTTGGCCCTATCCGCTCTCGAAAGTCAAGGGGCCGAAAATCCTCAAAATCGCATCGCAGTAATTCGAAGCTGGAGTACCATAACGATCTTGGTCAGAAATGGCGAATTCACTTCGCAAGATATACGCGAAATAAAGGAATTTTCCAGGGAAAAAAAGTTCGACGTCGTTTATTATCCCAATATAAAACCGGAAGAAGTCAATATCTACACCAGATTTCCAGAACCCTATTATTACAAATTCATCAATGAACTTCTGACGGCCAAAGAGAGAGAAAAATTCTACGACGACTACCTCTTCGACATTACCCCGGTGACGGATGAAAGACCATTCTTCTTCCACTTTTTCAAGGCAAAGAAGATCGTTCCAACTTACGAGAGCATGGGCAAGAAGTGGCAGCCCTTCGTCGAAGGTGGTTACCTCGTTCCCATCATCTTCATCCAGGCTTTGATTTTATCATTCATCTTAATCTTCTTGCCGGTGTACAGATTCAGAAAAGTAGAAAGATCCATTCCGGGAAGGTGGCAGATACTTGCCTATTTCCTATGTTTGGGCGTGGGCTATATGTTCATAGAGATCGCTTTGATACAGAAGTTCATCCTATTTTTGGGCCATCCCGTTTATTCCGTCTCCACGATCCTCTTCGCCCTCCTAGTTACATCTGGAATGGGGAGTCTCTTTTCCAACAAATTTGAGGTGAAAGATGGAAGAATCCTAGTACCGATAATAGCGACCATCAGCATCCTAACCGTACTTTATCTGACACTTTTGCCGGCCTTTTTCGATGCCTTTCTCGGTTATGGTCTCCTCATTCGCCGCCTTATCTCTCCGATCCTTTTGGCCCCTCTCGGCTTTTTCATGGGCATGCCCTTCCCTATAGGGATAAAGTTGGCCGAAATTTTGGACAGGGATTTGATTCCTTGGGCTTGGGCGGTTAACGGCTGTGCATCGGTTTTGAGCTCCGTATTGTCGGTGATGATCGCCTTATCTTTGGGATTTTCGATGGTCTTGGCCCTCGCAAGTTTTGTGTATCTTGCGGGATTGGGGATGATCCTGTCTTTAAGATTTTGAAGTCCGAGGAGTTTTGCCTCAGAGAATTCGCTTGGGGTTTTGGCGCTCCAACGACCTCCAATCGCTCGAAAAAATTTATATGGCACAGAAGTGACCTTTATCCGGTCAGAATGAAGCCCAGAGCCATCTCTGTATTTTTGGTATTGGCAATTATAATCTCGCTCCCCAACGTTCAGGCCCAGGGCGGGCTCTATGTCCCTGAGTATAACATCACCTACACCCTATATGAGGACTATTTCCTGGTGGAGGAGAAGATCGTATTTGGGAATACCCAAGGGACGTTCACGGAACCGATTTATTTGTACAAAGGGGATGCTGCAAATGTAACTGTCGAAGTCGGTGCATTTGACGAATCGACGAAATATAGCGTGAATGAAAAGAGAATTCCGATGGAGATAACCTTGAACATGAGGATTTATAGAGGGGCCACCAAAGAGATTACGATAACCTACACGAGAACGGATCTGCTGAATACTACTGATAATATAAAGGTCTTCAAAGGCTATGCCTTGGGGAGATATCCTTGGGATATCCTCAAAGCCACGGTAAAATTCCTCGCGCCCAGAGATCATCAATTCGGGAACATCACTCCTCTCACCGCGAAGAGAATAGTCGAGGGTAGAGAGGAGATATCCTATGACCTCGCCCTCCCCCTAGACGAGGTGTTCATCACATATGGCCTTCCCGTGGAGATAGAGTACGCAAAATTCGAGGATTTGGCACTCGCAAAAATGGAGATCGCAAAGAGCAGTCTCATCGCCCTTGAGAGCGAAATCGAAAGCGCCAATACCTCCATCGAAAACGCCGATATTTACGGAGCCAATCTGACGGAAGCCCTCGAGTTATATAATCGATCGAAGCAGTACCTAGATAAAGGAGAATCAGAGCTATCCTCAGCGGAATTGGCCCATAAGTCAAAGGATAAGGAGTTTTATCGGGCGTATTTACACGCTATTACTGCAGACAAGTATGCAAAGGAGGGCTCTGAGAAGGCCACAAAAGCCCAACAGTTGGCCAACTTCGAGGTCCAGAGAACGCTCAACGAGAAGATCGCTGCTTTGACCTCCTCCCTGACCATGGCCCCAACCGAAACCCCCCCACCAGAGGCCACTACGCCTCCCCCGACCACTTCAGCGCCTACTACGCCCCCACCGGCAACCCCTCCACTCACAACAACCCCGCCCCGACTTGAGGTGGAAGTCCCCGAGGAGATGGCCAAACCCAAACTCAGAACGCCATTTATCGCCCTTTTGATAATACTGATCATCGCCGTCGGGGTGGGCGCATCGATCGGCAAGAGAGAGAGACCGAGGAGGAGGGGCAAAGTGAAGGATTTCAGGGTCATAAGCGACCTGAAGAGAAAGACCTTCAGGGGCTTCGAAGAGAAGGTCGACAAGGTAAAGAGGGGGGTCGACGTAGCGACGGAGATACGGAGATTGAGAAGCGAGAGGGAGAAGTTAGAGTCGGATATCGAAGATCTGGATAAGAAGAGAGCTTTGGGGGAGATCGAGGAGGAGGCTTTTGAGGCAGATAGGAAGGCGTTGGAGGAAGGCGTTGAGAAGATCGATTCCCAACTCAAGAACCTAGAGAAAGAGCTCAGAAAGATCAAAGGGGCAAAGAGATGAAGAGGGTTGGCCAGATGGCATTGAGAGAGGGGATGACAGTCGCAGAAATTGTTGAGGAGTATGAAAAGGCAGGAGCCTTGGGAGCGGGGACTATCGCCAAAGCTATGAAGATATATAGAAAGATGCTTCGAGATGAAGCGACCATCTTTTTGGGCATCTCCGGGCCCATGGTTCCTTCGGGATTGAGGGGGGTAATAACCGACATGATCGAAGAAGGCTATGTGAACGTGATCGTGACATCCGGTGCGAACATAGTCCATGATATGATCGAGGCCTTCGAGGGCTCCCACTATGTGGGCAGTTTTCACGTGGATGATGCAGAACTTAGGAGGGGCGGAATGGGCAGGATCGGAAACATATACACGAAGATGTCGGACTTCGAGGCCTTCGAGAAGCGGGTGCAGGAAATTCTGGCAGCCATCGATAAAGACAAAAGGGAGAACCTTTCCATAAGGGAGCTCGTCTGGGAGATCGGCAAACGCATAGATGACAGAGGTTCGTTTCTGAGGGCTGCTTATGAGAATGAGGTCTCGATCTTCTCCCCCGGGATAGTCGATTCCATGCTCGGCCTCCAACTCTGGTTCTTCTCCCAAGAGAACGAGATCGTCTTGAACGCCTTAAAGGACATGAGCGAACTCGCGGATATAATATTTAACGCAAAGAAGACGGGGGCGGTCTTTTTGGGCGGAGGTCTTCCAAAGCACTACATCATGGGCGCAAATCTCTTGAGGGAAGGCATCGACTATGGCATACAGATTACTCTGGATAGGGAGGAAGCGGGGAGCCTGAGCGGGGCAAAACTGGAAGAAGGTCGATCTTGGGGGAAGGCCCAAGCAGAGAGCGAAGTGGTCACGATCATCGGCGATTGTACTGTGATATTCCCCATCCTAATTTCTGCTTTGAAAGAGGAGTTGGGTAGTTGAAGACATGGCTATACTTGGTATTATATGCACTCATCGGATTTTTATTCGGGGTTATTCGCCCCCTGAATAGTCAAAGGAGATATAGAGAATGTATCGTATCTGGATCCCTCTGTGGGGTCTTGACCGGATTCTTGATGACGGAACATGGCATATCAACGCTCCTCCTCGGCGGCGTAACTGTGGGCCTTTTGATCTCAGGAAGGCTGGATAACATCGGCGATTACTTCGGTTTGGCGATGGTTTGGACCATGCTCTTGTATTATGGCAGCCCCCCCGTCGTGCTCAGTTGGATATTGGTGATATCGGCCGCCACCTTACTGGATGAGATCCTTACGATGTATGACTTCCGAGGATTACTCGAGAGGTTATCGGAGATTCATCCCCTACTCAACGCCATCTTGATAATATCCTTCATTTATGGGGTATTGCCTTTGGTAGGGATAGTTGCCTTCTTTGTCTCCGAAGCTGCATACAAGATAGGAGGGATGGCGATTGAAAAGCGATAACAAGATCATACTGGCACTGGACGTCGAAACAGAGGAAGAGGCGTTCAAAGTTTGCTCCGAGGTAAGGGATTACATCGACGCCATAAAGGTCGGGTACCCCCTCGTATTGAACGCGGGGATAGAGATAATCTCCAAGCTAAAAGGGTTTGGAAAGCCGATAATGGCGGACTTCAAGGTCGCGGACATCCCAGCTATAAGCGCTAAGATATGTAAAACCGCCATGGAGAATGGAGCGGATTACGTGATAATCCACGGATTCGTTGGAGAAGATGTCATAAGGGAATGCGCAAAGATCGCCAAACTGTTCGTCGTCTGCGAAATGACCCATGAGGGAGCGAGGGAGTTCCTGGAGAGTAGTGCCGAAGAAGTCGCGGAGATAGCGAAGAAATATGCCTATGGCATCGTCGCCCCAGCGACCCGTCCAGAGAGGATAATCAGACTGCGCGAGTTGGTGGGGGACTTGGTCATCATATCCCCAGGGATAAAGGCCCAAGGCGCGGAGGTGGGGGATGCGATAAAATCTGGGGCCGACTTCGAGATAATAGGGAGGGGCATCTACGAAGCGACGGATCCCGGAATGGCGGCCAGAAAGTACAGCGAAATACTCAAGAGATTGTAGAAGTTTCCAGATATTTGGACTTTTGGATGTAACCAAACTACCCCTCTCTAAAATGGGAAATCAAGATCTTCTTTTGGCCGGCCCTCAAGATCTCGGAAAGGGTGGATATCGACACCCCAAAGAGATCGGCTAGCTCCCTTATGGAGATTCTCTTCGGAAAGTCGAAATATCCCTTCTCCAATGCGATCCTCACGATCTCTTCCTGCCTTGAAGTCAAAGCTTCTCTGGATTTTAGCTCTTTGACCTTTATTATCTTGACCTCAAAGCCGTTCGTCTTGATCCTGGTGACTAGGTCTTTTAACGTCTCATTGTTGCTGGCCAACACAGTCCAATTGATATTCCCCTCCTTAGTGGTTGCCGAGATAAGGAAACATCCAGAGCCCGCGATTGCGCTGCAGAGGCCGCATCTGTCCGTTGAGAATGTGGCCAAGGCCCTGTCACCCCCGGTCAGAGCGACATCGACTTCGCTGAAATGTGGATGCTCTTTGATCTCTTCAACGACATCATCCATACTTTCCTGCGGCGCCCTTATCTCGACTAGGTCTTTAACTCCTCCTTTCGAAAAGGGTACGCAACCCAGAATCTTTATTTTTGCAGCATATTTGGCGGAGATATCGTCTATGCATTCTGGTATCTTTACCGAGAGGACCGCTTCTAGCATAAACAAAGGGTAAAAACGTAACCTATGCACGCATTTCCGAACATGTTCGGGAAAATTATGATAGGCACGTAAAGAGAAAAGGATCAACAAAAGGTGACAAGATCATGGAAGAAGAGAAGAAGTGTTTCAATTGTGGTAATACCAGCAACGATGCCCCCCTCCTCGATGTAACGATAAAGGAAGAGGAAAAGAACGTCTGCGGCAGATGTTTGCCGATGCTGATCCACGGATAAAGAAAAAGCGGTGCTATTGTTAATGAAACGGAATGAAGACGCCCTTGAGGCCATGAAGGCGGTCCCAGAATTTGTAAGAGAAAAAGCAATGACAAAAGTAGAAGACCGCGCAAAGGAGAAAGGCAGAGAAAGGGTTACAATAGACGATGTCAACGAATCCTGCGCCGCACAATTCGGCAAAGAGCCCGGGACCACCAATATAGCAGTTGTTCGCTGTGAGATTGTATCAGAGGTCTGCCCAGGCGTGGGCTGTCTGAAGGCGTTTGACAAGAGGATTGAGCTTTTCAAAGGGTATGGTGATAATGCGAGGCTGGTGGGATTCTTCACCTGTGGCGGCTGCCCTGGAAGGAGGGTGTTCAGGCTTACAAATACTCTGAAAAGATACGGTATAGATGTCGTTCACATGGGATCGTGCATACTGATGGAGGAGCCTTTCACTAGGTGCCCGAACAAAAATGAGATAAAAAAGTCAATAGAGGGTTTGGACGTTAAGGTTGTGGAAGGCACACACCATGAGGTGGGCCAATACGCGAGCGGCACGAGCTATCACAGGAGGTGAGTTATGACTACAGAAGAAGAAGTTATAGGGAAGCTTAAGGGCGTGATAGACCCGCACACAGGAGAGAGCGTCTACGATATGGGGATGATACCCAAGCTGAAAGTGAATGGGGATGCAGTCGATCTAACCTTTACTCCAACAACGCCTTTTTGTCCGATAGGCATCCAACTGGCAACAGCGATAAAGAGGGCACTGCAGGGAGTTGAAGGTTTAAAGGAGATCAACGTCACCGTGGTCGGCCATACCCAGGAGAAAGAGCTGAACGAGAAGCTGGCGAAAATGTAGAGGTGTAAGGATTGTTCGACAGATGCCCGGGTACAGAAGGAATAAAAAACCCCACTATTGAGATCATAAACTGCCAGAAATGTGGGGAGGAGATAGAGATCTTCACTGACGAGCAGAAGACGACGTGCCCGAATTGCGGTGAGACTGTATTCAGGGAGGCCGTACCCTCTTGCATAGACTGGTGCAAATATGCGAAGGAGTGCGTTGGTGAAGAGAAATATAATGAGTTTAAGGGCACCAAAGGAGGGGGATAGGCCATGAGAATCACCGGGAACATGAGGGTAGGGGATGTGATGCGCAACTACCCTAATACCAGGAGTATCTTTATGCGCTATGGTATATGCGATTGCTGTGGGGGAGAGCTGAGCATAGAGGAGACAGCACGGTCTAGAGATATAGATATAGAGGCACTTATAAGAAACCTGAATGTTGCTCTTGAATATCCAGATGAGGGGACCTAGATAGATAAGAGGGGCGTGCCGATGAAGGTCGTGAAAAACCTTACCTTGAGGTTTTACATAGCGGTTTTGATCTATTTCCTTATCTCTTGCACTCTTGGGGCATTGTTGGCTGCCGGGGTGATCTACAAGGTATTCCCCAATGTATTGCTCGGCCTCGCGCATGCGCACCTTGCCCTTGTGGGCTGGGTCTCGATGACCATAGTAGGTAGCATGTACCAGATCGTGCCAGTGCTTTTGGGAACGAGGCTAGACAATGAGACTTTGGGAAATTACCAGTTCTGGATCATGAATATAGCCACCGTTGGCGTGTTCTTTGGGTTTTTGACGGCAAATATGAGTTTGGTTGCAATCTTCGGAGCGGTTTTGGCCTTCAGTTTCTATTTTTTCGCATACATAATCTACAAGACAATAAAGAATAGGGGCGTTGGAATCGGCCTCACTATGAAGTTCTTCATCGCGGCTATACTCTACATCATAATATCCTGTACCTTTGGGGCACTGATGGCCTCTGGAACTGCGCGCCAACTTCTTTCGAAGGGTTACTTGAGCTTGGCGCATGCACACCTCGCTCTTGTAGGCTGGGTTACAATAACCATAATGGGGGCCATGTACCAGATGCTGCCCATGCTCTCTTTGAAAGAACTCTACAGCGAGAGGCTGGGCGAGATTCAATTCTGGATCGTGAATGCGGGCATCATAGGGCTCTTTTTATCTTTGATATTTGGGTTTGGTGTCCATTCAATTCAGTTCAAGATATTCGCGGCGATCTTGTTAATCTCTTTTCTCCTCTTCGCCTTCGAGATGTTCGAGACCCTTCTAAGTGGGGAGAAGAAGGGCGATAAGCTGGATATCACCGTGAAGTTCTTCAGCGCCGCTATTGTATACGTCCTCATTTCTGGTTTAATGGGGATTTTGATGGCATTCTCGCCAAAGGTAATGACCCTCGGGAGGATAACCCTAGCCCATGCCCACCTAGCATTAGTTGGATGGGTTAGCATAACGATAATCGGAGCTATGTACCACCTCATACCCATGCTCGTCTGGACCGAGAGGTACAGCAGCAAGTTGGGAAAAGAAGAGGCCCCAACGATAAAAGAACTCTACAGCGAGAGGCTGGGTGACCTCATATTCTGGCTCATCAATGCAGGGGTAATCGGATTTTCCATGGGATTGATACTAAGAATGAAAAGCATGACGACCATTTCTGGGATGGTTGTGTTGGTATCCTCATATCTCTTTTCCTTCGAAATGCTCAGGATAATAGCAGGAAGATCTTTGAGTGCCAGGCGATGAGCGTCAATTTTTTCAAAATGCAAGTCGGCAGTTCAAATGGAGAAACCGATTTCGAAGTGATCAGGAATACCGTGTTGGCCTACCTCTCCGAGAAAGGATATTTAGAGAAAGGATGATTTTGCTGGTAAAATACTCAGTAAATATAAGAAACTTGAGTATCTCCTCTTGTATTAATCCTCGAACACCGGCCACTTGAGGCCCCGCTCACTGAGATAATCCTTGAGAGCCTTTTCCTTCTCCTCGTAGGTCAGAGGGATGGACTCCGCTCTACCCCTCAGGCTTCCCCTCTGAAGCTTGATCTTCCATAAGGCGATCTCCTTAATGGTATCTTCGTCCTTTGCCTCATTCTCCATTTTGTTCAACTCAGACAAGAGTTCTCCGCGACTATATTCATTTTTGGCGGGGACTTTTTCAACTCTCCTCTAGATTTTCTTGTAGTTCCAACATCCCCTTTTTTAATTCATGAACATCCTTTTTAGCAACTTTCCATGTCAGTTCTAAGTCAACGCCAAAATACTCATGTATAAGGATATCCCTCATCCCTGCTATCTCTTTCCAAGCGATGTCTGAATATCTATCCTTTATCTCAGCTGGTATATTCTTAACAGCCTCTCCTATAATCTCAATCCTTCTAATAACCGCATCTTGTAGTTGTGCAGAATCGAAAAACTCATCCTTTGTTATCCCCTCTGTGTATTCCTCAATTCGATCTATGCATTCCAATACGTGTTCGATGAAAATCTTTGGATCTTTCTTCATAGAATCACTTCTTGTTCGCTTAGAATTCTCTCTTTGAGAAGAGGATGCAGAGAATTATAGGTAAGGACGTCTACTTTCATCTTCAGTAATTCCTCCAATGCTATCTTAAGCCCGGCAAGATCAAGAAGGCTTTTTTCACCCTTAAACTCTACTAAGAGGTCTATGTCACTGCCTTCTTTGCTTTCTCCTCTAACAAAAGACCCGAATATTGCAGCTCTTGTTACATCGTAACGTCGTAGAATTGGGAGGATCTTCTTCCTTATCTTCTCGGCGCGTGTTTTCATATTATTTCCTTTTCCCTCATATCATATAATGGTTTGCAAGATCAGTGGCTTTGCCCCCTGTCTCGATTCCTATCGCCGAATTTCTCATTTAGGTACTTCCTCCCTATTTCCACAATCTTGTCATCGAATGGACGCGCGGGAACGTACTGGGTATAAGGACAAGTTATATATCGCCGATGATTGTAAATGTGATCGCCGATGATGAATGATGGAGGCAGAAATGCGCTAATTTTGGGGATTGGTAATGAAGCTATACCTCGACGCCGATGTCTGGCTCAATTTTTGGCTGGACGAGATGCTCAGATTCACGCCAGCATCTCATTATCTAGAAGAACTTTTGGAGACGGCCTTCAGGAAGAAGTGGATCATACTAATATCCGGCGCTGCTAAGATGGAAATAAGAAAGAAAGGCATTGCCATCAAGGGACCTGGAGGAGAAGCTCCTGGAATTTAAAAAAGCAGGCCTCTTGGAGGAGATCGAAGCCGGAAAAGAGGACATCGAGCGAGCTGAACGGATCTATAGAGAAAGAAAGCTACATAGAAGCGATGCCCTCCACGCTGCTCTTTCCATAAGGGCGGATGCCGTGTTAGTTACGAGGACAAAACACTTCGATTTGGTAAAAGATTTAGTAGAAATAAGGAAACCTGAGGATCTCCTCGAATATTAATCCTCGACCCCCGGCCACTTGAGCCCCCTCTCTCTGAGATACTCCTTGAGAGCCTCCTCCTTCTCCTCGTAGGTCAGAGGGGAGGGCTCCGCTTTGCCTCTCAGGCTCCCCCTCTGGAGCTTGATCTTCCATAGGGCGATCTCCTTAAGGGTATTTTCATCTTTGGCCTCTTTCTCCATCTTGTTCAGCTCAGACAGGAGTCTCTCTTGGACTGCACTCATTACTTTTAAGCGGTGTCTTTAACGAATATAAACTTTGTGAATAAGCTCTTTGACCCTTTGTGGGCTACGAAGTAAGTTTTCTATCCAACATCCATTATTATCTCGAAACATATTTTAACCCAAAAACACAGAGATAAGTTTACCGATGATGAATGATTTCGGACTAATTTTCTAGTATTTTTGTGAAATATTGTCAAATTGCTCCAATTATCGGATTAAGAATCGAAATTATGGACTTTTAAAATTTTCTAACAACGCTTTTCTCTTGTTAATAAAAAGATATTTATGTAAGATATCTAATTGGAATATCTATGGACATTCGTTACAAAGGTTTGCCTCTTAGACCAACGAGAAGTGTGTACAATGAACTCAAGAATTCCAGAATGGACTTGTATGATGTCCTACAAATCCTCAAAGATGGCTATGATTGTTCGGCGGGTGGAAGAAAAAAGGTACCCTTGAGAAATGTCTGGATTTCAAGAACAAAACCGTAAAAGTAGTTGTAGTTAAATCATATGAATTCTGGTCCAAGCAGGAGGTTTATGCGATAGTCCATGTGGGGAAATTTACAAAGAGGAAATGAAAATGAAAAAGGAAAAGATGAAATGTGTTAAATGCGATGACTGGGCAGAAGAGACAAGAGTGGTGATAGATGGGTTCAAAATGAGAGCCTGGAAATGTGACAAGTGTGGCGAGGAATATCTAGATCCCGAGGATGCTGAAAAGGCATTGATAATCAATAAATTCAAGAGAGGGACGAAGGTAAAAGTTGGCACCCTGGGCGAATCAATAATCATCCGCATTCCAAAAGAACTAGCTCAAGCCATAGGGCTTACAAAAGGCGCAGAAGTCGAAATAAAGTCAAAGGATGCAAAACACATCGAGTTGACAATATAAATGATCGAGAAAAAAAGGTCATGAACTAGATTTACAAAACAGTAGTTGATTATCGGTTTTATTCCAGAAAGATATATTTTATCTATAAGAAACTTCATTTAAAAGTAATGATGAAGTTGTCTCGATACATTAGATCGGAAAACGTTATTATTCGAAAAGAGTACTTTGGCGGCATAGGATTCCATAGAGATAATGGAATTACCATGGAATTTGATGACGAGGCCTATGTCCTTTTATCGCTGCTTTCAAAACCTCTTTCTCTTCCTCAGATAAAGGATATCCTAGAACAGCATTTTAATAGAGTGTTCTCGTCCAAGGAGATAAAAGGTCAGATAGAGAAGTTTATAGGCCATAGTTTCATACATAGTTTGAAAAATCGAAAAATTGTCCATCCATGGAGCGTTATACAGACCAATGAGAATGAAACCTGTGAGGGGTTTCTTTCGGCTCCTGAAGTAGTGCATCTCTCCATCACGAGCAGATGCAATCTGAATTGTCCTTTCTGTTATAGGGATAACACTGAAGATATGAGTACGGAAGAGATCATTGGTTTTATCGATGAGCTGTCACGTATGCGTGTTTTCCAGCTGGCAAT
>JBHIFP010000008.1:0-30988 GCA_046761145.1 Hydrothermarchaeales archaeon (SeqCode)
TCTCTCATTTTTTTAGGTATAAGGATGAAGCATGAGGCGGGGACAAGAAGAAAAAACCGGTGAGAGAGGTTATGTCTTCCTATGCCAGTCGCCCCATGCTCTAATTCTCACCCCCGTTTTTCAACAGCCGATGAGCGCAAATGTGCGATCGCATAACCACACCCGACTCTGGAATCCCACTCGTTTGGACTCGTTGAAAAGGAGAGTATACTTCTTATATAAGTATCTTTTTGGAAAAAAAGTTCAATGATAGCTTAAAATTCTATAATAAATCTTATAATATGTTTTTAATAATAAAAATTATATAAAATGAGAAAAATATATAAAAAAAATTCTATATGCGGTCACTTCCATTCGATACGATCCATATCCAGACTCTTGAGAACGTTCAGCGCTTTCTTACCGATGGGGGTCAGAAGATACCTCTTCTTATCATCCTGTTTCAACACTTTACTAGATCTGAGCTTGCGGAGATGAAAGTTGAGCTTGGTGGGATCGTCTACACCGATGGCCTTCATTATCTCGGTGAAGCTATACCTCCCCTTGTTCAGGTGGATTATTACGCCCCTGCGGATCGCGTTGTTGAGAGAGCTTATCACATTTTCGATGTCGACCGAACCTTCGGCAGAGGAGATGCGCTCCTTGAAGCTGGCATCCTCCAAGGCCATGTTCACAACAACCTGTATCTCGTTCATCTTGAAAGGCTTGGCCACATAATCCGTCGCCCCCCTCTTCATAGCCTCGACGGCATTTTCAACGGTGGCGAAGGCGGTTATCATTATCACCTGAGTATTGGGCCTCTTCCTCCTGATCTCGGCCAACAACTCCATGCCGCTCAGCTCCGGCATTACCAGATCTATCAACGCAACATCGAACCCATCCTTTTCTATGAGTTTCAGGGCCTCGTTTCCAGAAGTGACGGCCTCTACGTTGTGTCCATCATCCCTGAGGATTTCGGATAAATTCCTACATATCCGGGGATCGTCGTCGACTACCAAAATCTCGCTCAAATAATATCACCCATTATAGAGAACATAATGTCTCATCTTTCTACTTCCTATTGCCCGGCGAGTAACGAAACCCAATATAACCCCGCCTTCAGATCTTTGGTCGCATAAAAGTGACAAGAGTGTTAGATAATTTCTATTATAAGTATCTTTTTGAGAAAAAAGTTCTATAGAGGTCCTACGACAGTATAACAAAAATCACACAAAGATGGAAAACGCATCACAAATTTTATATAAACTACGGAATATCGGTTTTCTATTCGCCTATCGGCAACCTTACTGTGAAGGTGCTGCCTTTGTCGACCTTACTCTCCACCCGTATATCGCCCCCGTGTCTCTCCACTATCCCCAAGCAGATGGAAAGACCAAGGCCCGTTCCGCCCCCAACGCCTTTGGTCGTATAGAAGGGGTCGAAGATCTTTCCTAGATCCTCTTCTGCGATCCCCAAGCCGGTATCGGAGATATCGACCCTAATAAATCCATTCTCTCTCACTATCGAAATTCCCAACCGACCACCATCCGGCATGGCTTGGATCGCGTTGGTGATTATATTCAGGAAGACCTGCTGGAGTTGGCTCGAATCCCCCCTCAACTCGGGAAGGTTGGGTTGAAAGTCCTTTTCCAGTCGGATATTGGTAAGCTGAAAAGAGAGCATCTCCAGACTCTTCTCGAGTAATGCTGTTATGTCCAGTGACTTGATTTCCACCTCTGATTGCCTAGCAAATTCCAGTAAGTTTCTAGTTATCCTAGCGACGGTTCCGACTTGAGAGATGATCTCTTCCAATCTTTCTTTGGCCAAATCTCCTTCCAAAGCTTTTTGATGCAATAGCTCAGCATCGAGAAGAATATTCGTCAGGGGATTATTGATCTCGTGGGCGACGCCGGCCGCCAACTGGCCTATCGCAGCCAGCTTCTCGGATTGGATCAGCTGCTGTTGGGCCTTCCTCAGCTCTCTCGTCCTCTCCTCCACCTTCCGCTCGAGTTGCTCCGAATACTCCTTCAGCTCCTCGTACAACTTCGCCCTCTCTATAGCCAGGCCTGCCTGGTCGGCGAAGCTCATGAGCCTCTCCGCGTCCCTTTCTGACATCTCTTGATCCCTGCTGGCTACCCCGAGCATGCCCACGACTTTGTCCCCGGCCACCAAAGGCACGCCCACCCCGGACTTCAATCCGGTGAGCTTGGCTACCGCCTTCGCGAGGGCCCTCAGCCCTTTTTTGTCGGTGTGCTCCTTCAATATCGCCACGATGTCGTGGGTTATGATCGGCTCCTTATTCTCCATTGCCGCCCTGAATATGCTGCCCTCGTAGAGGGGTATCTTGTACCCCTTGAGGGGCGAGCCTATGAGCCTCTCGATCTCCTCGATTATCCTCGAATCGAGGGAGTAGTTCTTGACCACGAGGTATTTTCCGTCTCTGCTTAAAAGGTAGATGCCGCTGGAGAAGTAGTTGAAGACGGAGGTCATCCCGTCTATTATGATCTGGAGTATCTCCTCCAGGTCCATCCCGGCATTGAGGGCGCTGTTGACCTCGTGGAGTAAGGACAATTCCTTATATGATGACTCCAGCTCTCTCGTCCTCTCATCCACTTTCTGTTCCACCCGCTCCGAGTGTTCTTTGAGCCTCTGCTCCAATTCGCCTTCCATCCAATTACCTTCAGCTCTTCTTCGGTTACTCAAGATATAACCGACGCGATATAAAGTTGTTTCGAATGCACCTCCCCTTTTCGATAGAAAAGATCTCAAACATGACCTGATCTGTGACGAAAAAGGAGCAACCATCTACAGATTGCAAAGTGATCTAATTATCAGGTTATCCGTTCGGCCAGCTTGAGGCTCAACTCATACAGCACGATCACCATTAAAGTTATGAGGACCGGCGTGACGGGGGTGGGATCTGGAGTGAATGCAAATGCCAGAACCAAGACTCCACCATAGATCAGCTTTCGCCACTTTTTTAGATCTTTTGCTTTTACCAAGTCGAGTTTCAAAAGCAGATAAATGATCAACGGGATTTCGAATATGGCCCCGAACATCAAGAGTATATACGAGATGTAGGAGATAAAATATTCCAACACGATGAGGGGGGCAACCCTCTCTTCAGTATAACGTACCAAAAATTTGGTTCCTATCGGTGCCACAAATGCATAGGAAAACCATCCCCCTATGAGAAATAAGAATAGAGAGGAGGGTATCACCGTCAAAAAGAACTTTCGCTCGCTGGGAAATAATCCAGGCCTCATGAACTTGTATATCTCATACACGATGAGGGGGTTGGATATTATCACGGCAAATACGATGGAGATCTGTATCCGCATGTAGATGTATTCCATCGGATGGAGTACGATGACTATGATATCCGCCGGCAGGAGATCTTGTCTCAGAAAGAGCACGAGGTCCCTCGAGACTATGAAAAAGGCTACAATGGTAATGATGCCCACCACGATGACGACGATGGCCAACCTCTGGGCAAGTTCTATCAGATGTTGCTCGAGTTCTAGGTCTCTATCGCCGGGTACCCCCGTATAATCCGCCATCTCTCCATCACCTTGAGCTCTACAAATAACAAATGACCGAGCATTTAAAGGTTTTCTCCACCCGTGGTACCTCCTTTTAGATATTCATCTATAGACCTTTTTAAATAGGGGAAGGGCCATATCCAATAAGGAGTAAAATGCCCGAAAAAGATACCATCCTTACGGAGAGACAGATGGAGATATTGAAATTGCGAAGACGGGGTTATTCGCAGACCGAGATCGCGAAGAAACTCGGCACGAGCAGGGCGAATATCTCCGCTACAGAGAAGACGGCCTTGAAGAACATCGAGAAGGCGAAGAATACCCTCGAAGTGGTGAAGATGATCGAGGCCCCGATCTGGCTGACCTTTGGACCAGAAGAAGATCTAGACGATGTCGTCGGGAGGATTTACTCAGAGGCTGGCAAAAGGAATATATGGATCGCCCATGATGGACCTTCTCTCTCCAATCTGATCCATGATAAGGCGGGAAAGAAGATCAAGGGGCGGAGGATACTATCCAAGTTGGAGATCACCATAACAGAGGAAGGGGACGTTATAGTAAGATGACTCAAAATACGTGGATGGCGCTCTTTTTCAGCGATACTGTAATATCCTTCTTCTCGGCCAATTGCAGTTTGTTATATGAATGACTCGGGATGTGTATCTCGAAGTCATATTCCCCCCCACTGCCCTCAATCTGGAAGAAGAGGGTATGCATAATCCCGCGTGGGACCTCATCCATGATTTTACCCTTCATGGCATTTTCATGGGTCCTCTCCCTCGGTATGTGGCTCGGACTTACTATCATGACCTGCTCCGGTCGAATACAGAAACTCACCTTTTCGTCGATGAGAAAAGGATAGTATGGGGCGATGATGATGTGGTCCCTCCATGAGATATGGAGCTCCTCTTCTTCTTGACTGGACGCGACCACTCTGCCGTCGAATATATTCTTTGTGCCCACAAACCTGGCCACTACCCTATTTCTTGGCTTATAGAATACCTCCTCCCTGCTCCCGACCTGCTCTATCTTGCCCTCGTTGATAACCGCTATTCTATCGCTCAGGGTAAATGCCTCTTCAAAATCGTGGGTCACGTGAACGATCGTTACCCCTAGCTGTTCGTGTATCTTCTTCAGTTCTATCCAGAGCTTCTGCTTGATCTTGGGATCGAGGGCTGCCAAAGGTTCGTCTAAAAGTAGTAGTTTGGGCTCGATCACCAAGGCCCTAGCCAAGGCCACCCTCTGCATCTCGCCGCCGCTCAAGGTCTGGACCGGACGATGGAGGATATGCGAGATGCCCAACAGTCCCGTAATCTCATCTATCTTGGCTTCGATATCGCGCCTCAAATACCCCCTCAATCCTACTCCAAATGCGATATTTCCTCTAACGTCGAGGTGTGGGAACAACGCTTGATCTTGGGGGACATAGCCCACTTCTCTCTCCTCGGGCGTCGACATGGTCATGTTTTTCCCGTTGATCCATATCTCGCCATCTCTCAGTTGATGAAGACCCGCTATGCATTCGAGGAGGACGGTTTTTCCGCTCCCTGTTGGGCCCAAGATCCCCAGATATTCTCGCTCATAGATTTTGAGGTTGATCTCGTGAAGAGAAAACTCCCCCACTTCTGCGGAGAGATCTTCGATCCGGATCATATCGTATACCCTTTTCCAGTTATCTTTCTGATAAATAGCAACGCGATCAAAGCAATCGCGATAAGTACGAAGATTATGGCGACAGCACCTTCCACATCTACCTTTGCCAGCTTTAGGAATATCGCTATGGGAAGAGTTTCAGTCTTCATCTTCATCGCCCCGGCCAAGGTGACGGTGGCGCCGAATTCGCCTATGGCCCTTGCCCATGTAAGTATACTCGCCGCGATCAATCCGTTTTTGGACAGAGGGAGAGTTACCTTGAAGAAGGCTTCCCACTTGCTACAGCCCAAAGTCCTTGCAACGTCCTCATATCTCGTACCGATGCCATCGAATGTCGATTTCATCAACCTAATGGCCAGAGCGCTGACCACCGTGAATTGCGCCAGGACGATGCCCGGAACCTCAAAAACGAACCCCGTAAATTTGAGTTCAACGATCTTACCGATCGGCGTATTGAAGAATACCAACAGGGCTGCACCCAGGGCGATCGGCGATATCACTATGGGGAGGTCTAAGACCGTGTCGACTATGTCCTTTCCCGGAAATTCTGTCCGGGATATGGCATAAGCAGCTGGGACTGCGACGACGACGGAAGCGATCGTGGCGGCCGTCGCGGTAACGATGCTCAACTTGATGGCGAAGAGTATCTCGTCGGAGAATAACAATTTGAAGAAGGTCCTTATGTCGGTATACCACGCCAATGAGAGCGTTATACCGAGAAAAAATAGTAGTAGTAGGAGGAGGGCACTCAAGGTCGCGGCTTTGAATGTCCTTTCTCCAAAAGCTCCCCTCGTGACGCTGAACGTGGTCATGTTGATCAATTTTTCGGAGACTACTTAAAGATTTTTATACCACTCCGCTGGAAGTATGTACTCCCCTCCTATTTCGGCTTCGGGCGCATATCTCCTCGCTTCTTTTTCGGTGCCCATGTAACCCCATCTTGCGAATATTTCCCGCCCTTCCTCCGAAGTTAGGAAGTTCAAGAATTCTTTGGCGCTCTCCTTGTCCTTTGCATACGTCGAGACCGCTCCGGAGACGTATGCAATCCTGGGTATTTTATCTGGGTCGATCAAGACTATGTCCATCTCCTCCGGATTCCAATTACCGACTATTCTCCAGATCAGGATAGCATCCACTTTGCCGAAGGGTATAAGTGCAGCGGTCTTAGAGGCGCTCATGGCATGGGTAACGATGTTCGGTTTGACCTTTGCCATGATCTCTGTGCTCTCGAGGATCTCCACCGCATATTCTCCGATGACACAGCTCTCGGGGTCGCATATGCCCACCGTTACGCCCGGTCTGCCGAGATCCTCTAGAGATTCTATATTCTTGGGATTGCCCTTCTGCACGCCGATGGCTGGGACCAGATATGTGATGATCTTCTCTGTGTCGGAATAAACTACCCCGTCGCGTCTCGCTTTTGACATATAATCGGGCGAGGCCGGAATGTAGAGTTCACCCCTCTTGGACATCTTCATCTCCGAGAGCATAGTACCCGAGCCGCCGAAATGCAGATTGACCTTTATTCCAGTCTTCCTCTCAAAGGCCTCTGCCAATTCTTCCATTACGGGCTTGGTTGCAGAACCGACGAATGCATCGATTTCTTTCATCACTACGGGTTCTATGGGGGCTCCGGAAGCTATATACCCCCACTTGGAATAGACTTCGCGAGATTCCACGGAGATCAGTAGATTCAAGAATTCATAAGCCCCATCCCGATTCTCGGTATAGGTGGAGACCCCCGCGGAGATATATCCCATCTTGGGTATCTGCTCAGTTTCCAGAATTACGAAATCCAATTTTGTCGGATTCAGATCGAATACGTACCAGCCTATAACTGCATCGACCTCATTCCCGGCAACTTTGTCAACGATATCCCTGTACCTATCCCCCACAATGGCCATATTTTCCCCGATCCTCTCCAGGAGATTATTATGCCTCAAAAGTTCGATGGTATATCCTCCAGTTGCGCAGTTTTTCGGATCGCACATCCCCACTTTGACTCCGGGCTTGGCCAAGTCTTCAAGGCGTACGATCTTCTTTGGATTCCCACTATGCACAACGATGGCCGGATTCATGAAAGAGATCGGTCGAACGGTGTCGGTGAAGACGGCACCCTCATCCTGGGCTTTCATCATAAACTCCGGGGAGGTGGAGACATAGATATCGCCCCTTTTGGCGGATTCCATCGCGGAGAGCAAGACCCCTGAACCCTCGAAATATACATCGACCTTGCTGCCGGTTCTCCTTTCGTAGATATCCACGGCCTTGACCACTGCAGCCCTGCTGGCAGACCCCGCCAAGACTATCAACGACCCCGTATCCGCGATGGTTATGGTCGTTTCTATTGGGGTGGGCCTCTTCTCGGCTATTTCTGGTTCCCTAAAAGTTTTTGAGATCGTCCATCCAGAAAGTAAGATCAAGAGGATTAGTCCAGCCGCGACCAACCCCTTACGTTTGAAGGCCGTTCTCCACCCCTTTATCGGAAATCGAGATTTTTCCATTGGGCAACTCCCTTTTAAGATCTGTTACGCGGATAGGGAAACTGCGTCCTCATCTTTTTATATTTTACCATCCACCATGCGCCCACGTACATGAAAAATATCCGTGTTTAAATACTTTTCGTTGAAATTTCTAAAAAGTAAAATATAATCATTTGACAAGATCCCAACCGTCTTTTTAGCTGGCGACTTTATCCAGATATCTCGAGATCTATGATACCGATTCACAAGGCAAACTAGAGCAATAGACCCAACCCCATAATGAGAACTACGACGAAAAACAATCTCTTCATCCAGACATTGCCCAACTTCGTGGAGTAATGCACACCGAGATATGCCCCCATCAACATCCCGATGAAGATCGTCCCTCCGAATTGATAATCGACCTTCTCATTTATTATGAATATGAAGGCGGCTATGAGGGAGATGGAGAGGTTGGGCAGCTTCGATGTCCCAGCGCATTCCAAGAAATCTTGGCCAAATAATATCAATAGAAGATAACTGAAAAATGTGACCACTCCGGATCCATAAAATCCGCCGTAGATGCCCAAGAAGAAGCTCAGGATCAATCCAGCGACCCATTCGATTCCCTCCATCTCCTTCTCCCTTTTTTCAATCCCGATCTTATTCACGGAGACTATGAAAAGGAGGATCGCTATCGTTATGACACCTACGATCTTCTTCAGAACTAGATTATCGGTCCTGAGAACCAAATTTGCACCTATTATAGCGCCGCCAAAGGCCACTATAGCGATGGGGAGACCGATCCTATAATCTACCAATTTTTTCCTGTTATATTCGTAGATGGAGGAGATCGGCTGGCCCAGATTTCCGAACCTGAAGGTCGCAATTGCGATCTGCGTCGGGAATCCCAGAAATATCAAAGTGGGTACTATGAGTAGACTCGAAGCCCCGACCAAAGAGCCATAAAACCCGGCGATCATGGCGACTGCGAACGCCAAAGATAGACCCAAAACGCCCATTTTTTATCGATACCATATGGAGCCTTAAAAAGATTTCTGAACGAAGTTTATCGATCGAAGGAGCGAATCTCGAGCGATCGTGAAATGAGAGAGGGTGGCGACACGCGGAAAAGGAGCATATGAGTGAGCATGCCAGCCACGTCTTAAGATAATTTTCGTGCTAGTATAAATACTTTTCGTTGAAATTTTACTAATGTTAAACATAAATATTTAACAAAACTCATATGGTCTTGTAGTAACCCTCCCCTCCACATACCTTACATATGGCCTTTCCTTCTCTTTCCAAAATGAAGATTTCCGGGACCAACTCCCCGCATTCATCGCATTTTTTGATGGCGGTGCTCTCGAACTCCTGCTCCAGATCTATGATCACGTCCTCGATCTTCAAGAACTTCTCATCCAACTTCGAGAGTTGGTGAGCAAGCTCCTCCTCCTCTGATCGCTTCAATTTCCTCCCCCTCATCATCCATTCTCGCATGAGCGGAGATAGTCGATAAGCGTCCTTCTTGAGGGAGACCCGAACGCCCTTTTTACTATCCACCCTGCCGACCGTTATGGCCAACTTCCCATAGTCTTTTACCATAGCGTTGCCGTGGCCGAGTGTACAGCCAGTCGTCGCCTGTAGGGCATCGGCCAAGCACCTACGGGTCTCCGATACCCCGATCAGCCTCTTGTTGCCCCTCTTCGTGCCCAGCCTTTCCAAGGCGATCTCGCTCATCCTGACTCCCAGCGCAACGCCAGGGGCCAGATGCCCATGCAACTCGGTTGCGAGTTCCAATACGTCCATGGGATCACCTAAAATAGGTTTACCTCTACTATGTCTCCCCTCTTTATCCCTTTATCCGTCATTATGTATCCGTCGGCCACTATAGCTCTTTGTGAAGATGCGAGGATCGAGACACCATATCTCGACTTCGGAGAGAATATCTCCATCGAAGAGCCCTTATACCCTAGGGGGTATGCCTTTCCATCCCGGATGTGAGCGAAGGTTATATATTTGGAACCTAGGGTCTCCTTTTCCTTGGGTAAGTTCACATCTTCAACGCACTCGCACAATCTCTTCGCCCGGGGGCGATAGCCGAGGAAGTACCTCCTCAAGTTCAGCTCCGCCGCCATGAAAGAGCCGGTGGGCTTGCCGGGCAGTCCAAAGACCGGGGTATCTCTCAGCACCCCGATGACCATGGGTTTGCCGGGTCGGGTCATCACTCCGTGGAGCAATACTTCCCCCAACTCCTCTATGGCCTTTATGACATAATCCCGTCTTCCCACGGAGACGCCGCCCGAGGTAACGACTGCGTCGTACTTCGTCGCATCGAGGATCATCTCCTTGGTCGCCTCCAAGTCGTCTGGAATCGCCCCCAGATATCTGCCTTCACTTCCCCACTCCTTGAGGAATGCCATGAGCATGGGGCCATTGGTGTCCTGTATCATGCCCTTGAAGATCTCATCGCCGGTCGAGTATACGCCAACTCTAGCTTTCTTGAAGACCTTCACCTTCGAGATCCCGAGACTGTGGAGTACAGCGATGGTGTGGGGGGCTATTCTAGTCCTAGCATCGAGGATCTCTTCCCCTTTCTCGTAATCGGTTCCCGCCCGTATTATGTAGTTCCCCTCCTCGATCTTGGGGCCATAAAGCATGCCGTCTTTCACCTTCGCATCTTCAACTCTAAGCACGGCGTTCGCCCCATCTGGAAGGCTTGCCCCGGTGGCGATCCAAACCGCGCTGCCCCTCTTGAGTCTCGAGATTCCTTTTTCTCCTGCATGGATATCGCCGACGATCTTGAGTGGATACTCGTCGTGGCAATTGATGGCATAACCATCCATAGTGGCGATATCGCGTTCCGGTGATCTTTTTTCCGAGATTATGGGTTCGGCGAGCTCCCTCCCGAGGGCATCGTCGGTCTCTACGCTCTCGATTTCGCGCCTGAAGTAATACCCCTCTCTCAGCTCGTCGATCAACGCATGCGCCTCTTCTAAAGATGCCATCTCTTTCATGGAACCACTAGAAACCCGCTATTCACCCCATCATAAATAGTTTTTGTTGCACGTTGTTAAAGAGGGATATAATGGGCAGGTGGAGCGATGAACATCCTCGCAGTTGTGGGAGCTGGAAGAAAGTCCGGAAAGACGACGACCGTGGAGGCACTGGTCGAGGAACTCTCTTCCAGAGGTCATAGGGTGGGCACGATAAAACAGATTCACGAAGAGTATTTTTCCATCGACAAAGAGGGCAAGGATACGTGGAGACACACCCGGGCCGGTGCAGAGATGGTCGTGTCTGCTGCCCCTCGTGAGGTCTGCGCGATCAAAAGCCTCCGGGGAAAGGACAGATTCAAAGAGGCGGTGCATCTGCTCGAAGGAGAGTCGCTGGATTACATCGTTATGGAGGGCGACCCGAGGATATCCCTACCGCGCATCTTGGTCGTCAGGACCACGGAAGAAGCAAAGAATTTTTTAGAAACCCTAGACCACGTAATCTGCATATCCTCCCTCACAGAAGAGGGGATCGATAAAGACGCCCTCGAGGTACCCGTTTTCAACCCCCTCGACGACGTCAAAGAGATGGCAGACTTGGTAGAGAAGGTCTTCGAGAGAATAGTGCCGGTAGCAGGGGGTTGACCTTCGATATCCACGAAAAATATTTATTATCTGAAAAATAGTTGTAAACCACTCGGGCCCGTGGTCTAGGGGTTATGACGCCACGCTTACAACGTGGAGGTCGCCAGTTCGAATCTGGCCGGGCCCATTGCCCATATGGAGCGCCGACTACGTAACAAAAAATGGGTGTAGTATCAACATCGGTTATTTTTCCGTTCTCCAGCAATTCATGAAACTGCACTTTCAACATAAACTTTCACTTCCGTGTTTATAAATCGTGATCCTATGGAAATCTTTTTATCTTCCGGGACCGAGATTCTCATTTGGAGACAGAGATCTATCTCCATCAAGGGTTCACCTCCTCTGTAGGTTTTTGAGCAATTCATGACCTACTGGAGGTGTTCCTTTGAATTAAATTTTAACCGATTTTGAAACACAACCAAAAAATGATATTCTCACATTTTGATATCCAATAAAATCCGTTCATCTCTCCAGTAATCTATCTATCGCGGTTTCGAATTTTTCTTTGGGGGTATACCCAATTTTCTTGCCAATTGCTTCCCCACCTTCATCTATGAGTATATAGGTCGGCAAAGTTCTCACCCCGTACTTATGGACCAACTCTTTTTCGATATCGGCATTCACGGTGATGAAATTCACCTTGCCTCCGTATTTCGCTTTCAATTCTTCCAATATCGGGATCATCTGATAACAATAGATGCACCAATCGGCGGAGAAGTCAAGAATGGTCGGTTTTCCGCTTCTTAAAGCGGTGTCGAATCTCTCTGGCGAATAGTCGTATATTATCTTGTCATAGGTTGCGTTGGCATCCTTCGAACTTATTTTGGACGTCGAATCGGAGATGCAACCCAGACTCACAATCATCAGGATAAACATCGCCACTAATGGATACCTCTTCTTCATCCCGGACAACTTCCATTTTCGCAGTACTCCTACTAATCCCTCAAAGGATATATAAATTTATTAACGAAAAATGTCGAAGCCAGTGGTAGGGTAGAACGATATGTGGTTTTCTTCGTCAAAAGGTTGGATTTGGTTGGTTATAGTTTCTCTCTTAGTTTTTGGCATATCAACGCCGCTAGCCAGCGCAGAGACCGCAGAGGAGTGGTTCGATGAGGGGGTACGCCTTTACCAATCGCAAGAATACGATAGTGCCCTAAGTTCATTTGAAGAGGCCATAAAGATCGATCCCAACTATAAAGAGGCATGGAACTACAGGGGCCTTGCCTTGAGGGGGTTGGGGTGGTACAAGGATGCGATTGGGGCTTTCGATAGGGCAACCGAGATAGATCCAGAATACGCGGAAGCCTGGAACAACAAAGGCTTGGCTTTGTCCGAATTTTTGGGCGAATCCGAAAAGGCCATCGAGGCGTATGATAGAGCCATCGAATCAGAGCCCGATTATAAAGAAGCCTGGAACAACAAAGGCCTGGAACTCTACTATCTCGCCTACTCTGAGAACGATTCGAGAAGGTATGAGGAATCGCTGGATGCGTTCGACAAGGCCCTCGAGATAGACCCTTTATACGAGGATGCGATGGAGAACAAGGTGGAGGTCTTGACTTGGTTGGGGAGATCCGAAGACGCCATCGGGGTGTATGATAGAGCCATCGAGATCGATCCCAAACTCAAATACGCCTGGAATGGGAAGGGAAACGCCCTATATTTTATGGGCAGATACGAAGAGGCCTTGGTGGCTTATGAAGAAGCTCTGGAGATCGAGCCCAACGCCAGCGATGTTATGTATAATATCGGAATAACGTTGGTGGAGATGGGTGAATTTGAAGAGGCCATCTCATCCTACGATGAGGCGTTGAAATTGGATCCTGAAGATGTCTTTATCTGGAGCGCCAAGGGGGGCGCCCTTATGAATCTGAGTAGATACGGCGAAGCCATAACGGCCTTCGACAAGGCCCTCGAGATGGACCCCGAGGATCGATATGCAGCCGAAGAGAGAGGAGTAGCCTTGGAGAGGCTTAGAAGGGAAAGGGGGTATCTCATCTCAAAAACTGTCCTGATCATCTTCGGCTTACTTATGGTCGGATATTTGATCAAGCGATCCGCCAAAAAATAGAAGGGAGAGGGACTTCAAATCGAGACCTATGCCCTCTGAAGACCATGACAGCAAAATTCGCATGAATATGCGCTCGGCGGCGGTAAATTTCTCTTCGAGTGACATCCCTTGCAATCTTCCGCCATTGGAGCAGTCACCTCGAAAGTTTTTGTCGGCGCGGGCAAGTCCAATTTCGTGCAAATGGCCTTCTCCAACTCCAGTACCTTCGTCCTCCCCAGAAAACTCACCATCCGTTCATCGCTTCTATCCACAAAGATGGCGAAAGGCACTCCGCCTTCGGTATTGCCCATCTTGTCTGAAAAGTAGGCAAATTCGTCCAAACCTTCATTATCTTTCAGATCGTATTTGTGAAACTCAATCTGGGGGTACTTGCTCTCGAGGTATGTTATGTATGGTTTGACCGCCTGACAACTCGGGCATGTCCTGAGATAGAAATAATAAACTTCTAGGTTTAAATCGTCGATTGAAGTGGGCTGCTTGGGTTCGGATCTGGTGGGTAGGATGTAAATCAATCCGATAAATACCATCAAGAGGATAAATGCCACAAATATTATCGTCTTTCCGCTGTACTTTTTTTCCTCTTTTCCCTTCCTAAATTTTTTTATCCTGCCCATTGAAATCCCTTCGCTATCATCTTTGAGTCAAAGGACGTATTTATAGATGGGGTTGAACTTCGAGAAAGGGGCAACCCGCCAATATCTGATAACGCGCTTTGTTTTGTGGTCTAGTGCGAGGTCATATCGATATGCAATTGTGGCGGGGCAGGCCCACTGCGAGAGGGTGTTTGTGGACATCCAAAAATTAGTCAGCCTGCCCCATTCCCTTTTTCTTTGTCACCCAATATTAATCTTTCGTCGTCGCAAATTTCTCCTTGGCGTTACATCGATGGTATCACGTTTTTTCAGGGCTCTGATTTTTGCCGGGATAGTCACCAGCTATCTGGATGGATGGTGCGTCAAAGGCAATGCGCGGAACTGCGTAGCTCTCTCAATCACGGATATCTGGATAAACCTTGCAAGCCCCTCTTTCGGGTCTCGCAACTTCTTCGCCGCGGTTGTCACTTTAGCATTGAGTATCTGTGCTTCTAATATTCCATCTCGGGCCCGCCAGGAGGCCCGCCGGGCGGCATGCCCTTCTCGAGCTTCGATGCAGCTATGACGTCGTCTATCCTCAAGACCATCACCGCTACCTCGCTGGCGGAGTCTATGGCCTGCGTCTTTACCCTCAGTGGCTCGATGATATCCGCCGCGAACATGTCCTTTGCCTTGCCATCGAAGACGTCCAACCCTATCTTTGAGCCCTTCTTCTCGTTCCTGGATCTCAGCTCCACGAGGGTATCTATTGGGTCCAAGCCCGCATTCTCTGCGAGGGTGCGAGGTATGACTTCGAGGGAGGATGCAAAGGCCTCGATTGCGAGTTGCTCCCTTCCTCCTACTGTCTTTGCAAAGTCCCTGAGCTTCTTCGCAACTTCGATCTCTGCGGCTCCGCCGCCGGCGATGACCTTGCGGTCTTCCAACGCCGACTTGGTGACTCCATAAGCGTCCTCGATCGCCCTCTCTACCTCGTTTACTATGTGCTCTGTTCCGCCTCTGACGAGGATGCTGACCGATTTTGGATCTTTGCAATCTTTGACATAGGTCATCTCATCGCCGCCGATCTTCACCTCTTCTACCGTGCCGGCAGAGCCCAAGTCTTTTGCGCTCAAGTCTTCTAGGGTGGTAACTATCTTCGCTCCAGTCGCCCTCGCCAGCTTCTCCATGTCCGATTTCTTGACCCTCCTTACAGCGAAGATCCCCGCCTTCGCCAGGTGGTGCTGTGCCAAGTCGTCGATGCCCTTCTGGGCGAAGAGGACGTTTGCCCCTGAGGCTTGGATCGTCTCTACCATGCCCTTTATCATCTTCTCCTCCTCATCGATGAAGGCCATCAGCTGCTTGGGGTCGGTGATCTGGATCTTGGCGTCGGTCTCGGTCTTCTTGGCCTCGATGGCGGTGTTCACCAAAGCTATCTTTGCATCCTTTACGATCCTCGGCATAGATGCTTGGACCCTCTCTTTATCTATGAGAACGCCCCGTACCAACTCGGTATCTTCGATACCTCCCCCCTCTTTCTTCTCGACCTTTATGTTGTCCAAGTCGACGGTGATCTTTCCGTCCTCCCTCTCCGCGATGGAGTTGACCGCATCGACCACAAGAGAGGCGAGGTGATCTTTCGCCTTCTCTGCCCCTTTGCCTGTCATGGCTGTCGTGGCGACCTTCTTGAGCATCTCCGTGTCGTCCACGGATATCTCCACCCCTATATCGTTGAGTATCTCCTCTGCCTTCTCCGCGGCGATTCTGTAACCGTTGGCGACTATTGTCGGGTGTATCTCCTGGTCTATCAGGTCCTCAGACTTCTTGAGCAACTCCCCGCCTATGACGACGGCGGTCGTTGTGCCGTCCCCGACCTCGTCCTCTTGGGTCTTGGCCACCTCGACCATCATCTTGGCTGCTGGGTGCTCGATATCCATCTCCTTGAGGATCGTGACCCCGTCGTTCGTTACGACGACGTCCCCCAGGGAGTCCACCAACATCTTGTCCATGCCCCTCGGCCCCAACGTAGACTTTACGGCCTCTGCTATAACCTTTGCGGCGAGGATGTTCATCCTCTGTGCCTCTTTACCCCTCGTCCTTCCCGCTCCTTCCTTCAATATCAGTACCGGTTGTCCACTTAACTGTGCTGACATCCAAAATTCACCTCCAATTTTATAAATTAAAGAGTATTTTGAAATTATGATTAAAAAGTTCTATATAAATTTAACTGGGGATGGTTCTGTTGCGTTATAGGGTGTTGCAAACGTGGTGTTGCAAACGTAGTGTTGGATATTATATAAAAATGTTCTCAGTTTAATGGAGGTTGGATTATGGTAGCTAATGCCGAAAAGGATTTAAAAGAGGCTGTTGATTTTTATTTGGGGTTAAAACATATGTTGGAGGATTTAGAAGACGCAATTAAACTTTTAATAATACTTGCTTCAATGGGAATTTGGCTTTGGATAGTTATGAATCTCACCCCCTTATTTGACATCATTGGGAAATATACTTCCGAATGGATAGGGTTTTTAGTTCATCTTGTTGTTTTGGGGGGGTGGTTGGTTGTACATCATCCAAGAAACAAAGTAAGATGTAACCAATGTCAATTTATACCACAATTAGTTGCCTACCCTATACTGTAAAGATTTTTTGAGCAACCCAAGCCATCTGTCCTCTCCGATATCCAAACAAAGCCCTGCGGCTTCGGCGGTGTCAAGCCAATAAGGGCTTCATGGGGCTTGATGAAGTTATAGTATATCTCATGGCCATCGACCAAAGGCGTGTCGTCCTCTTTCAAACCCCTCATGGTCTTTTCCCTGTCTCTTACCGTTCCATGCAACCTTCGCCCTTTGTCGTCATTCCCCCCTCGTCAATCTTAAAATATATAAAAGTCTTTGACAATTAAGGAATAAAATGGTCGATTTTAGCGAAAGGGTAAAGTATTATAGATCCTTGGGAATAGACCCCATGAAATGGGTGGCGGGGTGCGCGGTCAAAGTGGATTTGATCTCGGTAGTATACCCTTCGCTGGAAGTCATCAAACGAGAACTCGATAATATAACGATAAACCCGAGGGAAGACGCGGATATCTTCCCTTCGGGAGAAGGGGGGGTCGAGGTAGTTAGAAGGGTCTACGACCTGAACGACCCAAAAGTCGAGATAGATGATATACGGAGGATAAGCCCGGACAGGGCCTTGTTTCTGATCCAAGTCTATCAGAAGGACGCCAATACCCCGGAGAAATTCGGGAGGGTCCTTTCGAGTATATTTCGGAAAATGGAAAAGGCCAACGTGAACTTCAGGATAGGCAAAGGTCACTCCATAAGGACCCCATACCTAGAGGCCCAATTTGCCCTCTTCGATTTCATCAAGATGAAGGATGGTAAAGCTTCTGGTTATACATTGGCCAACAACGACACCATCCACATCATAGACCCCACCGGCGAGCCGGGCAACGAGGTCCAGACCTTCGTGGCGGTCTCGAACTCCCTAAACGATCTCATATGCCTGGGCTGCTATGAGAACATAGAGGTTTATCCCCTCTACGATGCCCCCAAAGAGGAGATGGTCGAGGAGATCGAGAATAATTTTGGAAATTACTGCAAAAAATTCAACTTCGCCTTGAAAGACCCCCGAGTGATAGGGAATAAAAAATTGATAATGGGCGCCTCGGTATTCGGAAATATGCACAAAGAGCCGCCCACTTTCTACGATGGCCTCAACGGGGGGATGGAGGTCCTCGTTACCCGCCCCTTTGGAGACCTAGCGCCGATAAACGTTTATCTGTCGTCCTTGGCCAGCGATGAATACAGGAGGTTGTTGGATATGGAAGGTATAGACTTGGGGGAGGTCGAAAAGGCGAAGAGGAAGATCGTGGAGAAGATGGAAGAACCCAATCTAAAGGCGGGAGAGATAATAAACAGATATCTGCCGGAATGGGGGGAAGGTTTCAGGGAGGAAGAGCACATAGCCGTCACCGGAGATCTTTCTGGCCCGGGAATCTTCATCTTCAAAGAGATTTCGGAAACCGCCAACGTGGATATCAGGCTCGAGGAGATTCCATTGGCTTATCCCGATCTCGTTCAATTTGCGTCCAGGGAGTTTCTTATGGACAACGGCACAGCGGGAACCAACGGTGCCATAGCGATCATAGCGAATGGAGGGGTTATAGAGGATGTGGGAAAGGACCTATCCAAGGCCGGTTATGACCCCAAGGTGATCGGTAGGGTGATGGGGAAGGGAGAGGGGAAGTTGTACGTTGGTAAGGAGGTCGAGAACATGATCTCCTCCAAAGGCATCTTGAGGGAGTTCGATGTATATGAAAACTAGGTACCGCGTCTATCTATCTGGAGAGGTTCAGGGGGTGGGTTTCAGGGGATTTGTCGAGAGGGTTGCCTCCAGATTTGGGTTGAAAGGATGGACGAAGAACCTGGAGGATGGTGGGGTAGAGGTGGTCCTAGAAGGCGAGGAAGGAGATTTGAAAGAGACCGTAAAAATCTTGGGGAGAGGTTCCCCCTTTTCCAGAATAGAAAAACTGGAGGTCAAGGAGGAAGATTATACCGGAGAGTTCGATTCTTTCGAGATAGGATAAAGGAGGATGTGCATTGAAGATTTCGAGAACACTGGACGTTGTGGGGTTATTATGCCCCCTGCCCGTCATGAAGGCGAAGAGAGAAATCGATAAGATCGAGGAGGGGGAGGTACTTGAAATCTTGACAGATGACCCGGAGACGGAGATAGACGTGCCGGCCTGGGCAAAGCGGGAAGGACACAAAATCTTGAAGATCGACAAGGAAGGGGAGGTCCTCAAGTTTCATATAAGGAAAGGCAGGAGCTAGTTCACGCGTTGTTATTACCGAAGGTAATAAATTTATCCAAAAAATATAAATATGAGGAATATTTTTTTGATTGTGGAGATACATAAAAGGCGAGGTTCAATTAAGGCGATAGACGGTACTTGGCATATGCCTTTATAATGCTCATTGAAATTCGAGAAAGGAAGTGAAGATATGAGTCTCTCTTTGAACGAGATAAAGAGGTATAGCAGGCAGCTCGTACTCCCGGATCTGGGAGCGAGGGAGCAGAAGAAACTCAAGAATGCAAAGGTGGCAGTGACAGGGGCTGGCGGCCTGGGATGCCCCATCGCCACATACCTGACCCTGGCGGGCGTAGGGAGGATCGATATAATAGACATGGACAAGGCGGACTTGACGAACCTGAACAGGCAGTTCCTCTATACCCCAGAGGATGAGGGGAAGGTGAAGGTAGAGGTGGCGGCCGAGAGGCTAAATGCGATAAATCCTGAGCTCGAGATCAACGGGATAAATGAGATGATAACCTACGACAACGCCTTTGACCTACTCAAAGGCTACGATGCAGTGGTGGATGGCACCGACAACTTTCCTGTGAGGTACGCGATAAACGATGCGTGCATGGTCAACCTAGTGCCCTTATTTCATGGAGCGGTGCTGATGTACGAAGGCAGGGCCATGAGCATCATCCCGAAAGAGACGGCCTGCTTCAGATGCGCATTTCCAGAGGCGCCTCCCGCCGGGAGCGTGCCCACCTGTAGGGAAGCGGGCGTCATCGGCGCCATGACCGGGCTCATAGGCTCCCTCCAGTCCATGGAGGCGATAAGGTATTTGGCGGGTCTGCCGATATCCTTGAAAAACAGACTTTTGGTCATCAATATAGATATAGGGAGCTTCGAGACGATCGCCCTGAGGAGGCGTCCGGATTGCTCCGCCTGCGGCGAAAAATTTATTCCAAAGCCAGTTGCTGAGATATGCGAGACTAGGAGTGAGGCAGATGAATGACGAGCCCGATATCTTGGATCTACACGGGGAGAAGTGCCCGGATACCTTCGTCTACACGAAGATAAAGCTGGAGGAGATGGCCTATGAAGGTGGGGGATTGCTCAAGGTCCTCATCGATTTTCCCGAAGCAGCGGAGAATATCCCCAGAAGTTTGAGGGACGAGAAGATAGATTACCAAGTCTTGGAGGTCAAGCACATAGGCGGAAAGGAGTACGAACTCCTGATAAGGGCACCTCCGATCAAAGAATAGTGATACCATGTACGATAAGATTCGCGCCCATCTCGGCAACAAGTACAACATCGTCGGTGTAAAGATATCCAAAGATGTCATCGACCCAAATCCGCCCTTCGAAAGGCCCAAAAAGAGGATGCGGTTCTGCCAGCTCGTGAGAGAGGCCGGGAAGGGCAGAGCCTTTGTCGCGTTGAAAGAGGATCTGGGATGCCCCAATGCAGAGGTCACCCTCGGTTTTGAGGAGCCCCTTTACGTGGATGTCCAGCCCCGAATCAAACCCGCAGAGACGAAGGCGATTATGGTCGGTCCGGCCGAGGACGTCCCTAATCCCGATGTCCTGCTCATGATCCTCACGGCGAAGCAGGGCATGGAGGTAGCTGCCCTCTTGGACGGTATGGAAGCGCGCTTCAAGGGCGCCTTGGCCGTCTGCGGGGAAGCGACCGCAAAGCCATATATGGAGAATAGACCGAACCTATCCCTACTCTGCGGAGGAGCGAGGATGTTTGCGGACTACGCAGACGGCGAGGTGATATTCGGCGCGCCTCTCGAGACCTACAAAGAGATGGTCGAACGGGTAGAAGCCATCGAGAAGAGCTGTGGACCCAGAGGGGCCCTCTGCGGGTGCCAAGTGACCGATATCTCTCCTAGGGTGGTGACTACGTTCAAAAAGATAGGCTTCGAAAGGGGCACGGATTACTTCTTCGGGAAGGTCAATGGCCAAAGTGTCAGGGTCTATCTGAACAAAGACTTTCAAGGGAAGCTCGGTTACATGACGGTACACCTCCCCATCAAGGGCGACGTCAGGGTAAAGCCGCCCTTCGTCAAATCCACTAGGGGGAAGTGGACGGACGTCTCGGTGGTCGTAAAATTGGAAGAGATCGGCATAGAACTGAATACTGGGAAAGGCCTCGTGGAGTTGCTCGAAGACATCGTGAGCAAGGTGAAGATATGATCCAGTACCGCTACAAAGACCATATCATCATAAATGCCCTGATGCGCGGGGGCATAGTGCCGAAGGATGTCCAGAAGAGGCTCTTCGAGGAGGGATGGGCAGAGATCGGCTACGACGTCTGTTTTGACTGCATAGAGGGTCGCTCGAGCCTCATAACAAAACCCCCGATAAAGTCTTTTCTAAACGAAGTTGCGAAGTTCTTTGGAGGTGACGTAGCCGAGCACACCTTCGGGTGCAGGGCGGCGCAATTCGCCGTGATGAGGACGATCTCCGATCACGTGGTGGTGGAGGGCGAGAAGATCGTTATAGCCGACCCCAATAGCCATTACTCCACCAATATCGCCGCGGAGATGTGCAACCTGAAGGTGGTCGAGCCCCCCCATACCGGCTACCCAGAATACAAGGTGAAAGCCGAGGGATTCGTGGAGAAGATCGAAGAAGTCGAAAAGGAGCATGGAAAGCCCGCTTTGGTTATGTGTACTCACGCCGATCCCTATTACGGCAATTTGGCCCCCGTTTCGGAGATCGGTAAGATCTGCCAAGAATACGAGATCCCCTACATGGTCAACGCGGCATATACGGGAGGCGTAAAGCCGATAAACATGAAGGATATGAACGCGGACTTCTTGACCCTTTCGGCCCATAAGTCCATGGCATCCATAGGTCCTTCGGGCTTCCTCGTGACCAACTACGAATGGAGCAAGAAAGCTTTTATGATGTCCAAAGAGAAGCCCGACTGGACGGGTAGGGCCTTCGGTAAAAAGATTCCAAACCTCTTTGGGTGTAGCGTTGGGGCCTTGCCCCTCGTCTGTACTATGCTCTCATTCCCATACGTGAAAGAACGGGTGAAGAATTGGGACGAAGAGATCAGAAAGACCGAGAAGTTTATAGACGACCTCGAGGACCTCGGGGACATCATGCTACTCGGCGAGAGGCCCCATAGACATCACCTACTTCACTTCGAGACCCCGGTGTTTTGGGAGATATCGAAGAAGCACAAACGGAAGGGCTTCTTTTTGGCGGAAGAGATGTTGAAAGAGGGCATCGTCGGTTTGCACAAGGGTCTGAGCAAGCACATAAAGCTCTCCGTCTATGGTCTGGCCGAGGAAGAGATCGAGAAGGTGCTGAGCGCATTTTCCGGGATCATAGAGAGATACTCTTGATTTTGGACTTTTTTATGATCGCGTAACCGATCTACCCCCTCTATTTATACACCATTACTCGAGATATCGCTTTACTGATGCGGTCCCGTTAAAGTTGTGTTAAATCGCGGAAAGGGATCTCTGGTCCTTTAACTCCAAAGTAGATAAGCCTCGTGTAGTGTCTGGAAGAGATAATCAATCATCGATACTATGTTTCTTTATCCTCCTTTTGGTCTTGCTGGTCAAGGTCGCCTTGATTTCACCGGAGTATACAGAGTTGCTCTTGGCATAAGCGGTGCCGGTCCAGCGGAAAGTTAGTTGGTGTTGGCCAGGACCGAGCTTACGTTCGATGTTGCGATAATAGAAGTGGTGGCGGTAATTTCTCAATTTGCCCCGCCCTATTATCCGTTTGATCCACTCTTTTATATAATCGAAGAAACTCTTCTTGAAATGCCAATATTTGCGGCCATCCAGGGCCAATGTGACCGTCTCTACGCTTATATCGCAAAAGTTGGACATTTTCAAATGCATACTTGGCCTATGGATCTTTACAGTCTGTTCATATGGGATTGTGAATTTCGCAACCGCAGATCCGCTTATATCGACCTTCACACAATTATCTTGGGTTATGCCTTCTTTACTATAAACCGAATTTAGTGGTTTGACTTCTTCCTCTTCGACTTCTATCCACTCTACTTTCTCAGGAGTCCCCATGTCCTTGGCCGCGTCTTGGATCGCCGTACTCAATTGGTCCGAAACCGTATTGGTAGAGCTCTCCAACTTGTCCCCGCCCGAACTGGTGATACGGGAGTAAACCCCGAACATGACCACCATGGCGACCACGACTGCCCCAATCAACAAAATGTACTCTATCACGCCTTGCCCCTTCGATTTCCCGGTTAAGAATTTTTTTACTTTCATAGCGTGTAATTATTTGTTGCTCCATAGATATGGGGATTGGGTTCCGATAACGTAAACTGGATAGTTACACTACTAAAAGTTGATGTAAACTATAAAGTTACGCTTCAAAAAAAGGCACATATTATGGTTTACTCCCCCTTTTATAGCCAAAAATTAAAATATCATAACAAAAGAGGAGAGGTATATAAATGATTCAATGCATATTTGTGTTGAATTCGATGCATATTCGTCTCGAGGATAGGCCATGAAGACCGGAATGTTGTTGTTTTTATTCATCATAGTGGCGAGTATATACCTCCTACCGGACCTTACGGCTAGGTACTCCGGCTCCCATACCATGGAATGGAATGTTACGGGGGTTGAAAGCCTGAAATGTACCGACTGCCATAAGTATATCTTAGAGGAATTGAATGCCAGTACAGGGGTGGAGGTGTATCAGAGGCATAGAGCTGCTGCTGGGAACTCGACCTATACTTATGGTTGGTTAAATCTGACAATTGACAATGAAACTGAATATGGCGTCTGCCAAATGTGCCACTTGGCACAGATAGCAAATGTAAGCTCTCACACCAAAACGGCTGTAAGGGCATGCATAGATTTTGACTGCCACGGAAACAATGAAACGACCAACAACACGTATTATGCTGTCGGTAACATGACTGCCCTCCTTGCAGTCAAGAATGTTCACGAAAGGGTATTTGATCGTCTGCATGATATACCGTCGAATTATGTAAACGAAACTGGGGATTCATACCCCCGAAGTTTCTATTTGTGCTTGGGTTGCCATACAGAGGTTGGGAGCGAAATAAGCTACTACAATGATACGGAAGGCTTTACACACGATGCCGTCCCTGCTCAGCCCAGGAGATATCTCTGATAAAAATCACAAAACTTCGTCAGGCCTCGAATTTGTTAGGACTTCAGATCACTGGTCAACTTACTCTTTGCCCGATATCCGATCTTTGAACTCCCTCAGCCAAGAACCTACTTCAATCATGAAGGGGTTGACGGATACGTCCATTACCCCGATCTCAAATGTTCCTCCGGTTCTTAGGGAGATCGTGATCTTTGGGACATACTCCGGCATCAATGCGAAGGATACAGCGCTCCAAAAAATGGTGCCCTCGAGGTACTCATCCATCAACTTATCCGAAGCTGGTGGCAAAGCCACAGGCCAGAAGACGACGCCGTTTGCCCAATGTAATATCACTGGTTGGCCCGACATCCCGAATGGGACCAAGTGTAGGGCTAGATCCTCGGGTTTTTCGTAGGGAATAACCTCGAAGATGACCACCTTCTTAACCGGCTGATAAACGATCTCGACCATGTAATAGAATACCCCCTAAAGAGCTATAAATCTTTTCAATCTCGGAGGTCAATTTTTTTACCTAAACACTCCTCAACTTCCCCAGTTCAAGAAAATCCAAGCAACCCGTCTCTTCACTTATCCCCATGACCTCCAGTTTGTCGATGTCCACCAACTTCCTGAGGATCGGCGATAAGAGCTCCTCCTTTGGCATCAGATTTACGTCCGACCCATAGGCGAAGTATGAGAAAGCTGGCATGACCAGGATTTTCCTATTGCCCTCCATCCCTCCAAACAAGAAGCAGTTGAGCTTTTCCTTGGCCCCGACTTCATCGTATAGCACCAAGGCGGGGTGCTCGTGCCCGATTACCACAAAACTCGCCTCTATTCTCTGCAAGTCTCTCGGAATTTTGTGGCCGTGAACAAATAGAAAATCCCCTACTACTAGTTCATCATGGAGCTCGATTCCATATTTTCTCGTCATATAGATGATGAAGTTGTCGTGGTTCCCCTTTACGAGGGAAACCTCTTCGAATCTCGATTTCAAAAATTCGAATAGGTCTTTCACCTCCTTGAACTCGTGGTACGTGGTCTCGGAAAACTCGTGCTTGACATCGCCGTTTATTATCATCCGCTTCGCCCCTTTCATCTCGAATATATGGGAAAGCATCTCCATCTCTTTCTTGAACTGGACCTTCGGGATAAAGACGCCCTGCTCGGCCATTATCCCCTCATAACCCAAGTGGAGATCTGCTATCACTATGGCATCTATCTCCTCTATGTATATCGCGGGATATGGCTCGATGATCTCGATATTATCGAATATCTTCAAGCCTCTTCACCTATCCTCTCCATCATCGCCTCGTGCAACTCCAAATTCAATCACTTTCTTCAATCATCTCGATAATTTCCCTAATCCTTCTGGGGTCTATAGCGTATTTTATGCCGTGTGGTTTTGGTCTAGAGATCACGTAACCATCTTTGACCAATCTCTTGAGAGCTTTTTTATACTCTTTATATCCATAGCGAGGAAATCCCGAAAGGACTGCGCTTTCGTACTTATCCGCCTTTCCTACTATTTCCCTACGGAGCATCCGCTTCAGGATCTCAATCTCTAGTCCTTCCATCTATATACCCTACTATACACATAGGATACTTTTAATATATAAAATCTACTATTCTATAGATAAATATAAGCTACTAACAATAAACTTTATATATAACTTATGTACAGTATATCGTAAGGAGGATTATAAAAATGGCATTGGAACATATATTTCCGGATAACAGCGTGGCAAAGATCCTCGACTTCTTTATCGACCACAAAAATCACGACTACAACAAGAACGAAGTGGCGAGGTATACTGGCCTGAACAGAATGACCATCACGAGAAACTGGGTGATCTTAGAAGAAAACGAGTTCATTAAGCCAGTTAGGAAGATCGCCAATGCTACCCAGTACATCCTCAACTTGGATAATCCTGTAGTCAAGAAACTACTGGAATTTGACTGGGAATTAACCAAATACAGATCCTTAAAGATCGCTGATAAAGAGATAGCTGAGGAAAGAGTAGGGAAGCTAGAGAAATCCATTGAGGAAGAAGTTTGAGGACGCTCATTTTTCTCCAATCCTCTCCATTATCGCCTCGTGTAACTCGAGCAGGCGCCTCTTGCGGTCCTCCATCAAGATTATGTCCGCCTCCCCGAGAACGATTAGGTTGTGGGCAAAGGGCGACGGTACCTCGGTCGAAATAAAATCCGTCTTGATTTTTCCTTTCCTGAGCCAATCTATCACTTCTTTCGCCTTCTCGATATCCAAGATGTCCTCCAGTATCTCCCGATATGTCTCCTGGATGACCGGAAAAGTGGGATCGACCTCCTCGCATACTTTTAGCAAGGTCTGTGAGCTCCTCTGCTGTTTGCCCACGCTTATCTTGTAGCCTTTGTAGTTTCTCAAAACCAAAAAACTACGAGCGGCGCAGTGCCTGAACCTGCGCTTCATGAGCTCGGTCCTTCGGATGCTCTTCTTGAGGAGTTCCTCGAAATCGCAGTTCGATAGATCCCGGATCAATCTCTCTATCTTCAACTCTCGCCCTTTGGGTATGTGCAGGGCAAAGCCATTGTCGCTTATAATAACGCCTACGCTGTGCTTGATTTGATCGGAGAGGAGGATACCTATGGCTCGAGACAAAGCGTCGTTTGTCCTCCTGCCGAATAGGGAGTGAAAGACGAGGAACCTCCTGCCCTCCAAGTCGTGGGTCTCCTCTATGAGGATCTCATATAGGGTCGGGACCTTTGTGTAGAGGTACTGCTCCTTGAAGTATTCGTAGATGGAGTTGGCGGAGTTTCTATCGATGGGTAATTTTTTTGAGAGCCAAGTGAGGACCTCTCTTCTGTCTTCGCCATTCTCCAACTTTTCTTTCATCTCGGTTCTGAACTTCTGGACCTCCAAGGCTAGGTCGAAGCTCAAAGGGAGCATCTCTGAGAACCAAGAGGGTATTGTAGGTACAGCCCCCTTGGGGATGTCGTCGACATAACAGCGCATGCCCCTAGCGAATCTGAATCTGTAGAGCTTCCCCCCCAAGACGAAGACGTCTCTGGGCCTAAGCCTTTCGAGGAATCCCTCCTCTATTCTCCCGATTTTACGCCTATCTTTGTGGCGGTAGACGCCTATCTTGACCTCATCGGGTATGGTACCGATGTTGAGGTAGTATATGACGCGGGTGTACTTGCCCCTCCTCCCGAAGACTCCCTCTTCCTCGTCGAACCATATCTTGCCATAGACGTGCTGATCTTGAAGCTCGACGTAGTGGCCTGCTAGGTAGTGGAGTAATGCCACAAAAGCCCTTTTTTCAAGGTCGTGATAGCAGTAACTCCTCCTGATGATGGCGAGGGCCTCGTCAACGCTCCACTTCTTCGTCAGACCCAAGCCGACGATGTGTTGGGAAAGGGCATCTAGGCAATTCTTCGGAATCTGTATCTTGTCCAGTCTACGCTCCCTTGCGCACTCCAACATCACCGCGCACTCTATGAGGTCGTCTCTATCCAGGGCTATGATCCTGCCCTTTGCGACATCGCGGAACTTATGGCCGCTCCTCCCTATCCGCTGAACCGCCCTGGTGACGCTCTTCGGAGAGCCTATCTGGGTTACTATGTCTATGTAACCTATATCTATCCCCAACTCGAGCGAAGTGGAGCAGACGACCGCTTTGAGTAGCCCCTCTTTTAACCTATCCTCGACGTCCAAGCGGATGTCGCGAGAGAGGGAGCCATGGTGTGCCCCGATGGTATGGTCGGTATACTTATCTCCCCATCTGTCCTTTAGATGGAAGACCACGCGCTCTGTTCCGCTCCTGGTATTTGTGAATATAAGGGTGGTTCGATGTTTAGAGATCTGCTTATCCAGAAGATCGTACATCGCCACATTTACCGCTTCTGCAGAAGAATGGACGATATCCTTGACCGGGCAGACTACCTTTAGGTCGTAAGGTTTGTACCAACTGACATCCACCATCTTGCAGCTTCTCAACTTTCCCCTTTTATTGTAACCCACCAAGAATTTTGCGGCCTCCTCCAGTGGGTAAAGGGTGGCGCCCAAACCTATCCTGACGAAGTTCTTCCTAGCGAACTCTTGGAGGCGCTCCAAGCTCAAGCTCAAATGAACGCCCCTCTTATTCGAGGCCAGCTCGTGGATCTCGTCGACTATGACCCAGCGGACGCTTTTTAGGTGCTCCACAAATCTCGGCGCATTCAGGAGTATCGCGAGGCTCTCTGGAGTTGTTACCAAGATATGGGGGGGCTGTTTCAACTGCCTCTGCTTCTCCTCGGGCGATACATCTCCTGTCCTGACGCCTATCCTCACTTCTGGGAGTTCTATCCCCGCCTCTCTCGCGATCTCCCTGACCTCCGTGAGGGGGATCAACAGATTTTTTTTAACGTCGTTGTCCAAGGCTTTAAGAGGAGAGATGTAGATGCAATAGACGCTGTCCTCGAGCTTCCCCTCTTCCCCGAGTATGAAGAGTTCGCTCAAGATAGACATAAACCCCGCCAAAGTTTTTCCTGAGCCAGTGGGGGCTGTTACTATGATATTGTGTCCTTTGGAGAGCAGCTTGAAAGAGTATTGTTGGGGGGGAGTGAGTTCTTCGAAATTTCTGACGAACCACTCTCTAACATAGGCCTCAAGGGATAGTAGGCTATCTTCTTGGCTGAAGGGCTTTTTGACGAAGGCAATTGCCATGAGATCACGTCTTTTTTCATTTAGCGCAAAAATAACAATTAAAAAGGCTGAAATAGAATCTCAAAAAAGAGAAAGAGCGGCTACTGCCGCCCGGTAAAGCCACAACAACTTATCTCGCCCCTTTTCCAGGCCTCGAGACACTCTCTAACCCCCTCCCCCTTTGCTTCTATCTTGAAGCCTTCGTCGGTCTCTATGCATCTCACCTCACAAACAACTTTTTCCATACTTTTGACCTCCTTTTACGTTCTCACTTATGAGCCTCGACGGTTATGCTGGCCACACAATCTTCACCACATATTATCGTATGTCCAATATATTGTATGCCCAATACTAATATTTAAATATATCGGTTGTCCAATAATAAACTATGAATACGGGGTGTTGTCCGGATATCGATATTTGCCCCCCAGAGTGTTGCGATATGAGGGGCATGCTCTCTTTTCTGATACTCTGGTTGCTATCGAAGAAACCCATGTATGGCGAGGAAATCGCCAGAGAACTGGAGAGGATGAGGGGTGAGAAACCCACTCCTGGGACCATATACCCCGCACTAAAACAACTGGAAAAAAATGGGAATGTGGCCTCTCATAAAGAAGGTAAAAAGGTGATATATTCCCTTACCGAAGATGGGGAAAAGGGGGTCAAAGAGGCCGTCAACTACTTTTGTAAGGCTTTTGGAGAGATCTTCGAGGACTATATGAAGCAAATTTAGCTGCTTAAATGAGTTAACATCCTTTTTTGGTTCTTTATCACCCTTTGAGTTTTACGGCCGTTCCGTAAGCCAGAAGCTCGGATGCGGCTCCAGTTATGTGGGAGGTCACGAAGCGGACGTTTACGACGGCATCAGCCCCCAACTTTTCCGCATCTTCCACCATCCTATTGAGGGCCTGCTCTCTGGCATCCTCGAGCATCTCTGTGTACTCTTTCACCTCTCCACCCACTATATTCCTGAGACCCGCGAGGATGTCCTTTCCGAACCACTTCGCCCTTACGGTGTTCCCCCTCACAAGACCCAAAACCTCTGAAATCTCCCTTCCTTCTATAGTGTCAGTATTTACGATCAGCACCTTCATCACCTTCCTTGACACGTTCTTTTATTAGAGATATCAACAGAATGGCAGCCCCAACGATGATCCCGAGGATCCCGATCATTATCGGTAGCGGGGCCTTGGATGCAATGGTTAGTTTGAATGTGCCGTACCCCACCAAGATGATGATCCCCCCTACGAAGAAGACCAATCCTGTATCCCGCATTGTTACCAAAAGATCACCCTATTTTTGCTTTAAGATATTGGAACTCTTATTCTATTTTAAAGTGTCGAAAGGGTTTTTATTTTTGCTTATAAAATATTTTATATCCCCAAAAAAAAAGAAGTGAAAGTATGGCGTGTGAACTTTGTGATATTCCAGGGGATAAGATTTTAAAGGAACTTGAATACAGCATCGTATCTCTGGGGCGTCCGCATCATAAAGGGCACTTAAAGGTTATTTTGAAGAGCCATAAGGAAGACCTTCTAGATCTAACACGGGAAGAATCAGACAATTTCTTCAACGATCTCTTGAAGGTTGCAAAAGTGGTCAGAGATGTATTACACCCCGATAAATTGAATTATGAATTGTTCGGAAATTGGGTCCCACATTTGCACTGGCACATCCTACCGAGATTTGAGGACGATAGGGATTTCGGCAATCCTCCCATAGAACCATTGAGAAAGGAAGAGTTCGAAAAGAAGGAACTGAGTGACGAAGAGTTGACAGATTTAAAAAGGGCCCTCGATGAATTGTAATTTCTCTGTCCAGTATAATAATGCACAATAAAGGCGAGAAAGAGATTTTAGAAGTTAAAAAATAAGAGAGGGACTAACTTCGATCGATATCATCAGTTGCCCCAACTCAAAACTCAATTTTCTGTTCACTTCTTGCCGCGCCGGTTTGGTTGCATCTGATGATGCGGGCACTTGGACATCGCGCCCGGCGACTTCGCCATCGCAAGCGGACACTCGCCAGCCGGATTATTGTTGTTGGTGTCAGCCAAAACTGGAGCTGTTCCAACGGCTACGAATGCCAGCCCCAAGACCAACAGTACGACCAAAACGATCGCCGATCTCTTCATCCACGCTCACCTCCTTTTCTTCAATTTCCTCCATATTGAGATAGAAGCTTGAGATAGAAGCGCTGAAAAGTGCGAAACAATCTCTGACTCCTCTCCCACCTCAGCGCATTCACCTCTTGCGACTGTTGGCTATGATAATTTTAGTCCACTATATAAAGTTTTTTGAAAACTTTTCTTTCCCCTAGAAAGAAATAATTTTTATTTGATGAAAAACCCAACCTAGCTATGAAAAATATTCAAAAGGCGATTAAAAATGTTATATTTTTTCTACGGGCATGTTTAGGGTGCTATCGTTGGAAATTAACCTGTCTCGATGCCCCTGGTCGTGACGACCGTGCTGTTGGTGTAA
>JBHIFP010000009.1:0-30064 GCA_046761145.1 Hydrothermarchaeales archaeon (SeqCode)
GGATTCGTGAGCAGTGCCGCAGTTACCGCATCCCTCGTCTCCCTTTATGCCCTTGGATCGCTGGAGTTGAATACGACGGCATCTGCGTGCATCCTCGCCGCGCTGGGTAGCGTCCTCATCAAGATATTGATCTGCAAGACGAGCGGAACGGACGAATTGACGAAGCGGATCGCAATACCCGCGACGCTCATCGCGTTGGTCGGATTTTTGCTACTCGTGACTCAAGGGATGATATAGGGTAGGGTAGAGATGTTCATCGCAATCGAAGGGATCGACGGTTCTGGAAAAGGGACCCATGCCAAGTTGCTCAACAGGTGGTTGAAGGAGAAGGGACACGAGACCTTCCTCACAAGTGAACCTACAACTGGCGAGATCGGGGCAGTTCTTAGGAAGGGTTTGAAGCACGGCAACTTCGATTCAAAAACCGAGGCGTTGCTCTTCGCTGCTGATAGGTCCGAGCACGTCGAAGAGATCTTGGAGAAGATGGAGGAGGGCAAAGTGGTGATCACCGAGAGATATCTCTACTCGTCCATGGCCTATCAAGGAGCCTCTGGAGTGAGCATAAAATGGATAAGTGAGATCAATAGGTTCGCCCCAAGGCCAGATCTTACTCTGCTCTTGGATATCTCGCCTGAGGAGGGTCTCAAGAGGATCTCGTCTAGGAATTCCCTGAGGAGCTCCACGAGAGAGAAAGAGCACTTCGAGAAGCGAGAATTCTTGGGCAAAGTCAGGGCGATCTACTTAGACCTCGAGAAAGAGAATAAGGATATAAGGGTGATCGATGCTTTGGGTTCGATAGACGAAGTCCAGACCGCTATCAGGAGGAAGGTCAGTCGCGCTCTAACCGCTATGAAAAAGAAGAGAAAGAAGAGCGAGCAGATGGAATTGAGGAAGTACTTTTGAAAGGGGGATATGGACGCCGAGGGAGGAGAATGGCAAGATCACAAAGTGGAGAGGGTGTGGGGGAGTATCCTAGATATCTAACCCCAGAATTGGGGCCCTTCGATCCGCTCGAAGTGGCAGCAAAAACCGAGGAGATCGTGTGCAGGGGGGATGCACGAAAGTACACTACATTTTACACCACTGGGGTTTATGGAGGCATCGCGACCGGCTATGCCGTCGGCTGTTGCTTTCGATGCTTTTACTGTTGGGTCGGCTGGTCGCGGGATTTTCCGGAGAAGTACGGCGAGTTCTACTCAGCCAAGGCGACCTTTCAAAAGTTGGAGGAGGTCGCACAAAAGTCCAAAGTCAGAAGGTTACGTATCTCAGGAGCTGAACCAACGCTCTGCAAGGAGCACCTCCTGAAGCTGTTGGAACTGGTGGAGCGATCCGAGTTTCGACTCTTTATCCTCGAGACCAATGGTATCCTCTTCGGATCGGACAGGGACTATGTGCGAGAGGTCGCGAAGTTCACCAAACCTCACGTCCGAGTATCTTTAAAGGCCGGCACTCCAGAAGGCCTGACCAAGAGAACGGGGGCCTCTCCAGAGAGCTTCGAGCTCCCATATAATGCGATTAGGAATCTCTTGGACTGCGGTGCCAGTTTTCATGTAGCTGCGATGACCGACGCCAGGATAATGTCCAAAGAAGAGAGGAGGAGTATGATAGAAAAGTTGACCGAGATCGATCCCCGCATAGCCATGAATTTGGAGGAGGAGATAGTAGATCCCTACAATACCACCCTTGCGAGGTTGAAGCACGCCAACGTCAAACTGGAATGGAAGGGGCGGAGATTTTGAATGGCACCGAAATGAGAGAATTGCGTCTTTTAGGTCGGCGGTAGATCATCGCTTTCTTATGGCCCAACAACTCCTTCAAACGCCCTGTACATCTCCTCTTCATACCCGATCAAAACGATCTTTTTCAAACCACCACATTCATCTAAGAACTCCTTGATCGCCTCGACCATACTCCTCGCCGCTTCTCCTTTGTCAACTCCCCCTACTCCAGTTCCCATGCCGGGAAATGCGATGCTCTTTATGCCGTTATCGTATGCGCATTTCAAGGCCGCCCTCGTCGCCTTTTTCACGTTCTCAACGCCTATCCTCATCGCAGGCCTAGGCATCGTCGTCGCGTGAATTACATGCTTTGCCTTCAGATTCCCGCCGGTCGTCAAGGCGGCATTGCCTAGATCGATAGGTGCCTTTTCCATGGCCTCTCTCTCGATCGTGCTTCCCCCCTTCTTCTTTATGGCCCAGGCCACGCCTCCCCCCATCACGCCGTAGGAGTTTGAGGGGTTTACGATGGCGTCGACATCTTCTTCGGTCAAATCCCCTCTCTTCACGAGGATCTCACAACCTTTGTACCTCATTGACTCTCACCACGCTGCTATTCTCCTCCACGCCCAAAAACCTGGCCACTGGCTTGCACTTTGCCTTCAATATGAAGATGATGTTTCTGTCCCTCACGTCGTGGAGCGTCTCGAAATTTGCCTGACCCTTGGATATAATTATCTCCGCTTCGCGAAACCTTCTTAAAAACTCTTGAGAGCACTCGTCGAGCCTTGTACCGATGGCTGCAGAACCGGTATCGATGACCTCGCACGCTTCAGTTAAGCTCACATAGGTAGCGTCTTCCATCGTCGCGTCGTTCACTATCGGGCCGGGCTTGACGCAAGCCGTGACTTTTAGTCCGATCCCTTTGAGTTCACGAATCAAGATCTTATCGAACGCGATTTCGCCGGCATTGTCACAGATATAGAGCACGTTATTAAATTTTTCAAAAAGCCCTTTGGCTTTGTCGATCTCGTCTATGATCAAGGGGTCTTCAAGTGCATCCTCCAGCACCCCTTGTTTTACGTCCGCATTGTGAACCGCGAAGTCTATGAGATTTCCAGCCAAAGCGGCCTTGACGGCGTGCCTCAGCCGATCGCTCGAGTCCTCCACGATTTCCGATGCCCTATTGCAAAGGCTTAGGGCGATATCATTCGAGCGCCTCTTCTTCGCTTTCAGTATGTCCTTTACTCCGGTATTTTCCTCCAACAGACGTTGGAGCTCCGTCCCGATTCGGGCCGGTATTTCGTCCTCGGAAAAGTTCCCCTCCAAAAATTCGCGAACTTTCTCGAGCATATCTTTCCTTTCTCTTCCCTCAACGCCGGCAAGGTCGATGGCCCTGCGGCCTTGGCTCAAAAGACAGGCGAAGCACTCTTCTTGTACATTCATATGACGTCCTCAAATGAACCTCAACATCTCCGTGGGTATTACGGGCAGGGGCATAAAGCAAAGGATGAAGATGACCAAAATGACCATGGCCATTATTCTCCTTCCTTGATCCAACTCGGTGACGTCGTCCAGAGGCCCAGGGTGGTCCAACCTCGTCATGATCGCTATCAACACCACCCAGAGGAGCCATCCAGGCCATAAAGCTGTCAAAAGGAGCAATAGCACAGCGATACCATAATAAATCTTTTTGTAATATCTCGGAAAAACGCCCCTGACCACGTGCCCGCCATCCAGCTGCCCCATCGGCAAAAGATTCAAAGCGGTGACGAAAAATCCCGCCCATCCAGCTGCCGCCAAGGGATGCAAGGTGACGAAAGGCGAACCGCTACCGAGGATGCGCCGTACGAGGAATAAAAATAGGAGAGAAGGTCCCAAGGCGAAAGGCGCCTCTTCTGGTACCGCTATGGCAACTCGCGAATATTCTAGCCCGATTATCACAAAAGGTAGAGAGAGTAAAAATCCTAGGATGGGCCCAGACATCCCGACATCCAGCAAGGATTTTCTGTTCGGTACTGGGGAATTCATGAATATTACAGCACCAAAGGTACCGAAGGGGAAAAGTGGGGGGGCCGGTATGAAGAAGGGTAGCGTGGAATCGATACTCCGCCTTCTGGCCATAAGTGTATGGCCAACCTCGTGTCCCCCCAAAATCGCCATCAAAGCGATGGCGAACATCACGCTCTGAGGAAAATTTGCATCTGCCCACCATATATACCCCGCCCAAGTCACCGTGATGAACGTCGCGATCAAGAGGATGGTGTGTATTTGGGGACTGATCTTCCGCTTCTTGACCAACTTTTTTAGGATCGTCAGGTCGAGATATCCCTCTTCTCTCCTATATAGGAGAAAAAAGTCCGTTCCAACGAACTCACTGTGAACTAGAGAAAAGGACTCTTCATGGGAATAGCGCGGTTCGACCTTCAGAGATATCGACTTCTCCTCGGCGGAAACATCGAGGATCTCGAACCCCTTCTCGACCTTGGCCTTGAAGGAATTTATAAGGGCTTCATCTGCCTCTATGGCCTCTGCGTCCCTCATGAAGAACTCTTTGGTATTGGTCAACGCTCCACCTCGATATAACCCTCATCCCCATTGAGAACCGCGCGCTCGCCTTCTCTGAGAAATTCGATGGGGTTTCTTTCCAACCTATGGATCATGGGTATCTCGGATATGATCGCCCCAGAAGCAACTATCTGTTCTGCCTCGAGGTTCACTATTCCGGCCGGCGCTGTGCCGTTCTTCTTCATCTGATAGATCACATAGCTTCCGACGGTAGAGCCTTTTCCTTTGGGGAAGACCAAGATCCTTCCGGCTATATTTTTGCCTTCTAACTCATGACCCCTCTCGATCACGATACCCGTTTTGGCATCGACGCCCCCCAAAAATGTGATGGGCTTTCGAGATAATATAACTTCGCCTTCTGCTGTGCCCTTAGATACAACCCTACCTTTGATCTTCATTTGATCAAGTTCTCCATCCTATCGAACTTCACGCCCAACCCAGAGAGGTTCAGAGAATAGAATGCGCACTTTGCCGAATTCGTCCCTATCGATTTTATTCCGATATCCTCCAAGGGGGAGACCACCATGCAAGTGTCCGAAACGATCTTTATGTTTTCATTTTTTACATATTTCTGCATTAGGGCCTTGTTCTCTTTAGGAGTGAATATCCAGGTCTCCCTCTCCGGATTCGCCTCAATGACCTTTCGAATCTCCTCGATACTGCAGTGGGGACAGCCTATACAGATCAGGTCTGGGTCCTCGGTTGTATTCAGCGTCTCGTATGTATCTTCCAGCTCCTCATCCCCAAATTTGGTCCTTTCCAATTCCCCCTCTTCGATTAAAGCGCTACATTCAGGAGTGACCCCTTCGACGTGAAACATCTCTATGGTACCGGTTGCGAGGGCGGCACCCAAGGCCTTCATATCGTCCAAAGACGGCCTTATAGATCTAAAAACCGGAATTCCGTCAAAATTCTTTCCGATGTTATACCCCAAAGCGGCATAATCGCTTGGGCTACTCATTTCGGTTTGGACATCTACAATAAAAGTTCCCCTCCTATTCTCGTCCAAGTGCAAGCCCCACCTAGGCGTCTTTCCCATGATGGCCGAAGCCAAGGCGGAGATACCACTCTCCCTGTTGGTCCTCGCCCCGATGACGGAATTGGCGAAGATCGCGCTGGAAGATTCAGCCCATGATATGCTCTTTCCAAACTTTGGCAGATTTCCGAGTAGATATGGCGCACATGTGCACGACGGCAAGATGTCCATATTCGTGTACGCCTCAATTATCTCCTTCTGCCTCTCTACAAATGCCTCTGAAAACCCGAGCTCGTCCCACGACTCCAGGTCTACGCCCATGGGATTCAGAGTAGTCAAAACCTCGACCTTCACGCCAGTAGATGCGAAATCCTTCAGGAACTCCAGGCCAGCATCGCCGATGGTCTTATAAGATACCCCTGAGACTTGAACGCTCGAGACGTCTATCAATCTATCGGCATCGTGAATGTCGCCCAATGCAACGAGGATCTCCATGGCCTTCCTCTTCCCTTCGCCTCCCTCTCCTCGAAGAATCCCTTCTTCTTCTCTTGTAAGGTGCATATTTCCTCACATCAACCTCTTTCTAATTTCGTCAGCAAGGAAAGCCGTACTAGCGATCAAGATTATCAATCCCCAATCAAACGCTGTCAATGCGACCGTCTTGAATATGCCCTGGAGCAGGGTTGTATGGACGACTGTTGCTTGAACTATTACAGCCCCTAGAACGGCCGTTATCACGTATTTATTGGTCAGAAGCCCTAGGGAGAAGAGGGACTTATCTTCGGACCTGCAGTTGAACGCATTGAACATCTGAAACATCACAAATGCCGTAAAAGCCATCGTCCTAGCCTTTATCTCCGTTGTACCGATCGACAGCTCCCATTTAAACAACGCCAGAGTCCCGATGAACATCAAGAAGGATATAAACGCCACATCGAAGATCAATTTTCTGGACAAAATGCTCTCGTTTGGATCGCGGGGGGGCCTCCCCATAACCTCCGGATCCGTTGGCTCCATGCTCAGACTCTGAGCTGGCGGGCCGTCCATAATGATGTTCACCCAGAGTATCTGAATGGGATTTAACGGCAATGGGAGCCCCATCAGCGTCGATGTGGCTATCGTAGCCAATGCGGCCACATTTGTGGAGAGTTGAAACCTCAGAAAATGTTTTATGTTGTTGTATATCGACTTTCCCTCTTCAATCGCATTTACTATCGTCACGAAGTTGTCATCGACCAATATGAGATCCGCCGCTTCTTTCGTCACGTCGGCTCCTGTCTTGCCCATGGCAATCCCTATATCAGAGGTCTTCAAAGCGGGGGCATCGTTCACGCCATCTCCTGTCATGGCGACCACGTGGCCCCTTGCCTTCAATGCTTGGACGATCCTCATCTTGTGCTCGGGGGAAACCCTGCAATAGAGGCTTATTTTATCTACGACCCCTTCGAATTCTTCATCGGAGAGCTTATCCAACTCAGGGCCTGAGAGGGCTATGTCCCCCTTCTTGTAGATATTGAGATCCTTTGCTATGGATATCGCCGTTTCTTTTGCATCTCCGGTGATCATGACTATCTTCACTCCGGTCTTTTTGCACGTCTCTATCGCTTCTTTGACCCCTTCCCTTGGGGGATCCATGAGGCCCATGAGGCCCACGAAGACCAAGCCAACTTCAAGATCCTTCTGATCGTATTCGCCCTTCTCAGGAAGTTTCTTATATCCGAAAGCCAGTACACGGAGAGACCCTTTTGCCAATTGATCGTGAATCCGCTGGACTTTGTTCCTCTCATCCTTCCCCAGAGGTACTTTCCCCTCTTCTTCGTAGATATGGGTACACATCGAGAGGAGGACTTCCACGCCTCCTTTCACATAGACAGCTTTCTCGCCGTCTGGGGTCATATGCACCGTCAACATGCGCTTTTTCTTGGAATTAAAGGGGTACTCCTGAATCTTCTCGTTCCTCCCTCTGACCAGATTATAGTCTATCCCTCCCTTCGATGCAACGGTCAAAAGGGCGCCCTCAGTGGGTTGTCCTATCACCCTTACTCCGGTCTCGGGATTATTTGAGATTTCTGCATTGTTGCACAACACGCCGATCCTTAAGAGTTCTTGCAAGTGTCGATTCTTCTGGACATCAACCTCTTTACCCCCTTTGAGAAATGTCCCGTTGGGTTCATATCCCACCCCAGTTACCTCGATCAGTTCGTGGGTATATACCTTCCTCACGGTCATGGCGTTCTGGGTCAAGGTCCCCGTCTTGTCGCTACAGATCACTGTGGTGCACCCCAAGGTTTCAACGGCCGGTAGCTTCCTCACGATCGCGTTGCGCCTCGCCATCCTCGTGACCCCGAGGGCTAGAGTGATCGTCACGACTATCGGCAGGCCTTCCGGGATAGCCGCCACCGCCAAGGCTACTGCAGCTGTGAACATCTCCAACATGCCCCCGACGGTAAAAATGCCTACGAGAAAGACGAAGATGCAGATGAATATCGCCCAAATGCTCAACTGCCTTCCGAATTGATCCAGTTTTACCTGGAGTGGTGTCTGTTTCTCCCCCACACTTTGGATCATCTCCGATATCTTACCCAGTTCCGTCTTCTCGCCCGTCGCAACGACTACGGCCTTTCCATTCCCATTTGTCACCACGGTGCCCGAGAAGACCATATTGGACTTCTTCGCAATGGGCACTTTTTCTGGGACGGCAGAGGTCTTTTTCTTTATCGGTTTAGACTCGCCGGTTAGGATAGATTCGTCCACCTCCAAATCGGTGACCTCGAGCAACCTCGCATCGGCGGAAATCCGATCCCCAATATTCAACGAGATTATATCTCCTGGGACCAGATATCTCGCTGGGATTTTTATGCTTTCACCGCTCCTTATCACATGGGTCTCGTGGGGTGCGAGTCTCTTCAACGCCTCGATGGACTTTTCTGATTTATATTCTTGGATAAATCCTAGGGTAGCTACGATCGACACGGCCAGTGAAATGGCGATTGCATCGTGGACATTTCCTATAACAGCCGAAATCGCCGCGGAAGCCAAGAGGAGGAGTATAAAAAGGTTTGCGAACTGGCTCAAGAACAGTTTGAGGGGTGTTACCTTCCTCTTCTCTCTCAATTCGTTCGGCCCAAACTCGTCCAAACGGGATTCTACCTCTTCCCTATCCAACCCCTGACGCGATGTTTTGAGGTTCGATAGGACATCCTCGACGTCCTTCGTATGCGCTCTTTCAGTTTGGACTCCAGCGATTGATTCACTCATTCTTCCACTTTCCACAATATCCTATCTCGAAGTATAAAAGAAGCTAGAACCATTATTATTTGTCAATTCCTACCATCTCAAAAGTATCTAGATTATCGAGGGGCTTTGTGGCATCAAACCCCAGTTTCGTTGTTATTGCACCTTCGCCCGCAGAGGGGTCGAGAGAAGAGCCCTTAACGCCTTTGATCACAACCATATCGCGATCTCCTTGGAATCTCGTGGCGAGGGCATATTCGACCTCAGAAGGATCGAAGATATCTATATCGTCATCCACTATCACGACGTGCTTCATGCTCGGGTGCCCATCCAGCGCCGCCTCGATGACTCTTCTCACATCCGTCGATTTTTCCTTTTTTATCGACACGACTCCATGAAGCCAGTTGCAACCACCATCCGTCAAGCATACATTACTGACATCTGCCACCTTCTGAACGGAGCCGAAGATACTCACTTCTCGGGGCATGCCCATGAATATCTTGTGCTCCTTGCTGGAAGGTAGTAAAGCATGGTAGATCGGGTCCTTTCTATGGGTTATCCTTGAGATCTCGATGATCGGTTGTTTTCTCACGATATCATAGGTCTTCGTGATATCCATGAAAGGTCCCTCGTCTGTGCGCTCATGGGGCAGCATCTTCCCCTCCAAAACTATCTCGGCATATCTAGGTACTTGGAGGTCTACACTTTTGCACTCGACGAGCTCCAAAGGTTTTCCGGCTAAAGAAGAAGCCAACCTGAACTCATCATAACCTTTCGACACGGAATACGCGGATGCAAAGAAGATCGTCGGATGAACGCCGATGGCGATTGCCACCTCCAAAGGTTCGCCGCACTCTTCAGCCCTCTGATGGTACTCGTGGAGATGCCTCTCAACGAGCCTCGCAGCCAATCTCTTCCTGCCGATGACCATCATCCTATGAATCGAGACATTCCTCCCAAACTCTTCGTCATCGGCAATGACGATCCCAGAAGTTATGTACCTTCCACCATTTCTCGCGAAGTGCTTCAAAATTGGGATCTTGCTCAAATCCGTTTCCAAAACTATTTCCTGGCATTCTCCGTTCTCGACTACCGCGGGATCGATGGGATTTTCAATGGCACTTAACACGTGCTTTATATAGTCCTCTTTTGAAGTCCCTAAAGCTCGGCAGAGCCCATTCCTACTTGTGCATAGGTTGCCCACAACTCTAAAATCGCTTCCTTCAACGTTCTCGAATAGTATCGTCTTATCGGGATCTTCAAAGAGCCTCCTCGGGATTTCGTATTCCGTAGAGGCCTTCTCTTTTATCACGATATCGCTCTTGATAAACATCCTCAGATCCATGTGATCGCCCTTCTATTTTCCCCACCGCTCATATAGGTCATTCTCGATGCCCAGTGAATCCAAGACCTTGCCGACGACGAAATCGATGATCTCTTGGGTATCCTTTGGCTTATGATAAAATCCGGGCATGGCGGGTAGTACAATAACTCCCAGCTCAGATAATTTCAGCATATTCTGCAAGTGGATGGTGCTCAAAGGCGTCTCCCTAGGCACGAGTATGAGCCTTCTCTTTTCTTTAATCATAACGTCGGCACTCCTCGTGATCAGGTTATCCGCGAATCCATTGGCTATCGCACTTAAAGTCTTCATACTGCAAGGTGCTATGACCATTGCATCTGTCTTAAAAGACCCGCTGGCGAGGGGTGCATCTATCTCATCCTGCCCATAACAGTCTCTCAATCTGTCTAGATATTCTTCACCAAGCTCGTGCCTTATTATCCTCTTTGCAGCATCAGAGACTATGCAGTGCCTTTCAATTTTCTTCTCTTCCAAGGCCTCGATAAGCCTAACACCATACACTACCCCCGATGCCCCCGTTACAGCGACGATTATTCTCATGCCATCACCGCGAATACCTCTCTAACTCCCTGCATGCCTTTGAGACTTTATCTAGATTCTCTTTCGGTGTATATATCCCCACGCTCCACTGATTCTTATGGGCTTCTCTCAGTATTCCTGCCAGAGGCGATGCATCCTCTAGCTTCAGGGTCTCCCCATCCCTCGATATAAAGACCTCACCTTCCCTATATTCGGGCATAGGGGGGATGTCCAGTATGATATATCCGCTAGCAACGTTGCAATCCTCTGCCATCTCCGCCTCTATCCGCCTCCATTTGGTGAGGTTATTCCTGAGCATGACCAGAGTTTCGACCACCCCTTCATCGAGGTCGTTTCTGAATAATAAAGCCGCCTTTTTGAAGAGCCTCCTCTGGGCGAACATGCCACCAATGTCGTGTACATATCCGGATGAATTATTGAATAGATTTTGGATGTCGTAGTCATCCATCTCATAAAGTTCATTGTAGTCCAAGACGCCGTCCTCTATGGCCTTCTCAGTGGCTCTCAAAAACATAGCATCTGCTACCCTGCTTGCGTGGTGGAAGTAAACTGTGGGAGTCATCAGAAATCTCGCCACAAGCAACGCTTCAACCGCTCTAAGCCCCCTCTCCGTTATTACCAGAGAGCCATTGGATATCTCAATGGTGTTGATTAGGCGGTCGAGATCTACTATGCCATATGCGACTCCAGTATAATGTGCATCTCTGACCAAGAAATCCATCCTATCTACGTCAAACTCACCAGAGACTATCTCACCCAGGGGCTTTTCTTCTCCAGTTATAATTCGCCCTACTAGGCCTATGTCCACCCCCTCACTTTCCAGAATTTGCCCTATCTGTGAATTGGCAATTATATCCTTTGTAATCTCCTCATGAGAATGCCCCAAATATCGTTCTAGTAATTCCTCGGAGGTATGGGAGAGGGGGCCATGACCTATGTCGTGCAATAAGGCAGAGACCCTGATACGCCTCTCATCCTCTTTGTCCAGCTCTAGATTCCCTGCTATCCTCCCTGCCAAGTGCAACGCGCCCAATGAGTGCTCAAATCGGGTATGGTTGGCCCCTGGATACACCAGATGTGTCATTCCTAACTGCCTGATCCTTCTCAGACGTTGGAATTCGGGAGTGTCCACAATTTCAAGTTCAAGCTCCGTTAAGAATATATCTCCATGTACCGAATCACGAATGACTTTATAAGCTGAAACTGATTTGTTCCCGACCATGCTTAATAGAAACGATATGAATATTAATAATACTTTGGATTGTCTATCTACTCATTCAGAAAAGAGATATTGAAGTGCCGGATTGATAGTTTTACTTTCGCAATTGAACTACAGATTCAAGCGATGTCTAAGAATCTTTCACCGTAGTATCCCGTCTTCCTTGAATCCAGATTTCTCGACGAAGTTCACTTCACCGGATTTTGGATAGTCGCGGATGTTGATCTTCACTATTTGAGGGGTCTTCAAGCCGAGGCTCTTGACCCAACACTCTCCAGGGTGGAGCTTCTCCACATAGCCGACCTGCCTACCCACGATCTCCTCCAATCTAGTTCTGTCCACATCCTCTAGGTTAAAGGCCAAGATGTTCTGCCCCATCTGGGTGGAGAGGGTCTTGTTCACCGCGGCCAGCCTTTGGGTAGATACCCACGGGACCAAAAGATTTCTGGGCCCTATGGTGGCGATCTCCAGCAGGGTCTTCCTGACCTCGTCTTTGAAGCCCACTGGAATGAATACCGAGGTTTGAGGGGCAAAGAAGTGGGCCTCATCGATTACCAATATACATGCGAAACGCTTAAGGGTCTGGGCATTATCCAATAGCGCTCTGAAGAGGGCCTCGCACTTTGTATACATCATCTTCTTCTGAGTAGAGGCGAGTTGAGTGGAGCAGTCTATTATGGTCACCGTATTATCTCTGATTACACCCAAAACCCCTTCTACATCGATGGACCCTGAGGTCTCGAATAGCTCATCTGGGAGTCCCTTCACCCACGATATGATCTCTGCCCTCTTTTCTTTGTTGTAGACCCTTCCGGCTATATCCAAAAAGCACTCCTTGGATAAATTTATCCTCTTTCCTTCTTTTTCATAGCCGAAGGCAGAGCCCATAAACTGCTTCCTATGGTCGACTTTGCTACTCCCCTTCAAGCCATGCTCCATACAGAACCCATCGAAATCCTTGATCGATAAGATAGTCGGTTCATTTATCTCCTCTACTGGTATCTTGCTAAACCCTCTGCGCTCTTTGGCCAATCTAATGATATTTTCAGTAGCATATTCATCGTTCAAGTCTATGATAAGGAAGCTCAGATTTTCCGTCTTTTCTATGGTGCTCTCGATAATTGACAATAGCGAGGAGGTCTTCTTCTGGCCCACTCCGCCCACTACAAGCATACCCTGTCTGCCGAGGGTATGGAGACCGAGAAAGGCTTCCCCTCCATAATAAAATTCACCTATGGAGATGGGATTGACGAGGGTTTCGGGAGTATGTACATAATCCGTCATAAAATCGGATACTAAACCGGTAATCACAGCCCCCCTCTCAACCTGATCCAAAAAGGGCGTGTAGTGCTCTCCATCCTCGGATTTCTCCCACTTCTCGAGCCCCCTTATGACTATCTTGTTGGTCCTGAAGTCATCCACTTGCGCCACAAAGATGCCCTTTTTGCTATGAATCAACACGAGGTCTCCCATCCTGAGGCCACCATCTGCCGGCAAAACTTCGAGAGTATTCCCGTCCTGATCCAAGACCACGCCTTTTATCTGGCTCTCGGATATATCTCTAATAAATTCCCCCACGAAGCCAGAATTAAGTTCGATATTCGCAAGTACCAATGCTTCAATGGCTCTGGTCCTGAATTCCTCCTCTATGAAGTTCGGTAGTCCTTTAATCTTGCCATAAATTCTTATTATCAGGTCTACAGTATCGAAGGTATCTATGGCCTGGGTGACAGCAAATAAGAAGTCATAATTGGTAGTGTCGATAACCTCTCTGATTCCATCCTCATCCACTTTCTCTATGGCTAGGAAGGGGTAGATCAGTCTACCATCGGTCCCCTTCCTCAATATCTCGCTTTTATGGGATGTGATCAGGATTCTGCCATTGTATGAGGTGGTCTTGGAGAGGGTGTGGTGGAAGAAGCTACCCTCGAATCCGTCCTCAGGCGATCTGGGCCCTCCGGAGGGGGGTATCCTTGTGTTGAGATCCAAAATGATCCCTTGGTACTCCTTTCCCTTGAAGGTGAACTTTACAAAATCACCCTTCTCTATATCGGAAAGTTCCGCTTTGTGGCTAGCACTGAAGAACATACCCTCTACGACGTTGTACTTCTCTTGACTGCCCGTCTCGCCTACCATCTCGATGACCTCACATCGTTATCCTCTTCGATAGCAACTTACCGCTGATCTCGCCCCCCATGAGCATGGCGATCCTGTCTTCTATGAGCATCCTGAGCTCAGGTCTGGCCGCAACTTCATGGTGCACTCTATGAAGAATAAAGGGATAGAAGAACTGCATCCCAGCGCTCTGGATCAGAAAGTGATGATATGCTTCCTTTGGATCCCCACAACCTGTGTAGGATACCCTTGCCCAATCGGGGTAGGTATTGACGAAGAAGAAGTCTATTGGATAGGGGTACCACTCCAGTGTCTCCTCGCGCGTGGACCTGAAGGCAGACGTCCTATCGCCTATATTTGGACTGAAACTTCTGAGTATCTTCCAGTCGTCATAAAAGTCTTGATAATCGAATAGGGAGTTTATCAGCTTCTCGACTGCAAACCCCTTTTTGAGGAGTGGCTCGGATCGATCTCTATGCTCTAACACCCACTTTACAAGGGTCTCCGTTATTGGATCCATGGTAGTCTGTATCATGTTCTCGAGGGCAATTCCGGGTGTATACTCCTCATTGATCTCATCGAGGATTCGGGTGTAGAGATCTTTACTCCGAGAGGAAGACACGATGCCTATGACTGGAATGCCCACATCATTAGAAAACTTCAAGAGTTTCTTATGGGCCGAGATGCGAGACTGGACATCCCCGCCATCACGAAACCCTTCCAACCATGAGGTCTCTAAGGGATAATCCATAAAAATTATGGGCTTGAGGTCTGAGTAATCTTTATCAAAAGACTTGATCCCGCACAAGTCTGTGAACGCACAGCCTAGGCAGTCCGTCAGCTCCTCTCCCAGCAGTTTGATCCCTATGCATCTCGCTATCGTCGCCTCCATTATGAACCTCTCGCAATCTATGCCCCAAGGTTTGGTGACTCGGGGCACATTCGCCACTTCTAGGCTTTCGTATATTCCCTCTTCGCCGATGGAGTGGAGGACAATACCTCCATAAATTATGGTAGCGAATTTGGTATAGCCCTCGTTCGAGCACTGGGACCCATCTATCCCCACGTATAAGTGCTTTTCATCAGCATTCTCAAGAACGTATCCCTGCCTGTAAGCGAGGTCGTCTTTATCGAAAGGGGCCTTAAACCCCCCTATGGGCTTTTCGATGGGATAAGCCTCCGAATCCCTCCAATCGCTGATGTGGTTTATTAGCCGATTTAACAGATTGGACATCTCGTCAGCCTCTTCGACCTCTTTTCTACGTTCCTCTATCATCCTTTCTATTTTTTCGGATATCATCATATTTTTGCACAACCTTCCTCTATCACTTTTGATAAGATTTGCAACCTTTATTGCCGCCTCCATATGCCTAACTCGACAACGCCTGCAGCCAAGTGTCGTGCCTCATAAGGAGCTTCATCCCCCTATATTCGCTGAAACCCTGCTTCTGTCTCCTATTTGATCTATATTTATGGATTGTGAGAGTGTTGGAAAAGTATTCCCTCCCCTCTAAATCTGAACAAGGAATTCTAATGGTAAAATAGTGCTGTGCTGTTTCAATACTACTCTAGTCCTATGAAAACTGGGTGCTATATTAAGATGAAGTTGGATAGTAAACATTACATGAATTTTAGTTGACGTTAGTGTGGGATTTTCTTATAAGTGGGAACAATGTCAGAAGTAGAAATCATTGGAGAAGTGGATACAAAGGGAAGAGTAACGATACCTAAGGAACTCAGAGATAAATTGGGACTTGAGCCCAGGGACAGGGTAAAGTTCAAGATAGTGAAGTCCTTGCCCAGGAAGTCTTTCGTGAGGGAATGCAAGGGGGCCCTCAAAGGCTCTGGAGATGCGGTGAAGCTACTCCACAAGGAATCGCCCTTCAGGTAAAGGGGTATGAAACTGAGGTACATAGATTCGAGCGTCCCTCTCTGCGTCATGACAGGAGAGCCGAGAGGATATCACAATTGGTGCCTCGAGATAATGGAGCAGGTAGAAAAGGGGGAGGAAAATGTAGCTACCAGCGTCTTTACGGTGGCAGAGATCGTGCATATCCTGAAAAAGAGAGAGAAACTCGACGACGAAAAGACGACGGACATGATAATATCACTTTTAGACTGTCAGGGTCTCAAGCTCCTGGATGTCGAGAGTATCCTATGCAGAGATGCCATAGAGCTCTCATCACAGTATGGCATTGATTTTGTAGATGCCTACAATGTCTTGACCATGAAGAGAAAAAAAATCGAAGAAATCTACTCCCTTGATGACCACTACGATAGATTTAAAGACATCAAAAGAGTGATCTGAGCAAAGCCAAGCAGTGAAAGATGAGGTTAGAGGATGTAGATAGAGGTGCGGAGATCTATATCTTTCGAAAACTCAAACCCTATTTCCGGAGTGTAGGGAATCTTGCAAATCCAGTAACAAAAGTATAGTGTAACTCTGAGGCGTGTTCAGAAATCAAAGAAGTTGAAAGGTTCTAAACCTATATGCAACTCCAAATCGGAAAACAACTGTCAAACTAATGTATAACATAGGTAATTGAGAGGCGCCGGGGACGGGATTTGAACCCGTGCGTTCCAGATGGAACACAGGCTCTCCGGTTTTATTATTAAAAAATCTCCAGGCCTGCGCCGTAGTCCGGGCTTGGCTACCCCGGCATCTATATTCTCTCCTTCTTAAAAAAAGAGTATCAAAGAACTGGTAGTTATAATTTTCTTAAAATGTGGGACAGAAGGCACCTGCCTATTCTTTGAGCTCGATCTCTATATTGACACCGTCAGGGACCCTGACTCGCATGACTTGGCGCATAGTCCTGCTATCGGCCTCGATATCTATGAGCCTCTTGTGGATGCGCGCCTCCCACTTTTCCCAGGTTGCAGTACCGTTGCCAGAAGGCGACTTCCTCACGGGTATGCGTAATCTCTTCGTCGGCAGAGGTATGGGGCCCGATATATCCACGCCCGTCTTTTGGGCAATCTCCTTTACTTGATTGCAGACATCCTCCAGTTTTTTGTGGTCCGAGCTACTCAACTTTATCCTGGCTTTCTGCAACCCCAAAACCTCCAGAAAAAGTTACTTTGCCGGGGTGATTTTTGTGACCATCCCGGCTGCAACCGTCTGGCCCATATCCCTGATCGCAAATCTACCCATCGGGGGGATATCTTTGGCATTCTCGATTACCATGGGTCTCGTCGGCTCGATCACAACTATTCCTGCATCTCCGCTTTTTAAGAATTTTGGATTTTCTTCCAAGACCTTGCCCGTCTTCGGATCCAGTTTAGCGAGAAGCTCTTTGAACTTGCATGCTATTTGGGCCGTGTGAGCGTGGAAGACAGGGGTATACCCCACGGTTATTGCACTGGGATGTTGAAGTATCACTATCTGTGCCCTGAACTCCTTTGCTACGGTGGGGGGATTTTTGGTGTGGCCTGCTACATCTCCGCGAGTTATATCGTTCTTACCTACTCCTCTAACGTTGAAGCCGACATTGTCGCCCGGCTCCGCCTTGGGTATCGATTCGTGGTGCATCTCTATGGTCTTTACCTCTCCGACAGCCCCGGCAGGTTCAAAGATGATCTTATCCCCGGGCTTCATTACGCCTGTCTCAACCCTTCCTACGGGAACCGTGCCGATTCCAGTGATCGTATAGACATCTTGAACCGGTAATCTGAGAGGCAGCTTGATGGGCTTTTCTGGCACTTTGAATTCGTCGAGCGCTTTGAGGAAGACTGGACCATCAGACCAATCCAACTTGCCCTTCTCCGTGACGTTGTCTCCTTTCAACGCGGAGGTCGGGATGTAGCTTATCTGCCCCGCCTTATAACCGACTATCGTGAATAGGCTTTCCAGCAGCTTCTTCGTATCCTCGTACTTCTTTTGATCGTATTTTACGGCGTCCATCTTATTTATGGCCACCAATATCTGATTTATGCCAAGGGTCCTCGCCAAGAAGACGTGCTCCTTGGTCTGGGGCATAAGCCCACCTTTATCGTCCCTATCCTTCACATCCACTACAAGAACTGCGGCATCTGCTTGAGAAGCTCCGGTGATCATATTCTTTACGAAGTCCCTGTGCCCTGGGGCATCTATGATGGTGAAATAGTACTTGTCGGTATTGAACCTTCTATGGGCTATATCGATGGTCAAGCCGCGCTCCCTCTCCTCCTTCAATCTATCCATCACCCACGCAAACTCGAAGGTGGCTTTTCCTTTCTCTTCCGCCTCTTTCTTGTACTTCTCGATAACGTGTCTCTTTACATCTCCCTTCTCAAACAACAATCTACCTACGAGGGTGGACTTGCCGTGGTCTACATGTCCTATAAACACCAGATTCATGTGTGGTTTTTCTACCATTCATTTACCTCCTTAACTCAATCCTTTTCTGACCCTTATATCTTTAATAACTTGCGGTTGAAGCTCGACTGGGAGTTTCTCAAAGCCCGCGTGCTCGGTGGACCACAAGGCCCTTCCTTCGGTAGCTGACCGTATGTCACTAGCGAACCCGAACATCTCCGCCACGGGGCACTTTGCCTCGATCATAACCAGGTCACCTTCTTGCTTCATGTCGAGGATTTGGCCTCTCCTGCTCTGAAGCTCCCGAGTCGCTGCACCCATATAATCTTGGGGAACTTGGATAAATACTTTTTGTTTCGGTTCGAGGAGCGTAGCACGCGCATTCATCATCGCTTGGCGTATCGCATCCCTGACTGCCGGGATAACCTGTGCTGGACCACGGTGTATCGAATCTTCGTGAAGCTTAACGTCTACCAACTTTACCTTGACTCCGAGCACCCTCTCCCTTGCCAATGGCCCGTTGTCTATCGCTTCGTGAAATCCTTCCTGGATCAATCCTATGACCTCATTCAGATATTGAATACCCCTCGTTACGTCGGTGAAGACGTTATTCATATATACCTCGACCGTGCCCCTTGCATCGATCTTGTTCATCCCATATTTTTCGATCGCCTTGCCCAACTCTTTGCCTTTTAGCCTCGATGATTTGATATCGCCTTCTACCAAGGCATCAAAAACCGATTCTTCCAAGGGCTCAACGGTCAGGTAGAATTTGTTGTGCTTGTTTGGAGATTTGCCCTCAACTGGGTCACAAGTGCCCTCTACCGATTCTCTATATACAACGATGGGCGTGGAGACGTCGATATCCACGCCCTTCTTCCTGATCCTGTATGTTATGATCTCTAAATGCAATTCCCCCATTCCGGAGAGCAAATGTTCTCCCGTCTCTTCGTCGATCTCCACCTTGGTCGTTGGATCCTCCTTGGAAATCTGCTTTAAGATCTCTATCAACTTCGGCAGATCTGCCATATTCTTCGCCTCCACCGCTACCGTCACAACGGGCTCTGAGACGTGCCTAATCTCTTCAAAGGGCTCGATTGGTGCCTGACTAACCGTCTCACCGGCCATTGCGTCCCTTAGGCCGGTGACTGCAGCTATGTTTCCGGCAGGTACCCTCTCTGTTGAAATCCTCTCTGCCCCCATATAGACGCCTACCTGCTGGATCCTCGTATTCATCTTTTTGTTGAACAGATAGACTTCTTGGCTCTTATCCACCTCGCCCGAGAAGACGCGTCCTGTAGCAACTTCGCCGGCGTGAGGGTCTATCGATATGTTGGTTATCATCATGGCGAGCTTTCCTTCGGGATCGCAGCCGACCATAGCTGCACCTTCTTCGCTTTCTAGCCCCCCTGGCCATATCTCTGGAATCCTATACTTCTGCGCTATTAAGGGATTTGGTAAATGCGTTATCACCATATCCAGCAGGATCTCATGTATCCTTGCCTTCTTGGCCAGCTCCTTCTGCTTTCCTTGTATATTGTAATCTATCACATCCTTGAAGGTAAGTCCAGTCTTCTGCATCAAGGGGATGCCTATAGCCCAGTTGTAGTATGCAGAACCGAATGCCACGCTCCCGTCGCTTACGTTGACCTGCCACTTCTTTTTGAATTCCGGTGGAGCCATTCCCTTAATGAGTTTGTTGAACTCCGCTATGATCTCGATGAACCTGTTCTGCATCTCATCCGGTGTAAGCTTGAGCTCGTTAATCAGCCTATCGACCTTGTTTATGAATAGGATGGGCCTCACCTTCTCTTTCAAGGCCTGCCTCACCACCGTCTCGGTCTGGGGCATCGTTCCCTCGACCGCGCATACAACGACGACGACCCCATCGACGGCACGCATGGCTCTGGTCACATCCCCTCCGAAATCCACATGGCCGGGCGTGTCGATCATGTTTATGAGGTATTCCTTGCCTTTATACTCGTGGACCATAGAAACATTTGCTGCATCTATAGTTATGCCCCTCGCCTGCTCCTGCTCGTCAAAATCCATGAATAGCTGAGTACCCGCTAGCTCCTCAGATATCATGCCCGCCCCCGCGAGGAGATTGTCGCTTAGCGTAGTCTTGCCGTGGTCGATATGCGCAACAATGCCGATGTTTCGGATCCTTTCCGGTTGGAACATTAACTCCTTGATCTTCTCGATCATCTGCTTTCTTCTGCTCACCGAAATCGCCTACCTTGCTGCCTTTGAGATCCTCTCGATCTCCTCTTTCTTTGCTATAGAATGGCATCTATTGTCATACTTTGATGCCGCGATGATCTCCTCTGCCAAACACTGAGCTATGGATTTTTTATTCTTGAACGCCGCCTTTGCTGCTCCCACAGTTATCAGCCTCAACGCCACGTCGAGTCTACGCTGTGGTGAAACATCTACTGCCTGGTGATATGCAATGCCCCCATACCTAATCCTCGTCGTCTCCTCCCTAGGTGATGCATTCGATACCGCGTTTATCAAGATTTGGACGGGATTCTTTTTGGTCTTTTTTTCAATAATCTCAAACGCCTCTCTGACTATGTTATACGTCTTCTGTTTCTTCCCTGTATTCCTCCCACTCGTCCTACGATGGGCTTTGCCTTCATGCCCTGTAACCATGACCCGGTTTATCAGCCTCTCGACGATGGAGATATTCGACTTGGCAAATTGCTTCTTTGCATGCCTTCCTCCGCTGTGAGGCAAGAATACCGGCGTGAGATTGATATAATCTTTCAGACCTGGGTCATTGACTTCTGCCTCGCTTATGTCCCATTTTCCGAAGATCTTTAATGGATCGCTCATCTTATCGGCTTCTCCTTTCTTCCTCTTACCATCTCATTCAAGGAAACATTATTGACTTTTATGACTTTGTATCGAACACCTGGCAGATCGCCATAGGACTTTCCCTTTGCCCCTCCGATGCCCTCTACGATAACCTCATCGTGTTCGTCTATAAAATTTATGGCCCCATCCCCAACAGCAAAGGCGGTGATCTGTCTGCCGTTTTTGATGAGCTGTACTTTGACACATTTTCGAATGGCCGAGTTTGGCTGCTTTGCCTCGATTCCGACCTTCTCCAAAACTATACCTCTGGCCTGAGGGGAGCCCTCCAGAGGATCCGATTTTTTCTTGAGTTTTAAAACCCCCCTCTTGTATTTGGGGTCGTTCCACCTAAACCGCTGCCTCCTCTGTCGCAACTTCTTCCCGGCAAACTCGCCTGTGGGCTTCTTCCCCATAATCTTCGCTCCTCTCTAAGTGATCACAACATCGCATATCTCGCAATGTCTACCTACCAACTCTCTGATCTTTTGGATATTCTTGCCTCGCTTACCTACCGCCCTGATCTTATCGCGATCGTCCATATCCACCAAGGCGATTTTTTTGTTTGCTTTATCAGCAAACGAAACATCTTTGACCCTAAGGGGACGCAATACGTTCATAACAAACCTCGCGGGATCGCTAGAATGTTCGATGACTTCTACCTTCCTTCCGATCGCCTTTCTGACCCTCTGTACGTTTACTCCTTTCCTTCCGATCGCCAACCCCATATCTCCCTCTTTAACGACGAAAACAATTTTGTTCTCGTCATTGTCGATGATGCAATCTTTGGTTATCGCACCAGTCATCTTCTCAAAGATCGTTATGTATCCCAGCTCGTCTGCCCTGAGTTTGATCACCATATCTATGTTCTCCTAGCCAGTTCGAATACCTCAGAGTCCCCTGGATCGACAACCGCTAGCATGGAGACGACGAAGGGCTTACCGCAGACAGCTCCCAGATCCACGTTCGAACCCACGAATTCGTGTATGTGTACCTTCGAGAGTTTGGCATAGTGCATAAGATCCTCCTTCAGCTCCTTCGGACAGTTGGAAGCAACGATCACCAATTTCGCCTTCTTATCGATGATCGCTGCCAAAGACCTTTTCGTGCCCAAAATCACGTCCCCTGTATCCACCGCAGTCCTTATCGCTCTCTCTACATTCATTCGTTCGTCTCCTTCTTCATTATTAGATCTACCATTCCGGTTCCGAGCCTCACGGGTTGACCTACTATGACATTTTCGACTATTCCTTCCAACTCCTCATACTCCCCCCTAACCCCGGCTCTGAGTAGATGATCCACCGTAATCTCAAATGCCGCCCTTGCCAAAACCGAAGCCTTCTCGCCGGAAACTCCATGCCTGCCGATTGCTTTGACCGTGCCATCGATGGTCATCATGTCCGCAATGAGCATGATATGTCTTACGTCCACCCTCAACCCCTGTTCGCTCAAAGTATCGAGGATCTCATTTATTATGGCATTTCTGGCAGCTTCGATACCCAAAACCTTCTCGATCTCGAGGATGTGATTGGTCTTGGTTTTTGTCTTGTCCACTCCCTTAATCTTCAGAACTTCTTTCAAGTTTGACCCTTCAGTGTAGATCACATACTCCCCCGTTTCCTTCCTTATTACAGCTCTTTTTACGTCCTTTATCCCCTTCAAGTGAACCTCTTTTGTCTTATTCGCAATCTTCCGTAAGTCCTTCATAGATGAGTTTTTAGCGGTGATCATTATCTTTCCATCACTCCAGTCCCTTACCTTGATTTTGCTTTTATTCAACCTCTCCACGATCTCCTCAACTCCGATTCCGTTCCTAGATACCTCGGACTCGTCCAAGTTTAGGACCACCTGCGATTCAATCAAATCCGTCTCTACACTAGCTACCACATCGCCCACTGTCGTGGTTTCAATCTGGGCGGCGATCTCCTTCGCTTTCTCCACATCTTTGGAATACTCTTCCCCCAGGAATATCGTCATCGTGGGCGTGGAAGGCTGCTTTCTTGCATCCACGATCTCCATGATCCTCGGAAGTCCAAGGGTCACATTCAACTCAGCGACGCCAGCATAGTGGAAGGTTCGCATAGTCATCTGCGTAGAGGGCTCTCCCATGCTTTGGGCGGCCATTATTCCTACCGCTTCCCCGGGTTCCATCAACGAATATTCGTATCTCCTTTTGACTTCCTCTATGATCTCCTCCAGCTCTTCTGCTGTAACTTTGGTATCTCTCAAGTTCTCTTCTAGCTCTCTGTAAATGCTATCCGGGAACTCCCGTTCGACTTCTTTTAACGTCTTGGCAATCCTTTTACCATCTAAAAATTTCATGCCGATCTACCCTCGATGACTTTATCGATGACTTTCTTAACATTTACGACATTCCCCCAATCTGTCCGAGATGGATCCGCGCCATCTTCACCATATTCTATCTCTACTACCACGCCTCTGGTATCCCTCACGGTTCCATCGTACTCCACTTTCAGATCCTGCAGTGCATTTATCAGCCTCCTCTGCATGTATCCGGACTGGGATGTACGGACCGCTGTATCTACCAGGCCTTCTCTACCGCCCATGGCGTGGAAGAAATATTCGAGAGGGTCTTGACCTTTTTTATAACTCGATTTGACAAATCCTTTCGCCCTAGCCCCTAGGTCGCCCTTCTTGAAATGCGGTAGCGTCCTCCTTAAATACCCTCGCGTGATCCTCTCACCCCTAACTGCCTGCTGACCTATGCATGCAGCCATCTGCGTCAAATTCAGAATGCTACCCCTTGCTCCGCTCATGGCCATTATAACCGCGCTATTGTCCGCCCCCAATCTCTCCGCCTCCTTGGTCAGATACTCGTTGGCTATCTGCCCCGTCTTGTCCCTCGCCTCGCTCAGCACGCCCATTATCCTCATCTCCAAGGTTTCCTCTAGCGTTCTCCCCGGCAAATGCTCCAAAATGCCCTCCTGATAGGCGTTGATCAGGTCCCGAACCTTCTCCTCTGCGGTGCTCAGTATTTCCCCAATCCTCTCGTCTGCTTCTCTCGGTAGATCCTCATCGTCCACTCCCGTCGAAAATCCCTTCCTCGTTATCCCTATTATGGCCAGCTTTGTCACCTTATCCAAGAACTCCCTTGCAACGCTCGTCCCGTAATCCTTTATCAGTCTATCCAACAGCTCTCCGGCAAATGCCCCGAAGGACTTCTCGTCCATCACCCCCGAAAGTATCTCTCCATTCCTCACCACCACATATGCGTCATGCGGGCACTTCTCTTTCACACAAACCTCGCATTTCTTACACCATTTTGCCAAGTACGTTAAATTCAGATCCTTTGGCAGAAGTAAACTGAACAACTGTTTACCCGTGTAGTACTCCTCGCCGTCCCCCACAACAAGGTCTGATAATTCCCCTTCTATCCCCGCCATATATAACATTTGACGTGCATCGTTCTTCTTGAATTTTGTGTCCTTTCTAGTAAGGAGGTATGCCCCTGATATGTGGTCGTGTATACCTCCAATAATGGGGCCACCGAACCTCGGCGAGAGTATCTGTTCTTGGACCCTCATTAAGACCCTTGCCTCTGCCCTTGCTTCTTCGCCTTGGATGGCGTGCAAGTTCATCTCGTCACCATCAAAGTCGGCGTTATACGGAGGGCAGACACATAGATTAAGCCTGAAGGTCTTATAAGGCATGACTCTAACTTCGTGGGCCATTATGCTCATCCTATGGAGGGAGGGTTGACGATTGAACAAGACCACATCTCCATCCTGCAAGTGCCTATGTACCTTCCATCCGATCTCCATCTTCTCCAAGATCTCGGCGATCTTCTTGATCTTACCCAAACTGATCCTCTGGCCATCTGCTCTTTCCACATAATTGGCCCCCGGATAGACATCGGGTCCATTCGCCACAAGGCCCTTCAGATACTCCATATTCCTGCTCGTAACCCTAACAGGGATCGTCAATTCCCTTGCAATGGCCTCGGGTACTCCCACCTCATTTATGCTGATATTTGGATCCGGAGAAATAACCGTCCTAGCGGAAAAGTTGACCCTCTTTCCGGATAAATTGCTCCTAAAGCGTCCATCTTTACCCTTCAATCGTTGTGTCAAGGTCTTGAGGGGTCTCCCAGACCTGTGTCGAGCAGAGGGTACCCCCGCCACCTCGTTGTTGAAATAAGTGGTAATGTGGTACTGGAGCAACTCCCAGAGATCCTCGACTATCAGCTGGGGCGCTCCAGCTTCGATATTCTCGTTCAACCTCTGATTGATCCTCAAGATGTCGACGAGCTTATGGGTTAGGTCATCCTCGCTCCTCTCTCCTGACTCTAAAGTTATGGAAGGTCTTGCCGTAACTGGTAGAACGGGTAGCACCGTCATAACCATCCACTCAGGTCTTGCAACACCCCCCCCAAATCCGATGCACTCCAACTCTTCGTCCCTGATCTTCTCGAGCCTCTCTCGAACATCTGTCGAGGAGAGCCTATTCCTCTCCTCTACATACGCCGTCGGCTTGTCGAATTTTATCTCAAACTCTTCCTCTTCGCAGTGTGGGCACATCTTGACCATCTTTGCCTTTTTGAACAACCCTTCAACGATATTACTCTCGTCCTTACCGATCTTCCTCGCCTTCCTGATCTCCTCTTTTACCCTCTTTATCTCCTCGTCCGAGAGTTTGAGGCGCCCACAGTTCCTACATATAGATTTCAATATCTTATAGATAAGCTTCGCATAACCCACATGAACAACCGGCCTAGCCAACTCGATGTGGCCAAAATGTCCCGGGCACTCACCCACGCGGCCACCACAAGTCTTGCATTTTAAGCCAGGATCCACTACCCCCAACCTCGGATCCATCAGTCCGCCTTCTATGGGGTAACCGTCTTCATCATAGGTATCAGCGGTGACTACCCTGACCTCTGAAATCTTTCTTATGTGAGTAGGAGATAATAGACCAAATTTCACTCCCTCGATCTTCCTTGGGGTCGTTATCATCTCGTCACCTCACGCCCTATCTCCCAGTATCAATTTCGGATTTACTCCTAGGGCCTTCAACTCATCTAACAAGAGCTTGAAGGCGTAAGAGACCTCTACATCTGCCGTCTCTCCGCCTCTGCCACAGAGGGGACAATAGATGGAATTCCTGATCTTGTCATATACCGCTGCCGAGCCGCAGTTTTCGCAGATTTGCATTATATATCTATCCGATTCGTCCAACAATCTTTCCTTGAGTAAGAGAGAAGCGCCATAACCGATCAAGCAATCCCTCTCCATCTCTCCAAATCTCAAGCCGCCTTCCCTTGCCCTGCCCTCCGTCGGCTGCCTTGTGAGGACTTGCACCGGACCTCGGGATCTCGCATGCATCTTACCAGAGACCATGTGATGCAACTTCAAATAATAAGCAATGCCGATGAATATCTCGGCCTCGATCTTCTCTCCAGTAATGCCGTTGTACATGACCTCCCTGCCGTTATGCTTGAAACCATTCTCCTTCAACAGTTTTCTCAAAGAGGCTTCTACTTCCCCCGAGAATGCATTACTATCGATTCTCCTCCCTTCCAATGCCCCGACTTTACCTCCTATCATCTCCAACACTTGGCCGACGGTCATCCTCGAAGGTATTGCATGGGGGTTTAGGATCAGATCTGGTATGATGCCATCTTCGGTAAAGGGCATGTCTTCTTGGGGAACTATCAATCCTACCACACCCTTCTGGCCATGCCTTGAGGCAAATTTGTCGCCGAGTTCTGGTATCCGTAGATCCCTGGTCCTGACCTTTACCAGCTTGTTGCCATTTGAGCTCTCCGTCAACATGACGAGATCCACTATCCCCTTCTCACCATATCTGACGGTAAGAGAGGTCTCTCGCCTCTTCTCCTTCATCATCCCATACTCACTCACTTCTTCCAAGAATCTTGGAGGCGAGGTCTTGCCCACCAACACTTGGCCGGATCTCACATCTGATTCGGGCTCTATCAGACCATCTTCCCCCAACGCCTTGTAATCGTCTTCTGATCTATAGCCTCGAATCTCTTCTTCTGGAAGCTCGAAGATGTCCACCTGACCACCGGGATACCTCCTCTCCTCTGCCTCGTACGACCTAAAGAATGTCGATCGCCCCAAGCCCCGTTCTATCGAGGCCTTGTTCAATATCACGGCGTCTTCCATGTTATAACCTTGATAAGATAGTACAGCTACTACGAAGTTCTGTCCAGTCGTCCTGTCGTCGTAGCCTATGCTCTTCATTATATCGGTCTTTGCTGCAGATAATTGAGGGTAATGCAAGAAGTGGGCTCTCGTATCGGTCCTATACTTGAAGTTGGAGGCGTAGAACCCCAAGGACTGCTTTGCCATCCCTGCCCCCATGGTATTCCTAGGAGATGAATTGTGCTCGGGGTATGGCACAATACCGGTACATACCCCCAAGATGACCGCTGGATCGACCTCCAAGTGGGTATGCTCTTCTGTCAGTTCCTCGGGTGTTATGGCTATGTACGCGTTCTCCTCTTCCTCCGAATCGAGATATTCAACGAACCCCTTGGCAATGAGGTCGTCCCACGTCAGTTTTCCCTCCTCAAGGGCCTTCAACTGCCTTACCGTTATCCTCGGTTTCCCGCCTTCCACTACTATCAAGGGCCTTCTAGCTCTGCCAGCATCTGTATTTATGATGACCTCATTGGTGTCATCATAATAGGCTATATTCATCTGGTACGATATCTTGCCTTTTCGCCTCTGATCTTTGATCTCTTCGACGAGATCCAAGGGATTTTTATGGGTGCCTATGAGCTTGCCATTTACGAATACATTTGCCTCTTCCAAATTCCGCCCTCCTATTTTAACTGCCTAACCTCTGGATGGGATTTACCCCCAAATCGTACAATATCGGATGGAGTTGCGTGTCATCTATGCCCGTGGAAAACTCCGCAGCTAAGGCCAAGTTTTTCACAAGCCCACAATTCGGCCCTTCGGGGGTCTCGTTCGGACAGATCTTGCCCCACTGGGTCGGATGTAGATCCCTAGCCTCGAAGTGTGGCTGTGACCTGCTCAAGGGGGATATGACCCTCCGAAGATGCGAGATAACGGACATGTAGTTCGTCCTATCCAATAACTGGCTAACTCCCGTTCTGCCACCGACCCAATTCCCAGTCGCTAGGGCGTGTCGTATCCTCTCGGTCAAGACATCCCTTCTTACGGCTGTCTGTATCGAAGGCTCCTTGCCCCTGACTACCTGCCTCTCCAGTTGATATTTTATGTCCCTAGTCAAGTTGTAAAATGCGACCCTGAATAGATCCTCCATCAAATCTCCTGCCAGCCTCAACCTCTTGTTTGCGTAGTGATCTTTGTCGTCCTCCTCCCTCCTCCCGAGAGCCAGTTCTAGAACCCGCTCGGCCATCCTACCCAAGTAGTGTGCCTTTCGGATCCTGTCTTCGGATTCGACGCCCAGATGGGGGAGTAGATACCTGTCGATGACCTGCTCCGCCCTCTTAAGTCTATACTCCATCGTCTGTCCGGCTGCGACCTTCATGCCTATCAGCTCCATGGCCTCTTCCTTCGTCTTTACATCGAGATAGGCCTCCAAATTCTCCAATAGCCTCTGGAGGATCTCGGGATCCTCTGATATCGTATTCACGATCTCCTGATCGCTCTCGAGCCCCAATGCCCTCATCAACACTATGAAGGGTATTTTCCCTACCACCGAAGGGAATGATACTCCGAGAAGCTCCTCCTTGTCCCTCTCAATCGTCGTCAAAGCCCTAAATCCGCTCCTCTTTGAGAAGACCTTCGCAACCTCCGTTGTCCTCGCATACTTTCGACTCCTCTCCAACATTATCTTATTCGGTGCCAGATCCTCTATCGTCACCAGGACCCTCTCAGAACCATTAACTATGAAGTAACCCCCCGGATCCAAGGGGTCCTCTCCAGCCTCGATCAACTCCTCTCTACTTAGACCATAAAGATTACATATCTTGGATCTCAACATGGTGGGGAGCATCCCGATGGTGACGATCTCCGTATTGCCTTCTTTGCCATCTTTAACGGGGGTCATCTCCAGCTCGACTGGGGAGAAGTAACTCAAGTTCCTCAGTCTCGCTTCCATCGGGGTTATGTTGTTCGTCGCCCCCTCCGCTTCTGTCACCTCTGCCTTATGGACTATGATCTTCCCGAACTTGACCACATAATCCATGTCGGTCTCGATTCTCGCGGTCTCATTCACTATCTCCTGGAGCCTATTATCAATGAAGTCATTATACGAATCGATATGCTGCTTCACCAGTTCTCTCTCCTTCAAGAGGGCGCGCAGAATGGGTTTTGTATCCATACTTACCTCACTCCTTCACAACTACCCTATAGAGGATGCTCTTGCCAGCTGTTTGACTATTCCTCGTCACCTTTACGACGTCCCCAACCTCGGCCTTGATCTTTTTTATGACCGGATCCGATATGAGGATCTTGGGCAATTGCCCCTTGGATATGTTGTGCTTCTTCAAAAGAGCTTCAACCTCTTCGTCGGATATTATCTCGTGGTGCGATACCAACTCATGATCCATTATCTTGAATCCCAAATATTCTCCTCCAATCTAGCCTCGAGCAATATCGAGCGGGCCCGACGGGATTTGAACCCGCGACCACCTGGTTAAAAGCCAGATGCTCTCCCAGACTGAGCTACGGGCCCAATACACAGATGGCCGTGGTCTCATGCCCATCGCCAAAAAAGTCTTTGCCATCTCATCCCAGCGTTTCATGTACTTCCCTCTAAGTAGAATGGCGCCCTGGCCGGGATTTGAACCCGAGTCACGGGAGTTCTGCAATCTTCTGGCATCATATTTATCCTCTTTTAATTTTGACAGTCCCGTATGATAGGCCGGGCTACACTACCAGGGCCAAAAAATCAAGCCCTTCAGTTTATAAAATTGTAGTGGGCTGGCAGCGTCTCAGGGTCCCCATAGGCTCTCGCACTATAGTACTGCCCGAATCGCTGAGGGACTTTACTTCCGTGTTCGGCTGGGAACGGGTGTGGCCCCCTCGCTATGGCTGCCATACCCTCATCTAAAGCTAACCCAAGCTAGGAGAATCGTTGATTTTACACGGTTGTTTGCATCTCTCTATATAAATCTTTCGTTAACCCTTGGTCGAATTTTCTCGTCTGAAAGATTTATTGTGGTGCGATTTCTGATTTGATAAGGCAAAATTATTTATATTTT